>NZ_QEQT01000092.1:0-180836 GCF_003311655.1 Prauserella sp. PE36 | reverse complement strand
CCCCCCCCCGCTTCCGGTGGACGTGGAGCCCGATGGCCGGGTCGGGTTGCGACCACCGGGCTTCCGCACGTTCTCCACCATCGGGAAGATCGGGCACGATAGACAGAGGTCGGGCGTCTACTGTCGTCTACAAGCGTCGTCGTGCAGGTGGTGACCGGGTGAGCGAACTGGGGGCAGCGTTACGGGCGGCCCGCGAGGCCGCCGGGGTCAGCCTGGCCGCGATGGCCGCCCGCACCCACTACAGCAAGCCCTTGCTTGGTCTGTTGGAGACCGGCAAGCGCACCGTCAAGCCGGAGCATGTCACCGCCTACTCCCGCGCGCTCGACATCTCGGTGGACGCCCTGTACGGCCGCCCGGATGACCCGTTGCGGGTCGCACACGAATGGCTCGTGGCGGATACCCCCGTTGCGATCCACACCGCTTTCGGGCGCCGCGTCGGCGACAGCCTCGCCACCGAGCTGGAACGCCGCGTGATCGACCTGCGGCACCTGGACGACGTGATCGGCGGCGGCGACTTGTTCCCTCTCGTGCGCCGGGAGCTGACCGACGCCCAGCAAGTCGTCACCGAAGCCAGCTACGACCAGAACACCGGCCGGCGTCTGCTCACCGTCGTCGGTGAGCTGGCCCAGCTCGCCGGATGGGTCGCCAGCGACGCCGGTCACTACGCCGAGGCCCAGCACGTCTACCTCTCCGGCGTCTCCGCCGCCCACGAGGCAGGAAACCGCGCCCTGGCCGGGCAGTTGCTGTCCAGCCTCAGCTACCAGATCGCCAACGTCGGAAACCCCGCCGACGCCGCCCTGCTCGCGCGCTCTGCTGTCAAGGGCGCCACCGACGCCACCCCCGTGGTCCGCGCCCTGCTCCTGGAGCGGGTCGCCTGGGCCAGCGCCCGATCCCGCGACGCCGACGGCACCCGACACGCACTCGACGCGGTGGACGACGCCTACGAGGCGCGCACGCCCGGCAACCCGGAGCCGGAATGGGTGTACTGGCTGGACCGCAAGGAGATCGACATCATGGCCGGACGCTGCCTCATCGAACTCGGCGACCCCGCCCATGCCGAACCGCTCATCTCCGCCGCCGTCGCCGCCTACACACCAGAACACGCACGTGAGGTCGCCCTCTACCGCACTTGGATCGCCGAGGCCTACGCCCGCTCCGGCGAACTGGACGCCGCCTGGGCCGCCCTCCGCGCAGCCCGTAAGACCGGCCACGGCGTCAACTCCACCCGCCTGGACATCCGCATCGAACACGTCGCCCGCCTGCTCGCCACCGACGACGAACGCCAACTCAAGCGGGCCGCCACGGACGCACCCAGCTAGGCAGGTAACGCCAGGGCGGGCACGACCGAAGGCGACAGCCGGACGCAAGTGCGTGCCCGCTACCCGGTACCCGCCATGTCGACTAGCACCGCACACCGACGCCAACGGACGCAAGCCATATTCCCCGGTCAAGCGGCCCTCCGGTGCAAGTCGTCCAGGTCAGCGACTGGCCTGCTCTCAAGGCCACCATGCCTGCGCCCACCCGTCTCCGGCCACCACCCGCCACGGAGTCGCTCCGCGCCGCCATGTCTTGTTCCACGCGGTGAAGGTGGCCTTCACCGCGTGGAGACCGAGCCCATCCCGCCGCCTCGCACCCCTGGCTAGGGGATGAGTACCGCCGCTCCGTCGACCCGGCCGGCCGCGAGGTCGGCCAAAGCGCGGTCGGCGCGGTCGAGCGGATACGGCGTGGTGACCACCTTCAGCGGATGCTCGGCGGCGATGGCGAGGAACTCCCTGGCGTCGGCGCGGGTGTTGGCGGTGACGCTGCGCAGCTGCCGCTCCTGGAAAAGATGCCGCTGGTAGTCGAGCACGGGGATGTCGGTGAGGTGGATGCCCGCGAGAGCCAGCGTGCCGCCGCGGTCGAGTGCGGCGAGCGCGGGCGGTACGAGTGTGCCGACCGGGGCGAACAGTATCGCCGCGTCGAGCGGCTCCGGTGGGGGATCTGTGGCCCCGCCCGCCGAGCCGGCGCCCAGCTTCAGCGCCAGCTCGCGGGCGCTGGCGCTGCGGGTGAACACGTGGACCGTCGCCCCTCGCGCCAGCGCGACCTGCGCGGCCAGGTGCGCGCTCGCGCCGAACCCGTAGATGCCGAGACGGCCCGCGTCGGGCAGTTCGGCTCGCTTCAGCGCGCGGTAGCCGATGATGCCCGCGCACAGCAGCGGCGCGAGCTCCGCGTCGGTGTAGCCGGAGGGAAGCCGATGCGCGTACGCGGCCGGGGCGGTGACGAAACCGGCGTAGCCACCGTCGGCGTCCCAGCCCGTGTAGACCGATAGCGGACACAGGTTCTCGGCGCCACGGCGGCAGTAGCGGCACCGTCCACACGTGCCACGGAGCCACGCCACCCCGACGAGGTCACCGGGCGCGAAACCGGTCGCGCCCTCGGCGACGTCGACGACCTCCCCGACGACCTCGTGGCCAGGGACCACGCCGGGACGATGCGGCGGGAGGTCCCCTTCGACCACGTGCAGATCGGTGCGGCACACCCCGCAGGCCCGCACCCGGATGAGCAGTTCCCCGCGTTCCGGCCGTGGCGTGGGCTCCTCCCGTGCCTCGAACCCCGGATAGGGCGCGGTGCTCGGACGACGGACTCGCCAGGCCAGCATGCCGCCACTGTCGCCGCCGACGCCGGGACCGGGGAAGGGCCCAAGGTCCCCGGACCGGAGCACGCGCCGTGCCCGGTGAGGTGACGGAAGGCCCTGCTCCCGGCCGCGGCCCGCGCGGCGGCATCGAGCCAGGCCGACACCGGTGGCGGCCCCGCGGCCTGGGCCGCGCCGCGGCGCCTGAGAAACGCGCGCCCTGCGGCTGGTCGCCGTGGGCATGATCCCCACCCCATAGGGAGGCCGGTGCCGGGTTGCCGCGGGGCTTCCTCGACGACCTGCGCGCGGAGGGGTGGCGCAGGCTCGCGGAAGCGGCCGAGACGGCGGCGGAGTCCGCGGACGGCGTCGGCAGGCTCACGGTCACCACGGAGTTCCAGGTCGGCGGCGCGGTCGCCGTGCTGCGAGCATCCGCGCCGCCTCCGCGCGGATGCTCGTGGGTCGGCACACGCGGGCTGAGGACGCTGACCGCCACGCTCGTCGGCTCCGTCGCCACCGCACTCGTCTCCCACGCGCGGTGGTGTCCCGTCGCGGTCGTCCGGGGCCGCACACCGGAGGCCGAGCCACCGGCGGAGGGCCCGGTGGTGGTGCTTCGCAAGCACGAGGACGGCAGCGCCGCGCCCGCCGACGTTCCCGTGGTGGTCGGCGTCGACGGCAGCCGGTCAGCGAGGAGGCGATCGGCGTCGCCTACCACGAGGCGTCCCTGCGAGGCGTGCCTCTGATGGCGGTGAACGCGTCGCTGGACGTCGAGTACGACCGCGCGTTCAACCAGGCCCGCCGGTACTTCGAGGGTGGCCCGTACGAGAAGGACCAGCAGCGGTAGCTCGCCGAGCGGCTCGCCGGTTGGCAGGAAAAGTACCCGGACGTGCACCCCGGCACCAGCTCTGCAGCGCTCCGGCACGGCGTCACTGCTGGTCGTCGGCAGCCGGGGCCGCGGTGGTTTCAGCGGGCTGCTGCTCGGGTCGACCAGCCAGGCGCTCATCCACCACGCGCATTGCCCGGTGGTGATCGTGCGGCACGAGCGCGACGCGCATCGCGGCTGAGCCACCCCGCACGACGTCGCCGACGGGACGGCGGGGGTTGCGGAGCGGGTCGGCGCCTGTCGGCGACTGTTGTTCCAGGCCTGCCGGAACGTTATCCGCGGAAATTCCGGAAGGCGGTGTCGGATCGGGGCGGTGCTGTTCGTAGCAGGGGTGAGGCCGCCCGCGACGGGGCGGCGCCGACGGTGAGGAAGCGCGACCATGAAGCTGACGACCATGACCCAGGTGACTATCGACGGAGTGATGCAGGGGAACGGCCACGCGTCGGATGAGGACCGCAGGTACGGATTCGAGCGCGGCGGGTGGGCCCGGGGCAAGGGTGACCACGAGACCCGCGCCTTCATCAACCAGACCTACCAGCGTGCCGACGCATTCCTGTTCGGCAGGCGGACCTACGAGCTCTTCGCAGCCTCGTGGGGGTCCTTGGCGGCCCAGGACGTCCCCGGCTGGGAACCCGTCATGCGGGCCTTGAACACACGGCCCAAGTACGTGGCGTCGACCACCCTCACCGATTCGGGGTGGCCGGGCACCACCGTCCTGTCCGGCGATCTCGCAACCGCGATCGCGGACCTGAAGGCCAAGCCGGGTGGCGAGCTGCAGGTGCACGGCAGCGGCGTCCTGACCCGGTGGCTGCTGGAGCACGAGCTGGTCGACGAGCTGACCCTGATTGTGATCCCGGTGATTCTCGGCCAGGGCGCGCGACTGTTCCCGCAGACCGGTGCGGACCTCGCGCTCGAGCTGCTCGAGTCGCGCGTCGACTCGAAGGGCGTGACGATCCAGGTCTTCCGGCCTGCCGGACGCCCGCGGTACGCGCCGACGGAAGGACCCGACCGCACCACCACCCGGTCTTGACACCACAGGAGAGGATTCTCAGATGCAGTATCTCGTTTCGGTGATCCACGACCAGTCCGGCCTCGCCACTCCGGACGAGCAGACGGCGATCGACGGGTTCAATGACCGGCTCAAGGCCGAGGGCCACTGGGTCTTCGCAGCCGGTCTCGCCTCGCCCAGCGCGGCCACCGTCATCGACAACCGGGGCAGGGAGGCGCTGTTCACCGACGGGCCCTTCCTGGAATCGAAGGAGTACCTCATCGGCTTCTGGATCATCGAGGCCCCCGACCTCGACGTGGCGTTGAAGCTCGCCGCCGAGGGATCGAAGGCCTGTAACCGAAAGGTCGAGGTCCGTCCGATTTTCGACGAATGAGTGCGGCCAGAGCGTTCGCGGCCGCCCTCTCGGCGACGGGAGCGGCCCGGTACGAGGACGACCGGCGGCCCGCGCGCTCCGCCGCGGGCGGGATGGCCGCCTTCGTCCTCGGGCGAGGAGGTGTGTCATGGCGGTGATCGAGGATGTCCGCGCCCTGGGCTCGGAGCTCGAGCGCTCCTATCCGGTCTACGTGCGCGGCCGGTTGAAGTTCCGGGTCAAGCAGATCGTCTACGTCGCGTTCTCCCTCGACGAGACGGTGATGGAGTTCGCGTTCCCGAAGGAGGAGCGCGCCGCGCTCGTCGCCGGAGAGCCGGAGAAGTTCCGGCTGCCGTCGGAGTCGGACCTGCGGTTCAACTGGGTCCGCGCCGAGCTCGCCGCGCTGGATCCGGCGGAGGCCCGCGAGCTCGTCGTGGACGCGTGGCGGATGGTGGTGCCCCAGAAGGTCTCCCGCGCCTACGACCTCGCCCATCCCGGCGGTCCCGGGGAACGGCGCGAGCCCGGCTGAGCAGAGTCCGGCGCTCCGTGGGCGCGCCTGCGCGCGGGATCGAGCGTACCCGTTCAGAGCAGCCAGCGGCTGTGCTTGACCAGCTGGGCCCGGTAGCGGCCGGCACCCAGGTGTTGCCCGCGCAGACGTCGGCCAGCAGGATCGGCACGAGCGCGTAGATGTTGATGATGTGGTCGTCGATGAGGTCCGCCGACTGTGCGTTGTGGACGGTGAACGGCTCGTCGGCGTGCTGTCGCGGGCCGACCTGCTGCGCGGTTTCCTGCGCCACGACGAGGAGATCCGGCGCGACATGGTCGACGACGTCTTCGGACTGCGGCTGGGCGTTTCCGCCGGCTCGGTCGGCGTCGCCGTCGAGCGCGGTGTCGTGACGCTACTCGGTCAGCTCCCGGCCAAGAGCGACGTCGAGCTGGCGACCACGCTCACCGAGCGGGTGTCCGATGTGGTCGAGGTCCACAACCGGCTCGACTACGTCTGGAACGACCGGCAGGGCCGCGAGCATCGTTGGATCCACCTGTGACCGCGCTCGTCCGGCAGGGGCAGACGGCGTCTGCCTCCCACGGGATCTGACGGGGCGTTCGCTCCTCGCCGCGGCCGACGCCCCCGCGGTCGCCGCGGTCAGGGCCGAGCCGGTGCTCGCCCGCCGCTGGGAGATCACCGCGTGGCTCGAGTCGTTCGAGACCGCCGGGCTACCGCCCGGGCGCGCCGCGGCGGTCCGCGAGCGCCTCGCCGACGCGCTCGGCCTGATCGCCTCCCACGACGCCTACGACCACCTCACCACCGTGTGCGCGTGGCCGCACGAGGAGTACGTCGCGTGGGCCTCGGCGACCGTGCCCGCGCGGCGCCCTAGGGTGGAGCGAGGAAACAGGAGGTGCCGCCCATGTCCGAGTGCTGCCCGCCGTCCCGGTCCGGGCCGGTGGCCGAGGCGAGCCGGGGGACGAACCCCGGCACGACCCACGTCACCGACGGGCTGATCACGGTGCCGGGCGGGACCTTCCGCATGGGCACCGAGGACGCCGACGGGTTCCCCGACGACCGCGAGGGGCCGATCAGGAAGGTGACCGTGGCGCCGTTCGCAATCGACCCGTTCTGTGTGACCAACGCCCGCTTCGCCCAGTTCGTGGACGCCACCGGATACCGCACCGAGGCCGAGAAGTTCGGCTGGACCTACGTCTTCGCCCGCTTCGTCCCCGCTGAGCTGCGCAAGCGGTCGCCGAGGCCGGAGGGGACGCCGTGGTGGTGCGCGGTCGGGGGAGCGTACTGGAGGGCACCGGAGGGCCCTGGCAGCGACGTCGAGGCGCGACAGGACCATCCCGTGGTGCACGTGTCGTGGAACGACGCGGTCGCCTACTGCGCGTGGGCCGGGGTGCGGCTGCCGACCGAGGCCGAATGGGAGTACGCCGCGCGCGGCGGCCTGGACCAGAAGCGCTACCCGTGGGGCGACGAGCTGACCCCGGACGGCGAGCACCGGTGCAACATCTGGCAGGGCAGGTTCCCCGTGCGGAACACCGAGGACGACGGCTACGCCGGTACCGCGCCGGTGGATGCCTTCCGCCCCAACGGGTTCGGCCTGTACAACACCTCGGGCAACGTCTGGGAGTGGACGGCCGACTGGTTCGACCCGAGCCGGACGAACCGGGCGATGCGCGGCGGCTCGTACCTGTGCCACGACTCCTACTGCAACCGGTACCGGGTCGCCGCGCGCACCGGGAACACCCCGGACAGCTCCAGCGGCAACCTCGGCTTCCGCGTGGTCGCCGACGTGAGTCCCTAGGGGCCTTGGCGGGCGCGCGTCGGCTCAGCACTGCATCAACAGCGCTGGGTCAGCACTGTCATCGCGCCGGCGGCCCGGCGTTCATCGCACAGCGCGCACGGTGCGCCGTCCGTGGGTAGCGATCGACCGGCTCACCAGGCTGCCAGCTCACGGAACGTGCCCAGCAGGACGTGCGCCAGGTTGAACACCACGGCCCCCGCAGGCGCGGCCGCGGCCTGCTCCCTGGTGCCGACGATGCTCAGCATCGGCTTGCCCGCCTCCCGCGCCGCGGCCGCCGCGCGGCCCATCGCGTCCCGCACGGCGGGCTCCGCCGCGCCGCCGGTGAGGCCCATCGACACCGAGAGATCGGCGGGTCCGACCACCAGCGCGTCCACGCCGTCCACCGCCGCGATCTCGCTCGCGGCCGCGCACGCGGCCGCCGTTTCCAGCATCGGGACCACCAGCGTGGTCTCGGCCGAGGCGGCGAGGTGGACTGCGATGGACGCGGCCCCGAACGACCCCGCCCGCGAGTAGGTGGCGAACCCGCGGTCGCCGAGCGGCGGGTAGTGCGCCGACCGCACGGCCCGCCGTGCCTGGTCCGCCGTGTCGACGTGCGGCACCACGATGCCCTCGGCCCCGAGGTCAAGGACCCGCAGCACGAGTGCGGGCTCGTCGTGGCCCACCCGCACCAGCACCCCTATGCCCCTGGCCTGCGCGGCCTGGATGTGCTGTTGCAGTGCCCCGAGGTCGGCGGGGCCGTGCTCGCAGTCCACGAGCACGAAGTCCAGCCCGGCGACCCCCGCCAGCTCGACCAGGAAGTCCGCCGGCATCCGCAGGAGTCCGCCGCGCAGCCGCTCACCGGCGAGGAGGCGTCGCTTGAGGGGCTCAGGCATGGGATTCCTTCCGCCGCGGCACGGTCCGCAGCCAGTCGGCGAGCAGCCCGGCCACGTCGCCGGGCCGCTCGATGGGCAGCAGGTGACCGGCGCCGGGCAGCGTGCGCAGGTCGGCGCCGGGGATCGCGGAGGCGATCGCGGTGTGGAAGCTCTCCGGGCACAGCGCGTCGGCGCCGCCGCTCAGCACTTGCGACGGCACCCGCACAGCGCGCAGCGACTCGTGCGCGTCGGTGCGCGTGGCCTGCGCAGCGAGCTGTGCGCGGAACGTGTCCGGGCCCACCCGCCGGGCCATGGCGAGGAACCGCCGCGCGTGCTCGGCCGGCGGATCCGGGGTGGCGAACATCGTCGGCAGGATCGCCTCGACGGCGTCGGCGAAGCCACCCTCGGCGGTGAGCCGGGCGAGTGCGGCCCACTGGTCGAGCTGGTGCGGGCGGGGAGCACCGGCGTTGGTGGACATCGCACAGAACCCGGTGACCCGCTCCGGGGCCAGGCGCAGCACCTCGAAGCCGACGATCGCCCCGAGGCTCAGCCCGGCGAGCGCGAACGGTCCGTCGACGGCGGCGACCACCTGCTTCGCCATGCCCTCGATGCTCGGCGCGCTCAGCTCGACGTCCACTGTGGACCCACCGAGCCCGTCGCGCACGTCGTCCCACAGCCCGGCGTCGCAGAGCATGCCGGGCAGCAGCACGAGCGGTGCCGTCGTCATCGGCCGATGGTCCTCGGCACGAGCGCGTACGGCGCGACGTAGCCGTTGTGGTCGGTGGCGACCCCAGCGTCCGCGGCGGCCTTGACGACCTCGGCGTCCCACTCCAGCCGCACCCGGCCGTCGCCGCCGTTGATCACGAGCATCGTCGCGGTGTCGTCCCCTGAGTTGCGCAGCGCCCGCCACGCGCCGCGCGGCACGGAGAGCATGTCCCACGGACCGAGCCGGACCGTCACCTCGTCGTGCAGGTTGAGCGTGACCTCCCACTCGCCGTCCTTGACCAGCAGCACCTGGGTCTCGGCGTGCCGGTGGGGGAGCATGCCCTGGCCCGGTTCCGCCCGCAGCCACGCGACGTTGTGGCCGTGCGGGTTGAACACGCGAGGCTCCTGGTGCATGTCCTCGGTCATCCCGTACCCGATCACGAGCGCGAGCTGCGCGCCGCCGCCCGGCAGCGTGCTGTCCAGGAACGGAGCGGGGGAGTACTCGAGGTCGGCCGTGGTCGCGACGCGCCTGCGCATCTGCTCGGCGGTGTAGGTGCGCAGGCCGGCGATCTGCTCGTCCGTCATGGGCCGCACCAGCTCGACGTCCTCGGGCGGCTCGTCGCCGGCGACCGTGTCGATGAGCTGGTTCTCGGCGGTCAGGAACAGGCCGTGCCCCTCGGCCTCCCGCAGCACCGAGGGCCCCCAGATGATGCCGCCGGTGTCGTCGTGCCCGAGCGTGGTGAACAGCCAGCCGTCGTCGGGCCCGATGTTGGTGAAGCCGCGGAAGATCCAGGTCGGCATCGACGCGATGTCGCCCTCGCGCAGGACGAGCTCGCCGTCCTTTCCGTCAGCGCCCCAACGCAGCAGGAAGTCGCCGCGGAAGCAGTAGAAGACCTCGGCGGTGAAGTGCAGGTGCAGGTTGTTGGTGATGCCGCTGGGCATGGCAGCGGCACCGATGTTGTAGCCGTGCGGTTCGCGCAGGTTCACCACCTGGTCGGCGTTCTGGGTGACGCCGGGGCCGATCATCGCGTAGTTCTCCTTGCGATCAGAGCCCGGCGTCCGGCAGTCGATGAACGCCTGGTTGCAGGAGACGAAGTCGGTGCGGCGGATGGTCCGCCTGGCCGCCTCGGCCTCGGTCACCGTCACACGATCACTCATCACAGCTGGATCCTCCTCGTTCATACGTATGCACACTAGCTCGGACGGTACGTCTCTTGTCAACCCCGGCCAGGGCATCGGAGCGTGCGACCAGGGCGAGGACGTATGCTTTTGCGGCAGCACGGCTATCGGGAGGAACTGTGGGGATCACCAGCCGCGACGTGGCCCGACTGGCCGGCGTCTCGCAGCCGACCGTCTCTCGGGCGCTGCGCGGCGACCCTCGGGTCTCCGAGGAGACCGTGCGCAAGGTGCGGATGGCGGCGGAGGCGCTCAACTACGTGCCCAGTGAGGCGGGCCGCAGCCTCTCCACCCGCATCAGCCACCGGATCGGCGTGCTCGTGACCGACCTGGCGAACCCGTTCTACCCGCATCTGGTGGGGCCGCTGCACGACGAGCTCGAGCAGCGTGGTTACCGCATGATGCTGTTCACCGAGCGCTCCGAGGCCGCGGCGTCGGCGGAGCGGCTCGTGGACCGCTCAATCGACGGCCTCGTGCTGGCCACCTCGACGCTTGACTCGGCGCTGCCCGCCGAGCTGGGGCGCCGCGAGCTGCCGTTCGTCTACCTCAACCGCGAGGGCACCACGCCGGCCGACGCGGTGGCCGTGGACAACCGGCTCGGCGGCGAGCAGGTCGCGCGACAGCTCGTGGAGGACGGGCACCGGCACATCGGCGGCATCTTCGGTCCCGACAACACCAGCACGGGCCGCGACCGGGAGCTGGGTTTCCGGCAGGCGCTCGCCGACGCGGGTATCGCGCTGCGGCCCGCGCACGTGCGGCACGGCCCCTTCGAGTTCGAGACGGGTCGTGACGCGCTGCCCGAGTTGCTGGCCGCCGACCCCGCGCCGACCGCCGTGTTCTGCGGAAACGACGTCGTCGCGATCGGCGTGCTCGACGCCGCGCGACGGCTCGGCGTCGACGTGCCGTCGCAGCTGACGGTGGTCGGCTTCGACGACATCCCGATGGCCTCCTGGGCGAGCTTCGAGCTGAGCACCGTGCGGCACGACCTGCGCGGGATGGCGCGGACGGCGGCCGGGCTCCTGGTCGAGCGGGTCTCCGGGGCGTACCAGGGAGAGCCGAGGCGGGTCGTGCTGAGCCCCCGGTTCGTGGGCAGGCGCACCCACGGCGCGCCCTCGGGGAACTGACCCGCAGCACCGCTACATACGCAATTCATCACGGCTTCCCGGGCCCGGATGCCGGGCTTGTCGGCGCGTTCGCATCATCATCGCACGTAGACGACGTATGCGCGGTGCGAGGTCGCCGTCCCGCCGTGGGCGGAATCCACCGTTGCCCTTCCGCTGTGAATACGCATACACTGCGCGGAATCCCAGCCCCGCCGTTCTCCCGGCAGAGGAGGTCGACCCTCGATGGTGGCAACCACCGTCCCGCCGCCGCGCCCGCGGTCCCGGATGCGCAAGCACGCCGTCCCGTACCTGCACCTGGCGCCCGCCCTGCTCGCGGTCGTGCTCACGACCGTGTATCCGCTTGTCTCGGCGCTCATCACCAGCTTCCGCCACTGGCGGCTCAACGAGACGAGGGAGGCGGGCGAGTTCGTCGGCCTCGAGCAGTACCAGCGCGTCTTCACCGACGACACGTTCTTCAACAGCGCGCTCGTGACCCTGCAGTTCACCGTGATCTCGGTGGTGCTGTCGGTCGGGCTCGGCCTTGGCATCGCGCTGATCCTCAACAACCGCACCCGGCTCAGCGCGCTCACCAAGGCGCTGCTGATCCTGCCCTTCGCGGTGGCGCCCGCGCTCAAGGGCTTCTCGTGGCGTTTCATGCTCAACCCGGACACCGGTGTCTACGACCAGATGCTCGACACCGTGCTGCCGTTCGCCGACGACATCAACTGGCTCGGCGACCCGTTCTGGGCGCTGATGGTGATCGCGCTGACTGAGGTGTGGGGCTGGGCGCCGCTGATCGCGCTGATGCTGCTCGGCGGTCTGAACTCGATCTCGCCCGAGGTGCGCGAAGCGGCCACCATCGACGGCGCGAACGCGTGGCAGCGGTTCTGGCGCGTCACCTTCCCGCTGCTGCGGCCGTTGCTGCTGATCGTGATCTTCCTGAAGGCGGTCTTCTCGGTGAAGATCTTCGACCAGGTCGTCACCACCACCGGCGGTGGACCGGGCAGGGCCACCGAGAGCCTCAACTTCTTCGCCTACTCGCAGGGCTTCACGTTCCTCGACATCGGCTACGCGTCGGCCGTGTCGTGGGTGATCGTGCTCGTGCTCGGCGTGCTGGCGACCATGTACCTGATCGCGATGGCCAAGCAGGAGGCGAAATGACCGACATGGCCGTGAAACCCGCACCCGCGCCTGCGCGGTCGGCCCCGGCGCCACGTCCGCGGCGGCGGCCCGGCGGCTGGGCGATCGTGCGCGCGGCCCTCCGGGTGCTCGCGACGCTGGCGATCCTGTTCTTCGTCCTGTTCCCGATCCTCTGGATGGCGCTCACCGCGTTCAAGCCGGCCCGCGACGCCTTCTCCACGGCGGTGGTGTTCGCGCCGACCTTGGACAACTTCGCCGCGATCCTCGGCGGGGCCAGCGATCTCACCGGCGCGCTCGTCAACAGCGTGCTGATCGCGGTGGCCACCACCATCGTCTCGATCCCGCTGGCGCTGCTCGCGGCCTACGCGTTCTCGCGCTACCGGTTTCCCGGCCACCGCGGGATGCTGCTGGCCATCGTCGCCACGCAGTTCATCCCCGGCGTGGCGATCGCGCTGCCATTCCTGACGCTGTTCCGCAGCCTCGGGCTCATCGACACGCACCTCGCGCTGGTGGTGGTCAACCTCTCGCTCGTCGTCCCCTACATCACGTGGCTGCTCAAGGGTTTCGTCGACGGCTTGCCCATCGAGATCGAGGAGGCCGCCCGGCTCGACGGCTGCGGCCAGGTGAGCCTGCTGTGGCGGGTGATCACGCCGCTCGCCGCGCCCGGCATCTTCGTTGCCGCCGTGTTCTCGTTCCTGCTGTCGTGGAACGAGTTCCTGTTCCCCACGTTCCTGGCCCGGACCGACGCCTCGACGCTGCCGGTCGCGCTGATGACGCTCGTGCTGCCCGAGGGCGTCGCGTGGGGGCAGATGGCGGCGGCCGGCCTGCTGGTGATGGCGCCGATGCTGATCATGGCGTTGCTGGTGCGCAAGCACTTCGCCGAGGGAATGACGATGGGAGCCGTGAAATGAGGCGCACACCGAGGCTCGTGGCCGCGCTCGGCGCCGCGCTGGCGTTGCTGGCGAGCGGTTGCGCGGCGGGCCCGAGCGAGCAGGACCTGCTGGACTCGGTGGCCACCGGGCCGACCGACGAGCTCGGCCTGCTCACCGGCAAGCCCTACGACGGCACGCACATCCGGCTGCTCAGCTGCTGCAAGACGACCGCGCAGTTCGCCGCTCTGCAGGAGAAGACCGACCGGGAGTTCACGGCGAAGACGGGCATCACCGTCGAGTGGGCCAACATCCCCTACGAGTCGTACCTCCAGAAGATCGTCGCGGAGACCGCGGTCGGCGGCGGCACCTACGACCTCGTGGTGTGGCCCGACGCCTACGGCGCCTCGGCGAAGATCGGCCTGCAGCCGCTCGACGAGGTGATGCGGCGCGCGGACCGGTCGATCGACGAGTTCTCCCCGCCGTTCCAGCAGGCCGCGCGGGCCGGTGACCCGGACACCGTGTACGGCATTCCGTTCCGTGGCTTCTCCTACAACCACTTCTACCGCAAGAGCGAGTACGAGCGGCTCGGCATGACACCGGCGACGACGTGGGACGAGTTCACCGCGCAGCTGCGGCGGCTCGACGGCGCCGGCGGCAGGGCCGCCTTCGCCGGGCAGTACGGCCGGGGCGGAGGGCAGAACCTCTACACGTGGATGTCCATGCTGTGGAGCAACGGAGCCGACGTCCTCGGCCGTGACGGCGAGCCCGCGTTCACCACACCGCAGGGCGTGGCGGCCACGGAGCAGTATCTCGCGCTGCTGCGCGACGGGCACAGCCCGCAGGCGTCGACGAACTGGACGGAAACCGATTCGACGCAGTCCTTCGAGCAGAACCGCACCAACTCCGTGTTCACGTGGGCGTGGCAGATGGACGACTTCACCGACCCGGCCAAGGTGCAGCCGGAGGTCGCCGGCGACATCGGCGTCGCCCCGCTGCCGGGCTGGCCGGGCAAACCCACGGTGACCTACGGCTTCACGTGGCTGATGGGCATCCTCAACACGTCCGACCACCAGGGAGCGGCGTGGGAGTACCTGAAGTGGGTCACCAGCGCCGAGACCGAACGCGACGTCGCGCTCGACAAGTCCGATCCGGACACCGCCACCAGCGTGGTGGTGCACACGGCGAACATGCTCGACCCCGAGGTGAACGCCGTCAACCACGGGCTGCCGAAGCTGCAGGAGTCGGCCCTGCGCACCGCCCGCACGGTGCCGATGACGATCGACTGGCCGCAGATCCAGGACGTGCTGGAGGTCGCGATCAACGAGATGGCCCACGGCGCCGACGTGCGCACCAAGCTCGATGAGGCCGCCGCCCAGATCCGCACCTTGACCCGGCGCTGACCGCAAGGAGAAGAGTGACCACAGTGGACAAGATCGCCTACGAGCCCTACCGCGATCCGGAGGAGTTCATCGTCGAGTGGACCGACCGGATCTGGGTGCGCAGGGGCATCGGGCTGATCAGGGAGAACTACGCCTCTGACGCGATCGTGCACGGCGCCTACGGGACCAGCAAGGGTGTCGAGCCGGTGGTGCGCTCGACGCTGATGAAGATCGCGGCGTTCCCGGGCCGGGTCGGCCAGGCCGAGGACGTGGTGTGGGAGGCGCGCGGGGACGACGCGTTCCTCAGCTCACACCGGGTGTTCAGCTCGGGAACGCACACCGGCTGGTCGGCCTACGGGCCGCCGACCCACCGCTCGTTCTCCTCCCGCACCATCGCCAACTGCCTCTACCGGCGCGGCGTGATGGAGGAGGAGTGGGTGGTGCGCGACGAGTACGCGGTGGTGCGCCAGCTCGGCCTCGACCCGTTCGCGGTGGCCAGGACGCTGGCGTTCTCCGGTTGGGACGGCGTGCGCGCCCCGCTCGCGGATGTGCTCGCCGAGGGTGACTCGGGCGCGCGGCCCGGTCACCACCGCGCGGAGTGCGAGCACGTGCTCGGGCTCGTCGACGCCGTGTGGAACCGGCGGATGCTGCACGAGGTGACCGAGTTCGTCGCGCGGGACGTCACGTGCCACATCTCGCGCGAACGCACGCTGACCCGGCCGGACGGCTACCAGCTGGGGCTGCTCGACCTGCTCGCCCCGTTGCCGGACGCGCGGTTCGAGGTGCGGGACGTCGTCGCGCACGACTCCCCGGCGCACGGTGGTGTCCGCGTGGGCGTGTTGTGGTGGCTGGAGGGCACCTACAGCGGGACCCCGGCCTACGGCGCCGTCACGGACTCGCCGGTGACGCTGCTCGGCTCGTCGCAGTTCCTGTTCAGGGAAGGCCGGATCGTGCGCGAGTGGCGGGTCTACGACGAACTGTCCATTCTGGCCCAGATCGCCAGGGCGCGCGGCGACGAGCCCTCAGCGCCCTCCGTCGCGGGCGAGGAGCATCCGCTGGGCGAGCCTGGCGAGCTCCCTGCTGGCAGGGGATAGCACCTCGGCCTCGCGCCGCACGAGCGCGATCGTGTCGTAGAGCGGCTCCGCGAAGCCCACCGTGCGCACCGACGGAGGGCAGGAGCCGCTCTCGGCCACGGCCCTGGACACGATGGTGTCGCCGATGCCGCGCTCCACGAGGCCCAGCGCGGATTCGACGTGCTCGACCTCGATCCACGGCTCCAGCTTGACGCCGGCCAGCTGCGCGCGTTCGGCGAGCTGGCGGCGCGTCGGGTCCTTCCATCCGTAGTGGGCGTCGTAGAGGATGAGCCTGGAGTTCGCGAGCCCGCCGATGGTCATCGGCTCGGCCACGCGTTCCGGCGCGGTGCTTGCGTAGAGCACCTCGTCGCGCAGCAGCGGCGTCACGGTGAGCCCCGCGTCGTCGATGGGCAGCACCACGAGCCCGGCTTCGACGGTTCCGGCTGCGACCGCGGCAGCGACCTCGACGGAGTTGAGGCCGATCAGGCGGATCCGCACCTCGGGGTAGTTGTCGTGGAAGTGCTCCGCGAGATCGGAGAGCAGATAGTAGGCCGCGTTGCGCAGCAGCCCGAACGTGGCGACCCCGCCGCGCAGCGAACGCACCGAGCGCAGCGCCTGCTGCGCGCCGTCGGCCGCGGCGACCGCGCGCTCGGCGAACGGCAGCAGCGCTGATCCCGCCGCCGTCAGCACGAGCCTGCGGCCACCACGAGAGAACACCGGCGTGCCGTGCTCGTCCTCCAGCTTGCGGATCAGCTCCGACACCGACGCCTGCGTGATGCCCATGCGCGCGGCGGCCGCGGTGAAGGATCCCGTGCGCACCGCTTCCAGGAACGCGCGCAGCTGCTTTAGTGTCATAGGGAAACCCTATCCGAACCTCAAGATTTACTGGCCTTGTCCTTTGGGGACACCGGATTTAGCGTCATCGCCATGAGATTCAGCCCTTCCCGGCTCGCGGAGCTCGACGGCTCCTACCGCCTGCTTAAGACCCCGGCCGACCGGCCGCCCGCACAGCGCGACCCCGCGGTCGCCGAGCGCGTCTCGGCGATGCTGAGCGAGATCGAGCGCGACGGCATGGACGCCGTGCTGCGCCACGCCCGCGACCTCGACGGCTGGCAGGGCGGGGACGTGGAGATCAGCGCGGCCGAGCTGGAGCGCTCCGGCGACGAGCTGCCCAAGGACGTGCGCGTGGCGCTGGAGCTGGGCTCCGAGCGCACCCGTGCCTTCGCGCTCGCTCAGCGCGCCCACCTCGTCGACTTCGAGACCGAGCTGGCGCCCGGCCTCGTCACCGGGCACCGCTACGTGCCGGTCGGCCGTGTCGGCGCCTACCTGCCCGCCGGCCGGTTTCCGCTGCTGGCGAGCGCGTTCATGACCGTGGGCGTGGCCAAGGCCGCCGGTGTCCCGAGCGTGCTGGCCTGCACGCCACCGGGACGGGACGGGCGCGCGCACCCCGCCGTGCTGTACTCCGCGTACCTCTCCGGCGCCGACCGCGCCTACGCGCTCGGCGGCGTTCAGGCGCTGGCCGCGATGGCCTTCGGGCTGCTCGGCGAGCGGCCGGTGGACATGCTGGTGGGCGCGGGCAACGCCTACGTCGCCGAGGCGAAGCGGCAGCTCTTCGGCCGTGTCGCGATCGACCTGCTCGCCGGGCCCTCGGAGGTCGCGGTGCTCGCCGACGACACCGCCGACCCCGTGCTCGTGGCCGCCGACCTGCTCGGCCAGGCCGAGCACGGCACGGAGTCGCCCGCTGCGCTCGTCACCACCTCGCAGCGGCTCGGCGAGGAGGTGATCGCCGAGATCGACCGCCAGCTGGAGACACTCGCCACACGCGACATCGCCGGCCCCGCCTGGCGGGACTACGGCTCGGTCACCTGGGCCAAGGACGCCGCGACCGCAGTGGAGCTGATGGACGAGCTGGCCCCGGAGCACCTGGAGGTGCACACCGCCGACGACGCCTACTACCACGACGCGCTGCGCAACTACGGCTCCCTCTTCCTCGGCCGGTGGAGCACGGTCGCCTACTCCGACAAGGGCATGGCGGGCACCAACCACGTCCTGCCCACGGCCGGCGGGGCCAAGCACAGCGCGGGCCTGTCGGTGTCGCGGTTCCTCAAGCCGCTCACCTACCAGCGCGTGACCAGGGAGGCGACCCCGGCGCTGGCCGAGGCCGTCGACGTGATCTCGGAGTACGAGGGCATGGCGGCACACCGCGCGACCGCGACGCTGCGGCTCGCGGGCTACCGTCCGGAGCAGGAGGGCAACCGATGACCAAGGCCGATCAGAACCACGAGGTGGCCAAGCCCGCGACGGCGAAGGCCGACAGCCGCCCGTCGACGCCGCCGGGCACGATGGCGCCCGGCAGGCGCACCATGCCCGCCGACTACAGCATCTCGCTGCGGCCCGGCTACGGCGCCGACGCGCCGAACGTCAAGCCGGGCGAGCGCAGGCAGTCGCTGCGCGGTTTCGAGGACACCTACACCGACATCGTCGACTACATCGTGCGTATCACCCACCGCATCTGGGAGGACCAGGACGTCGGCTACATCTACGACACCTACAGCCCGGGCTGCCGGCTCTACGACGACAGCGGTGTCCACTTCGGAGTGGAGCAGCTCGTCCACGGCACCATGCAGAGCATCAACGCCTTCCCCGACTGCAGGCACTACGCGGACGACGTGATCTGGGCGGGCACCGACGAGGAGGGGTTCGTCACCTCCCACCGCGCCATCAACATCGGGCACAACACGGGCCCGTGGCGCTGGGGCCAGCCCACCGGCCGCAAGCTCGAGACGTGGGTCATCGCCAACTGCGTGGTGCGGGACAACGAGATCTACGAGGAGTGGGTGCTCTACAACACCGCGGCGAAGCTGCAGCAGCTCGGCATCGACGTGCTCGCCGCCGCCCGCGAGTTCGGCAACGCGGTCACGTTCCCCACGCTGTCGGAACGCCCGTTCGCCGAGGTCGACCGCATCGAGGGCGGGCGAAAGCCGCTGCCGTACCCGGCGGCCGAGCGTCCGGGCTTCGACGTCGAGTACGAGGTGCGCAGGCTCTTCCACGACGTCTACAACCGGCGCGACCTCAGTGCCGTCGACCGCGTCTACGCGCCGACCGTGCGCTGGCACGGCACGACCAACCGCACCGGCTACGGGCGTTCGGACGTCCGCGGCATGGCCCGCAACCTGCTCGCCACGTTCCCCGATCTCGGCGTGCGGGTCGACGAGGTGTACTGGATGGGCAACGAGTCCGACGGGTTCAGCGTGTCGGTGCGCTGGACCGGTGCGGGAACCCACCGCGGCTACGGGCTCTACGGCGAGCCGACCGGGCGGCGGGTACACCTCTGGGGCATCTCGCAGCTGTACTTCGCGCAGGGCCGGATCGTCGAGGAGTGGTCGCTGTTCAACGAGTTCGACGTACTCGCGCAGCTGCTGCGGGACGAGCCGGAGCGCGGGTGACGAGGGTCGCGTGTGCGCAGCTCGCGCCGCGGCTCGGTGACCTGGCCGAGAACCGGGCGCGCACGCTCGCTGCCATCCACGCGGCGCGGCTGCGGGACGCCGAGGTGCTCGTGCTGCCGGAGCTGGCCTCGTCGGGATACGTGTTCGCCGACGAGGCCGAAGCCCGGTCCGTGGCCGTCCCGGCACGGGGTCCACTGCTCGCCGACTGGGTGCGAGCCGCGGGAGAGCTGACCGTCGTCGCCGGGTTCTGCGAGCTCGGCGACGACGGCGCGCTCTACAACAGCGCCGCCGTGCTCGACGGCGAAGGCGTGCGGGCCGTCTATCGCAAGACCCACCTGTGGGATCGCGAACGGCTGGTGTTCACACCGGGCGAGCTCCCGCCACCCGTGGTGCGGACCAAGGCCGGTTCGCTGGGCGTGCTGATCTGCTACGACCTGGAGTTCCCCGAGCTGCCCCGGACACTGGCCCTGCGCGGTGCCGAGCTGATCGTGGCGCCGGTCAACTGGCCGCTCGTGCCGAGGCCGCACGGGGAGCGTCCGCCCGAGGTGGTGCAGGCGATGGCGGCCGCGCGGACCAACCGGGTGTTCGTGGCGATCTGCGACCGCACGGGAACCGAGCGGGGGCAGCGGTGGACGGCGGGTACCTCGATCATCGACGAATCCGGCTGGGTGGTCGCGGAGTCCACGGCGGACACCCTGGTCGTGGCCGACCTCGACCTGTCTCGCGCCCGGGACAAGGCGATCTCGGAACGCAACGACGTGCTGGCCGACCGCAGGCCCGAGTTGTACGACTGACAAAGCCCTTTGCGCGAATCGCAAGACCGGTCGACGATGGCCACATGAGCGACGATTTCGACGCGGTGCTGGCCGCGGTCGGGCCCCGGCTCCGTGAACTGCGCCGCCGCAGCGGAGTCACCCTCACCGCCCTGTCGGAGACCACCGGCATCCCGATCAGCACGCTGTCGCGGCTGGAGTCCGGGCAGCGAAAGCCGGGCCTCGAACTACTGCTGCCGCTGGCCAAGGCCCACCAGGTGCCGCTCGAGGAGATCATCGGCGCCCCGGCGAGCGGGGATCCCCGCGTCTACCCGCGGCCGTTCAGGCGCAACGGCATGACCGTCGTCCCGCTGACGCGCAGGCCCGGCGGACTGCAGGCGTTCAAGCAGATACTCCCGGCAGGGCGGGCCGATCAGGAGCCCGACCCCCGCTCCCACGAGGGGTACCACTGGCTGTACGTCCTCAATGGACGCCTGCGCGTGGTGCTCGGTGACCAGGACCTCGTGCTCGGCGCCGGGGAGGTCGCCGAGTTCGACACCCACCTCCCGCACTGGTTCGGCAACGCCGACTCACACCCCGTGGAGTTCCTGAGCATCCTCGGCCCGCAGGGCGAGCGCTTCCACATCCGCGCCCGCTATCCGGCCGACTAGGCGGGGACCCGCTGGGCGAGCGTCTGGACCACGGCTTTCATGGCTTTGGTGCCCTTCCGGAACGCGCGCTCGACCAGCGCGGTGTACTCCTCGTCGAGCACGGTCTGCGGGTGGTCGGCCTGATCCGCCCTGGCCCGGAACGCCTTCGTGGCGGTGCGCTCGCCGAGCACGTGGGCGGTGACGATCAGGAAGTCGTAGGCGCTCGCCTCCCGGCCCTCGCCGACCGACTCGGCGTTGGTCACCGAGTGCGCCCAGTAGTACAGCGCCTCCGCGCCTCGCCCCCTCTGCAGCATGGCGGTGCCGGCGAGGTCGAGCAGCCAGTACTTGCGCGGACAGGTGCGCAGGCCCTGCTCGATCACCTCCAGCTGCCGGTCCGTTCCCCGGTACACGGGCGCCAGCCAGCTGTAGAGGGAGTCGAGCGCGGCGTAGCGCGGGTCGGCGAGCAGGTCCTCCACCACCGCCGTCATCGCCGGTGAGGTCGAGCCGTCCGTCCTGGCCACCTCGATGATCCGGTTCAGGGCGTCGCCGTCGCGGAGATTGCGCGTCTCCGGTTCTTCCGGGAACGCCGGGGTCAGGCAGAGGGTGGTGTACCCGGGAACGTCGGCGGAAAGGCCGCCACGCCAGGTCTCCAGCGGCCATCTCGGGATCCCGGCCGCCGCGGCGGGCACGTCCGGTCCGGGAGTATCGCGGCGATTGCGTTTGAGCCAGCCGAGCACGCCACCCATCGTATGCGCGGCGACCGTGGTCCGGACCGCTTCTGGCAGGGTCCGGTCAACGCGCGCGGGGATCGCCGGCAGGTGCGGACAGGGCGGGGACGTCCGGGTGGTCGAGCAGCGCCTCGACCACCGCGTCCACGGCCGCGCGCGGAGCCGTTCCCCGGCGCACCACGATCGCGATGTTGCGATGCACCGGCGTGGTCAGCTCGCGGGTCACCACCTGGTGGCCGGGTTCCACGGTCAGCGCGGGCAGCAGCGCGACCGACCGGCCGGCCTCGACGTGCCGGAGCAGCAGCAGGTAGTTGCTGAACCGGCACGCGACCCTCGGCTCGAAACCGGACTCGTGGCACAGCCGCTGCGTCAGCTCGGCCATGTACGAGCCGGCCCGGTCGCACGCCCACACCTCCTCCGAGCACGCGGCGAGGTCCACCACGCGGCGCCGGGCGAGCGGATGGCCGGGCGGCAGTACGAGCACCACCGGGTCCGTGCCCAGCGGGACGATCTCCAGGTCCCGGCTCCACGGGAACTCGACATAGTCGATGGTCGTGACCACGACGTCCAGCTCCCCGGTACGCAGCGCGGGGCCGCTCTCGTGCGGTTCGGACTCGACCAGCTCCACGTGCAGGTGCGGATGCGAGTCCGCGAGCCGCGCCGCCGCGGGAACCGCGAGCGGGTGGATCGCGCTCTGGAACGTCCCGAGCCGGACGGTGCCGATCGGCTCGTCGTTGAGCGCGCGCAGCTCGGCCTCCGCCTCGGCCATCCGGTCGAGGATCTCCCGGCCGCGGCGGGCGAGAACCATCCCGGTCCTGGTCAGCCGCACCCGGCGGCCCGAGCGCTCCAGCAGCCGGCTGCGCGTCTCGGACTCGAGCACGGCGAGCTGCTGGGAGACGGTCGACGGGCTCAGGTGCAGCGTCTCGGCCACCGCGCGCACGGTGCCGAGGCTGTCGAGCAGGCCGAGCAGACGCAGACGCCACGGGTTCAGCACCCCGCCATTGTGCGATGTCGCCGAACAGCGTCGTCGCATTCGTGCGCTGGACGCGCGGGGACGTCCGTTCGTAGCGTCGGAGCCATGCCGGACGACACCGCACCCGAACGCTTCCTGGTCCGCTACGCCGGACACGGCGCCTTCAGCCCCGGGATCATCGACCGCGCCAAGGGCACCTCGGTGTTCACCGAGGACGGGCGCGAGCTGCTCGACTTCACCTCGGGGCAGATGAGCGCGATCCTCGGCCACTCGCATCCGGAGATCGTCGCGACCGTCCGCGAGCAGGCCGGCAAGCTCGACCACCTCCACAGCGCCATGCTGAGCCGCCCGGTGCTGGAGCTTGCCCAGCGGCTCACGGACACCCTGCCGCGGCCGCTGGACAAGGCGATGTTCCTGAGTACCGGCGCCGAGTCGAACGAGGCCGCGCTGCGGATGGCGAAGCTGGTCACCGGCAGGCACGAGATCGTCTCGTTCGCCCGGTCCTGGCACGGCATGACGCAGGCCGCCGCCAACGCCACCTACAGCGCGGGGCGGGCCGGGTACGGGCCAGCCACCCCCGGCAACTTCGCCCTGCCGGTGCCGGACCGGTTCCGGCCCGCCATCGTCGACGCCGACGGGAACCTGGACTGGCGTCGTCAGCTCGACCTCGGGTTCGACCTGATCGACGCCCAGTCGGTCGGCAGCCTCGCGGCGTGCCTGATCGAGCCCGTCCTGAGCTCCGGCGGGGTGGTGGACCTGCCGCCCGGCTACCTGGCCGCGCTGCGGGACAAATGCCACGAGCGGGGCATGCTGCTGATCCTGGACGAGGCGCAGACCGGGCTGTGCCGCACCGGTCACTGGTACGCGTTCCAGCGCGACGGCGTCGTGCCGGACATCCTCACGCTGTCCAAGACCCTCGGCGCCGGGCTGCCCCTCGCTGCCGTGGTCACCAGCGCGGAGATCGAACAGGAGGCTCACGACCGCGGGTTCCTGTTCTTCACCACGCACGTCAACGACCCGCTCCCGGCCGCCGTCGGCAACACCGTGCTGGACGTGCTGACCCGCGACCGGCTCGACGAGCGCGCCCGGGAGCTCGGCGAGCGGCTGCGCGCCGGACTGACCGAGCTGGCCACGCGGCACCCCGTGATCGGCGACGTCCGCGGCCGGGGCTTGATGGTCGGGCTGGAGCTGGTGGAGGAGGACGGCGGGAACGCCGACGCACTCGGCCCCGCCGTCACCCGGCGCTGCGCAGAGCTCGGCCTGCACATGAACATCGTGCAGCTGCCCGGCATGGGCGGCACGTTCCGCATCGCGCCGCCGCTGACCGCCACCGAGGCCGAGATCGACCGGGGACTGGCCATACTCGACACCGCGCTGACCGGCATCCGCCGCTGACCCATCGATCGGCCGCGTGCAGCGCGGTGACCGGGCACCGGCCTCACCGATCGAGCTCGGCACGCTCCTGGTCGGTGAGCAGCGATGTGGCCAGCCGCAACGTCGGGCGTTGCACGCGATCGTGATGCCGGTGGAGGAACTCCATCAGGCGTCGCTGGTCGATCTTGCCGACCTCGCGCAACGCGGTTCCGACCGGCTTGGTGACCAGTTCGGACCGGTCGTCCAGCAGGAGCTCCGCCAGCGCGAGCGGATCGTCGAGTTGTCCTTGCCGGATCAGCCAGAAGGCGGCGGTGATGGCGGTGCGTCGTTCGATGGCCCTGGGCGAGCGCGCGAGGTCGAACAACGGCCGACGGGGCTTGTCCAGGAGGTAGCCGCCGACGACCCGGGGCGCCGCGCGGTCGACCAGGTCCCACACGTTGATGAGGTCGTGGTGATCGAGGTAGGTCTCGTACAGCCGGCGACGGCCGGCGTCGGTCAGCTTCGGACGTCGTGCCTTGAAGTCCAGGATCGACACACCGACCATGCGGACCTCGTACAGGGGGCTGGCCAGCAGCTCGGGGACCTGATCGAGATCCAGGTCCGTCCACGTTTTCGCGGTGTCGAAGACATCCTTCATGCGGACCCCGATCGCCTTCAGCCCACTGTCCGCAGGGAGCCGTCTGGTGATCTTGGCGTGCTCGGTGTCGCTTCGCAGCGCTTCCAACGCCGTGCGTACCCGCGTGATCTCGGCCGTCATCCGGACATTCTCGCGTGCCGGGTCGCTGCCGCGCTCACCTGCCGCGACGGCCGGAGGGCGGCCCACGGTTTGCTCCGCCCGGTGCCGCGGGTAGCCGGAAGCACTTCGAGCGGGAACGTGGGGGTTACGGTGAGCGAGCACACCGGGATGCGGCAACGGCGGACCGAGCCGCCGGAGCAAGGGCGCGCGGCCCGCCTCCGGCAGTGGCTCGGCAGGGCGCTGACCGGCAACGGACACGAACGCCACACCGTCGTCTTCATCGGCAAGAGCACTCTCGCGGCCACCGCGGCATGGGCGGTGGCCTATTACGTGCTCAAGGCGGAGTCGGCGGCCTTCGCGCCGTTCTCCGCCGTCCTGATGTTGCGGGTCACCGTCTACCAGTCGGTGTGGCATTCCCTGCGCTACGTCGTCGCGGTCGCCGCCGGAGTCGCGGTGCAGCTGGTGTTCGGCTTTCTCTTCGGCACGGGGCTCGCCACCTTCGCGCTGGTCGCGGCCACGGCGGCGACGATCGGCCGCTGGCGCCGGCTCGGCGCCGAGGGAGCGCAGGTGGGGACGGCGGCGTTCTTCGCCTTCTCCACCTACGTCTCCGCGGCCAGCGGGCTGGAGCGGCTGAGCCAGCTCGGCGAGATCATCGAGCTGGTCGCACTCGGCTGCGGCATCGGCGTGCTGGTCAACGTGCTCGTCCTGCCCCCACTGCGCTACCGCAGCGCCGAGTACGGCGTGCAGGTCCTCGCGCGGTCGCTGTGCGACCTGATGAGCGACATGTACCCCGCGCTGCGGCAGGGTGAGCTGGACGAGGACAGCGCAGCGCACTGGCGGGACCGCGCCTCGCGACTCGGCCCGCTGGTGACGCAGGCGCAGTCCTCCGTGGACCTGGCCAGGGAGAGTAGCTTCTACAATCCCCGGCGGATCCTCCGGCGGCATGCCCGCGACCACGCGTTCGCCGGATACCAGGCCGTGATCGACGCGCTCGAGCGCGTGACGTACCAGGTCGGGTCCATGACGCGCAGCCTGACCCAGTACCCGAAGGACGGCGACGGCCCCGAGCACGCGGGGTTCTTCCGCCGCTACGGGGACCTGCTTGCCGCGCTCACCGACGTGACGCAGTTGCTCGGCGACCTGGACGAGGACCGTCTCGACGAGCAGACCACGCAGCTGCGGGCCGCCGCGGAGGACGCCCGGGAGCACTGTCGCCGCCTGGCCGAGTACGCGCAGGACTCGTTGCCCCTGGCCGATCCCAGCCGACCGTACGGCGTTCTGCTGGCCGATCCCAGCCGACCGTACGGCGTTCTGCTGGCCGAGGCCACCCGTCTCATGGAGGAGGCGGAGTACACGTGCGACGTCCTCCGGCGGACCGTCGCTAGCCCTTGACGCAGACGACCTGCTTGAGGTGGGCGACCACCTCGACGAGGTCCGTCTGCGCGGCGACCACCGACTCGATGTCCTTGTAGGCGGCCGGAATCTCGTCGACCACCCCCGCGTCCTTGCGGCACTCGACACCCGCCGTCTGGTCGGCGAGGTCCGCCGCGGTGAACGTCTTCCGTGCCTTGGTGCGCGACATGCGCCTGCCCGCACCGTGTGAGGCCGACTGGAACGACCGCTCGTTGCCGAGTCCGCGCACGATGTAGGAGCCGGTGCCCATGCTGCCCGGGATGATGCCGAGATCACCTGAGCCCGCGCGGATGGCGCCCTTCCGGGTCACGAGCACGTCCAAGCCGTCGTAGGTCTCCTCCGCGACGTAGTTGTGGTGACACGAGATCGGCTCGTCGAACCGCGTACCCGGCACGGTGGCGGCGACCGCGCGCTGCACGAGTGCCACCATCGTCGCCCGGTTGCGCGCCGCGTAGTCCTGGGCCCAGAACAGGTCCCGCCGGTAGGCCTCCATCTCCGGCGTTCCCGCCACGAACACCGCCAGGTCCGGGTCGGGCAGGTCGGCGTTGTGCGGTAGGCGCCGGGCGATGTCCATGTGCCGCTTGGCGAGCTCGTTGCCGATGCCACGGGAACCGGAGTGCAGCATCAGCCACACCCGCCCCGCGTCCGCGCCGCCCTGTTCCAGGCACACCTCGATGAAGTGGTTGCCCCCGCCGAGGCTGCCGATCTGCCGCCGGGCGCGGTCGAGGTGGTTCCGCACACCGGGGTGCAGCTCACCGAACGCGCGCCAGAAGGCGTCCCAGCCGCCGACGCCGTGCACGACCGCCGGGTTGACGGGTGTGCGGTGCAGGTCGAACCCAACGGGCACCGCTGACTCGATCCGGCGGCGCAGGCGGCCGAGGTCGTCCGGGAGGTCCGAGGCGGTCAGCGACGTGCGCACGGCGCTCATCCCGCAACCGATGTCCACCCCGACGGCCGCGGGCGACACGGCGTCGCGCATGGCGATGACGCTGCCCACCGTGGCGCCCTTGCCGTAGTGCACGTCCGGCATCACGGCCAGCCCGTGCACCCAGGGAAGGTTCGAGACGTTGCGCAGCTGGCCCATCGCGGCGTCCTCTACCGTGGACGGATCCGCCCACATCCTGATCGGCACCCGGCCACCGTCAACCGACGCATACATCAAGTTTCCTTCCCTTGCGGTACCGGCGATCCAGGATGATCGCTCGGCACGGCGGGCGCAACCGGATTGTCACGGCGCCCGGTGAGTCCGATGTGGACATACCGGCCCCGTTACCGCGCGGCTGGCCAGCGGCCGCCCGTGCAGGGCCGGGCTCCGGTTCGGCGGGGCGAGCGGATTCGGCCGTGGTTCCGCGTTGCTCGTGTGGGCGCCGGGCGCTCGGAGCGCCTACCGGGTGTGGGCGTGCTCGCGCGGTATCGGCCCGACGTCGGCGTGACGGCCGGGACGCAGCGCGGCATGGCGCTGCCCCGGGCCAGGGCCGGAGCGGGCGGCCAGCGCGTCGGCGACGGCGCCGGTGGTGAAGGCGTACACGGTCTTGTGCAGCAGGTCCACCACGAGTTCCTGCCGGGGCCAGGTGGGCGGCGGGGAGCCCACGCCCGTGGCGTTCTCCAGGATCTGGTCGTTGGTCAGCCGCACCACGGCGAACTTCGCCGAGGACCACGGGCCGCGTAGCCCCGCGTGCGCCATCACCGAGCGCAGCACGCCGAGCAGTATGCCCTGGCCGATGTGCATCGCCAGGTTCACCGGAGCCGGCTGCCGGCCGGCTCGTTCCCGCATCCCGGTGAGCCGTTGCATGGTCCTGGCGGGAACGTGCGAGTCCGGGCGACCGGTCAGGCGTTGCTCCACCTTCTCGCCCAACGTCATCGCCAGCACTCCCGCCGCACCGGCGGCCGGCCCTTCCCACAGCGCGCGTTTCATCATGTCGCCTCGGCTACCCCGGTCCGCCGCACCTATTCACGATTTCGGCCTGTCGACGGCGGATGTGCCGAGCCGCCTTCGACCCGGCCAGGGCGACGATTCCGGGCGGCTCGGCGTCACAGCCCGTCACCGCGTGTCCGGCCGGACCAACGCACGGCGTCCCCGTGGCCGTAGCGAATCAGGAAGTCCGCGTCGCGGGAGGAACTGCCGGCCCTGCAGGACCATCTGCCGCCTCCGCGAAGCGATCAAGGCCGGAGCCGAGGCCTGGCGGCGCACCAGGTGGACCGCGATCCGGCGGCACTGCCGGAAAGCGCGGGGCCGCGAATCGGCGGCAGCCGGATGAGCGTGCCCGACGACATGACAAACTCCACCGGATGAGCCGCTGGGGGATGCCGGCGCCGTGGTCGCGCGCGCCGCTGATGCTGTTGCGCAGGCCCGTCGTGGCGCTGGCGGTCGCGGTGGGTGCGCTGCTCGTGGCGATGCCTGCCGCCGCGGCTCCGCTGTTCCTCTCCTCCGCGGGCAACGCCACGCTGAGGCAGCTGGTCGACGCATCGTGCACGTGGCAGACCGGGATGCACCTCGCCGGCGCCGTGCCGACGCGGCCGACGCCGGAGGCTCCGGCTGACCCGGTGGGGGAGGACCTCGTCGACCGGCGGGTGGATCTGGTGCGTGCGCGGACCGGCGGGCTGGATCACCTGAGCGAGCCGGTGGTGACACTGCTGACGACCGCGAGCGTGGGCCCCGCGGCCGCACCCGACCAGTCGCTCGTGACGCTCGCGGCGCGTGACGGGTTTCGCGAGCACGTCGACGTCGTCGCCGGGGGCCAGGGCCGGGGCCTGTGGCTGCCCGACCGTTTCGCCGGGCTCCAGGGCCTTTCGGTGGGCGACGAGGTGACGCTCTCCAGCGGCGACGCCCGAGTGACCATGCCCGTGGCCGCGGTGTTCCGCGACCTGCGCTCGGTGCCGGAGCTGCCGTTCTGGTGCAGCCTGCGGGAGACCATCCACGGCGCCCCGCTCAGCGACGCGCCGGTGTTTCCGATGGCGTTCGTGTCGCGCGGCGACCTGCTCGCCGTCGCCGGGGACACCGGCGCGTCGATGTGGATCGAGCGGGCGGTCGACACCGGCGGGCTCACCACGGTCGGCGCCCGGCCTTCCGCCGACGGGCTGGAGCGGTTGCGCGCCGGCACCGTCGGCTCGCCGGAACCCGGCCTGTTCGACGACTCGGCGCCGTACGGCGGCGTGTTCACGTCCTCGCTGGCCGACAAGGTCAACCGCTCCGAGCTGGTACTGGCCGCGCTCACCGGCACGGTCGTGCCGCTCGCGGGTGCGGGCACGGTCGCCGGGCTCGTGATCGCCGCGGCGGCGGGCGCGTTCTGGGCCGACCGGCGGCGGGCCGAGCTGGCCGTGCTGTCCGCGCGCGGGGTGGGGCCGGTGGCGCTCGGCGGGAAGGCCGCACTGGAAACCGCGGGAGCCGTGGTGCTCGGTGCCGTCGCGGGGTGGGCGGGCGCGCGGGGGCTCGTCGCGGCCGCGGGACCGAGCCCACTCGTGACGCCCGGTGCCACCACGGCCTCACTCGTGGCCGCCGCCACGGCGCTGGTGGCCGCGCTCGCGGTGATCGCGGGCGTCGCCGGGTTCCGGGCCGGACGCCTGCACGACACGCGGCCCGCGCGGCGCCGGCGGCGGGGCCGCGTGCCGTGGGAGATCCTGCCGCTGGGCGCGGCCGTGGTGTGCTGGTTCGCGCTCGACGCAGAGGTGCAGGTACGCGCCGCTGACGCCGTGGGCACGGTCGCCCGCATCCCGCCCCGGCTCATCGTCGCGCCGATCCTGCTGGCGATCGGGCTGGCGATGCTCGGCGCCCGGCTCGTCCGGTGGACGTTGCGACGGCTGCGTTCCCGTCCGCGGTCGATGGCGCGTCCCGCGGTGTACCTGGCGGCGCGGCGCGTGGTCGCCGCGCCGCTGGTGGCCTCGGTGCTCGTCGGCGCCACCGCCGTGCCCGTCGCCCTCGCCGGGTACGGCGCCACGGTCACCGGCTCCGTCGATCGCACGATGCACGCCGAGGGGCAGCTGATCGTCGGCACCGACGCGGTGCTGTCGCTGAAGGAGCGGACGCCCGTGCCACCGGAACTGGCCGGGCGCGCGAGCGTGGTCACGCGCTACGTCGACGGACGGCTCGGCGACACCACCGTCCACGTGCTGGGCGTCGACCCGGAGACCTTCGCCGGTGCCGCGTTCTGGGACCCCGCCCTGCCCGGGCCTTCGCTGAACGAGGTGCTCGGCCAGCTCTCCGGCGAACCCACCGGAGCGGCCGTCGCCGGGATGTCCTCAGTGGACACCGGCTCGGTGCTCACGATCAGGAACGAACGCAGGGAGCTCGACCTCGTCGATGTGGCGCAGCTACCCGGCAAGCAGGCGGGCTACCCGCTGGTGCTCGTCGACCGCGCGCTGCTCGAGGAGCTGGCGCCGTCGGCACAACCGCAGCTGTGGGCGCGCGGCGACCCCGGCGAGATCGTGGCGGCGGCCTCGGCGGCGGGGCTGCCGGTGAGCGCCGTCGCGCGCGCCGAGGACGTGCAGGCCAGCGGTGTATACGCCGGGGTCACCTACACCTTCGCCTTCCTCGCGGCCGTCTCGCTGCTCACCGGCGTGGTGATCGTGGTGGGCCTGCTGCTGTATCTCGACGCGCGGTCACGGGCGAGGCGCAGTGCGTCGGTGCTGCTGCGCCGGATGGGTATCGGCGCGGCAGCGCACTGGCGTGCGCTGCTGCTGGAGGTCGGCGGCCTGCTGCTGGCCGGGTTCGCCACGGGCGCGGCGTTGGCGGCGGCGGTGATCGCGTTGACGGCGGCGGACTACGACCTCAACCCGGCGACCTCGCCCGGCACGCTCGTCGCCCTGCCCTGGCCGGTGTTCGCCGCGCTCGCCGTGGCGACCGCGCTCACCGCGGTGCTGGCCTCGGCGGCGGCACAGCGTGCGGCTTCCGCCGCCCGGCCCTCGGAGGTGCTGCGTGACACCCGCTAGCCCCGCGCTGCGCTGTGCCGGCGTGAGCCACAGCTACCACGTGGACGGCGCGCCCGTGCGAGCGCTCACCGGCGTTTCGCTGACCGCTCCGCGCGGTGCGGTCACCGTGCTCGCCGGGCCATCGGGCTCCGGCAAGTCCACGCTGCTGCGGATCCTCGGCTGCCTCGACCGGCCCGAGGAGGGCAGCGTCGAGGTCGAGGGCGTGGAGACCGCAGCGCTGTCCACCCGGCGGCGCCGGGCCCTGCGCCGGGCCCGCATCGGCTACGTCTTCCAGGACCCCGCCGACAACCTCCTCGGCTACCTCACCGTCGCCGAGCACGTCGCGCTCGGCGCGCGCCTGCGCGGGGCCGGGGGAGACCCCGCGGCGCTGCTGGACGCGCTCGGGCTCGGATCCCGCGCTGGGCACCGGCCCGCGCAGCTCTCGGGCGGCGAACAGCAGCGCGTGGCGCTCGCCTTCGCCGCCGCGGGCGGCCCGCCGGTGCTGCTGGCCGACGAGCCGAGCGCGCAGCTCGACCGCGCGGCCACCGGGCTCGTCGTCGGCGCGCTGCGTGAGCTCGCCGCACGCGGGCACGCGGTGCTCGTCACCACCCACGACCCGGAGGTGCTCGCCGTGGCCGACGAGGTGATCGAACTGGTCGACGGCGTCCGGAGGGACACGGCATGAGCGGGGCACCGATCCTGACGTTGTCCGGCGTGCGCAAGGACTACGGGCGCACGACGGCGCTCGCCCCCGTCAGTCTCGAGCTGTATCCGGGGGAGCTGGCCGTGCTGACGGGACCGTCCGGCTCGGGCAAGAGCACGCTGCTCATGATCGCGGGCGGCTGGGAGACGCCGGACGACGGCGAGGTGAAGCCGCACCCGCCGCTGCCGGACGTGGGCATGGCCGAGCAGCCGTGGGAACACCTCGGCGTGGTGCCGCAGTCGATCAGCCTCCTCGACGAGCTCAGCATCGAGGACAACCTCGCGTTCGCGGCCCGCCGCACCGCGGGAGCCGACGTGGCCGGCCTGCTGGCGGCACTGGACCTGGCGCCGCTCGCGGGCAGGCTGCCGGGCGAGACCTCACGCGGCGAGCAGCAGCGCGCCGCCGTCGGGCGGGCGCTGGCGGCCGGGGCGTCGCTGGTGCTGGCCGACGAGCCGACCTCGCACCAGGACCGCCGCAGAGGTGCCCTCGTGCTCGACGTGCTGCGCGCGGCGGCCGACCGCGGCGCCGCGGTGCTCATCGCCAGCCACGACCCCGTCGCGATCGCCCGCGCCGACCGCGAGATCACGCTCGGCTGAGCGGCACGCCCCGGGCTCGGGCGCTGGGTTGACAGGCGGACCGTCGCGGCCTTACGTTCTGCCTAGTCGTCTATACATCTAGTCAACGAATCGCCGATCCCGCTGGAGGTGACAATGCCGTCGCAGCTGAAAGAGGCCCGCTACGAGCTGGTCGAGGTGCCCGAGCCGATGGGGCCGGTCTCCGTGACCGTCGACCGGCGCAAGGTGCTCGACTACGCCTACTGCGAGGACGACTTCGGGTCGTGGTACTTCGGGGAGTCGCCGTTCGGCGGCCCGGTCGGCCATCCGCTCGTCCTCGCCAACGACCTGCTGTTCCTCTTCTACGAGAACTACGACGGCAACACGGCACAGGGACTGCACACCCACGAGCACCTGACGTTCCACGCGCCGATCCCGGTCGGGGAAACGGTGACGATCCAGGGCGGCTACGTCGAGAAGTACGAGCGCCGAGGCCAGGGCTACGTGACGCTCGAGGCCGAGGCCCGCGGGGCCGACGGCAGGCTACTGGTTCGCCACGTCGGCAAGGAGATCATGCGCACCGTCGCGGGCGAGGTGGTCGGAAAGGGCAGGGCCGCGGGTGACGAACGGCCGCGCACGGTCCGAGGCACGGTCGACGCGGGCCTGCCCGTGGTCGAGCGCGCACGGCTCGACGCGCCCGAGCACGCCGGCATCCCCTCCCGCTCGACGGCGTTCACCCAGGACCAGATGTCGGTGTTCTCGTGGGCGGGCCGCGGTTACTCCAATGTGCACACTCACCCCGAGAGGGCCGCCGCGTCGGGGCTCGATCGCACGATCGTGCAGGCTCAGCAGCAGACCGGTTTCATCATCTCCAACGTCGTCGACTTCTTCGGGGCGAGCTTCTTCACCTCGGGCGAACTGGACCTGCGGTTCGTCTCGCCCGTGTTCGTCGGCGACGAGCTGACCACGGGCGGCGCGATCTCCGGCCTCACCGGCGACGGCAGGCTGGAGCTCGAGGTCTGGGTCGACAAGGCCGACGGCACGCGCACGGCGCTCGGCTGGGCCTCCGCGCGGGTCGACGACGACCCCTCCCGTCCAGCCCCGCTGCTCTGATCCCCGTTCCACCCCCGTCCCCCCGATCGACAAAGGAGTCATCATGGCCGAACCCGCCACAGCTCCTCCCTCCACCGAGACCGAGCGCACCAAACTCGCCAAGCGCGCCGCCGTCGCGAGCCTCGTCGGCACCGCCGTGGAGTGGTACGACTACTTCATCTTCGGCACGGCCTCCGCGCTCGTCTTCGGTCAGCTGTTCTTCCCCAACGAGAACGACCCGATCATCGGCACGCTCTCGGCGTTCGCCGTGTTCGGCGTCGGTTTCTTCGCCCGGCCCGTCGGCGGCATCGTCTTCGGGCACTTCGGCGACAAGTTCGGGCGCAAGGCCGCGCTCGTCACGACGCTGATGCTCATGGGCGTCTCGACGTTCCTCATCGGACTCCTGCCCACCACCGACGACATCGGTATCTGGGCTCCGGTGCTGCTGGTACTGCTCCGGCTGATCCAGGGCTTCGGCGTCGGCGGGGAATGGGGCGGCGCCTCACTCGTCGCCGTGGAGTACGCGCCCGAGGGCAAACGCGGCGCGTACGGCAGCTTCCCCCAGATCGGCAACGCCGTGGGCCTCGTGATGTCCACGAGCATCTTCGCGATCGTCTCGACCCTGCCGGACGACGCGCTGCTGTCGTGGGGCTGGCGGGTCCCGTTCCTGCTCAGCGCCGTGCTGATCGCGGTTGGCCTGTTCATCCGGTTCAAGCTGACCGAGACGCCCACGTTCCAGGCCGCGCAGGAGAAGCTCGAGGCGCAGGCGGCCAGCGCCAAGGCCAAGGAGAAGATGCCGATCGCCGAGCTGTTCACGCGGTTCAAGCGGCCGCTGCTACTCGCGATGGGCATGCGGCTCGGCGAGGCGGTGTTCGGCTACATCATCCTGACGATCGGCCTGACGTTCGCCACCAACTACACCGACATCCCGCGCACCGACGTGCTCATCGCGGGCACGGTCGCGGCGGCGCTGGCGATCTACACCTACTACTTCTTCGGCAGCCTGTCCGACCGGATCGGCAGGCGCGCGGTGTTCGTGCTCGGCTCGGTGGTGGCCGTGGTGGTCTCGTTCCCGTTCTTCTGGATCCTCGACGCCGACGCGGTCGTGCTGATGTACGTGATCTACGCCGTGGGCTACGCGATCGGCGTCGGCGCCCTCTACGGAGTCGAACCGGCCTTCTTCTCGGAGCTGTTCGGCACGAAGGTCCGCTACACCGGGCTGTCGCTCGCCGCGCAGGTGCCGAGCATCCTCATCGGACTGTGGCCGCTCGCCTCGACGGCCCTGCTGGCCGCCACCGACGGAGACCCGTGGCCCATCGCGCTCATCACCGCGGTCTGCGCCGTGATCGGGCTGGTGTGCGCGGTGCTGGCGCCCGAGACCAACAAGGCCGACATGACCCGCATCGGCGAAGAGCACGAGGAGGCCCGATGACGAACGCGCCGGACCGGCCCTGGCGGGACCTGACCGACCCCCGCCGGGCACTGAAGGTCGACGACCTGGAGGCCGGGCTCAAGGAGCCGGAGTTCGAGAACCTCGAGATCCCAGAGGACCTGGGCACCGTCCAGGTCGTGGTGGACGATCACAAGATCAAGCGCTACGCCTTCACCCACGACGACCACTCGCCGTGGGCCCTGCACGACAGCCCCTTCGGCGGCCGCGTCGGGCACGCGGCCCTGCTGGGCAACGACCTCGTGCAGCTGTTCACCCTCGTCTACGCGGGCAGCAAGGTCGTCGGCTACCACACCGAGGAACAGATGTGGTTCGACAGCCCGGCGAAGCTCGACGAGGTGGTGACGCTGAGCGGCACCTACACCGAGGCATACGAGCGCCGCGGTGAGGGCTACGTCGTGATGGAGGCGCGGGCCACCGGCGAGGACGGGCGCAGCATCGTGCGCCACCGCGGCGTCGAGATCCTCAAGACCAACCCCGGCGCGATCGGCGGGCGCGGCTCCGCCAGACCCGAGAAGCGTGTCACTGGCGAGGTGCCCGAGAACGCCAGGGTGATCGAAAGCGTCGACGCCGGAACCAGGGCCGGCGACGTGCTCGCCCCGCTGCACAAGACGATCACCGCCGAGCAGGCGGCGGTGTTCAGCCGGATCGGCGAGTACGTGCGCAACATCCACAACGACATCGACGTGGCCCGCGCGGGCGGTCTGCGCATGCCGATCGTGCAGGGACAGCAGCAGTTCGGCGTGCTCGCCCAGCTGCTCACCCTCCGTTGTGGACCGTCGTTCCTCACCTCCGGCTGGCTGCGGGTCAAGTTCCTCGCCCCGCTCGACGTCTTCGACCCGTTCACCTCGACCGGCGTCGTCACCGCGGTGACACCCGTCGATGGCGGGCTCGACGTCGAGCTCGAGATCTGGGTGCGCCGCGACTCCGACAGCAGGCTGATGACGGCCGGCTGGGCGAGCGTGACCGTGCCCGCGACCTGACCGACCGCACCGACAACAGAAAGCGGAACCACCTCCATGAGCAATCCCAAGACCGGTGGCCAGCTGGTCGTCGACATGCTGCGCTCCTTCGGCGTCGAGTACGTCTTCGGCGTCGTCGGCGGGCAGACGCTGGCGATCACCGACGCGATCATCGACACCCCGGGTATCGAGGTCGTGCACACCCGGCACGAGAACGCCGCCGCCGTGATGATGGACGCCTACGGCAGGCTCACCGGCAAGCCGGCCGCGTGCATCTCCACCACCGGGCCCGGCGCGACCAACCTGCTCACCGGCATCGGCGGCGCCTACCGCGACTCGAGCCCCGGATTCGTCCTCACGTGCAACAACAACGGCGAGAACATCCACAAGGACGACGCGCAGAACGCCGACCACGTCGAGCTGATCAAGCCGCTCGTGAAGTACTCCCGCCTCGTGGCGCACGCGTCATCGATCAAACAGGCGATGGAGGAGGCCTACGTCAACGCGCTGACCGGCAACCCCGGTCCGGTGCACCTCGACTTCGCCCGCGACACCATCGAGGGTGAGGTCGCGAACCCGCCCTCGGTGCCCGAGACGCACCCGAGCCGCGACTGGGTCGGCGAGCGGCCGTCGGCCAATCCGGTCGCGCTCGCGAGGGTCGCCGAACGCGTGCTCGCCGCGGAGCGGCCGGTGATCTGGCTCGGCAACGGCGGCAACCGCGCGCGGGCGAGTGACGACGTGCTCGCGCTCGCCGACGCACTGGGCATCCCCGTGGTCACCACGTTCAACGGCATCGGCTCCGTCCCGACCACCCACCCGCGGGTCTTCGGCGCCGTGAGCCGCATGGGCACGGCACTGTCCGGGCAGGTGCTCGGCGACGCCGACCTCGTGTTGGCACTCGGCAACAGCCTCAACGCGGTGTCCACCGGCCGCTGGAAGCGGGCCCTGCCGGAGGTGATCCAGGTCGACGTCGACCCGGCGATGATCGGGCGCTACTACTCCGAAGTCACCCAAGGCGTGGTGAGCGATCTCGGCTCGTTCGCGCGGGATCTCGTCACCGCGGTCGGCGACCGTGCGGAAGCCGCCAGGCAGGGCAGGGCCGAGTGGCTCGCGTCGCTGAGCAAGGCGCGCACGGTGTGGTGGCAGGGTTCCGAGGTCCGCGACCCCGACGCCGAGGGCGCGCTCTCGCCCGCCGACATCGTGCGCACACTGCGCGAGGTGGCGCCCGACGACACCCTGCTGATCCCCGACGCGGGCAACCCCGGCGTGTGGTCGTTCCTCTGGGAGATCACGCGGCCGAACAGCTACATCAAGCCGGTCGGCTTCGGCAACATGGGCTTCGCCCTGCCCTCGGCCATCGCGGCCTCGCTGATCGACCCGCGACGACCCGTGCTCGCGCTCATCGGCGACGGCTCGCTCGGCATGAGCCTCGGTGAGCTGGAGACACTCGCGCGCGTCGGCGGCAACGTCTGTGTCGTGGTCCTCAACGACTCCAGCTATGGCAACATCCGTCAGGAGCAGGAGTTGCACTTCAACGGCCGCACGGTCGGTGTCGACTTCGGACCGGTCGACTACGGCATGGCGGCCCGCGCGATGGGGGTCGGCGGCGAGGTGGTGACGAGCCTGTCGAAGCTGCGGCAGGGCGTCGCCGACGCGTTCGCCGCGGGTGAGCCGGTGTTGTTCGACGTGCCGATCGACCGCGACGTCAACGCGTGGACGTTTCCGTCGTTCGTGGCGCCGAGGAAGGGATGACGACGATGGCGAACGCGACAACGGGGCCGCTCGCCGGAGTGAAGGTGCTGGACCTCTCCCGGTTCATCGCAGGCCCGCTGTGCGCGCAGATACTGGCCGACTTCGGGGCCGAGGTGGTGAAGCTCGAGCGGCCGGGGGGAGAGGACTCGCGCCACCACGGGCCGTACTACCGCGACGAGAGCATCTACATGTTCCTGTACCACCGGAACAAGTACGACGCGAGCCTCGACACCCGCCACCCCGAGGCCCTCGGCATCCTGGAGCGGCTCATCGAATGGGCCGACGTGGTGGTGGAGAACTACCGGCCGGGCACGATCGAGAAGATGGGCATCGGCTACGAGCGCATGAAGGAGCTCAACCCCGACATCATCCTCGTGTCGATCTCCGGGTTCGGCCAGACCGGGCCCGATTCGCGCAGGGCGCTGTTCGACGCGATCTCCCAGGCGTCGTCGGGGCTGATGAGCATGACCGGGGAGCCCGACGGCAAACCGACGCTGAGCGGCACCTACATCGCCGACTACACCACGGGCTACCAGGGCGCGATCGGCGCACTCATGGCGATCCTGCACCGGGAGCGCACGGGCGAGGGCCAGCTGGTGGACATCGCGTCGTTCGACACGATGTTCTCCGCGCTGGGCATCCGGCTCATGTCGGAGCTGATGCTTGGGCAGGACATGCCGCGCAGCGGGTCGCGGGACCTGCTCACGGCCCCGGTCAACGTGTACGAGGCCGCGGACGGTCCGATCTACATCCAGGCGGGCACGGCGTCGCTGTTCCCGAGGCTGTGCGAGGTGATGAAGCGGCCGGAGCTCGCCGACGACCCGCGCTTCGGCACCGTCGAGGGCAGGATGGCGCACCAGGAGTACCTGGAGGGCGAGATCGGCGCATGGGCGGCGACCCTGACCACCGACGAGATCGCGCGGGTGCTCGACGACGCCGGGGTGCCCTACGCCAAGGTCGCCTCGGTCGCTGAGGTGGCTCGCTCACCGCAGATCGCCGCGCGTGACATGATCGTCGAGTCCGAGCACCCCGAGCTCGGCACGATCCGGATGCCCGGCAACCCGGTCAAGCTGGAGAAGACCCCGCCCACGGTCCGCAAGGCGCCCCCTCGGGTGGGTGAGGACAACGAGTACGTCTACCGGACGATCCTTGGTATGTCGGGCGAGGACGTGGCCCGGCTGCGCGAGGCGGGAGCGATCTGATCATGGCGCACGCACCCAGGTATCGCGTGATCTACGACGACCTCGTGTCGCAGATCCAGGAGGGGCTCTTGGCGCCCGCGGCACAGCTGCCCGGCGAGAACGACCTCGCCAGGCAGTACGGCGTCAGCCGGATGACCGTCCGCCAGGCGCTCGACCTGCTCGACTCCGACAACTTCGTCGTGCGCAGGCAGGGCAGCGGCACGTTCGTCAGCGAGACGGCGAAGCGCGGGCGCAGGCTCAACCGGCTCCGCTCGTTCGCCGACGAGATCGCGGGCACCGCGGGTGAGGTGTCGAGCCGGGTGGTGCGCGCCGAGACCGGCCCGGCCACGGCGGAGGTGGCCGCCGTCTTCGGCATCGCCGAGGGCGACGTGGTCAACCGCGTCACTCGCGTGCGCCTGATCGGCGGCGCGCCCGCCGCGCTGCAGGATGCCTGGGTGCCCTACTCGGTGGCCCCGTCACTGTGCCGCGAGCCGCTGCTCGGCGGTTCGCTCTACCGGACGCTCACCGAGCGGTTCGGCGTGCAGCTGCGCTACGCCGACCAGTCCATGACCGGTGCGCTGCTGACCGCCGAGCAGGCGGGGCTGCTCGACGCCGAGCCGGGCGGCGCCGTCCTCGAGGCCCGGCGTACCACCTACGGCGCGGCCGCCGAGGTCGTCGAGTTCACCACGAGCTGGACGCTGCCCGCGTTCCCCGTGCTGCTGCGGATCGACGCCGAATGAGCGGCGTCGTCGTGGCGGTCGACGTCGGCACCTCGGCCGTGCGCGCGGCGCTCGTGCACGCCGACGGGCAGGTCGTCACAGCGAACCAGATCCGCAGGGCCTCGGGAATCGGTGGCGAGACCTTCGACCCCGAGGCACTGCACAAGGACGTCGTCGCCGCGCTCGCCGGGCTTGCCGGTGGTCCGCGGCCGTCGGCGCTGGCGATCGCCGCGCACATCGGCACGGTCGCGGTGGACGCCGTTCTCCGGCCCGTCGAGGCCGGGGGAGGGTGGGCCGACCCGCGCGGCACCGATCGGATCGCCGCACTCGACGAGGACACCACGCGCGACCTCCTGCGGGCCTCCGGCCGCCCGGCGCCGACGGGGGGAGCGCTGGCCTACCTGCTCGGACTCGACCCCCGGGTGGCCGAGCGCGTCGCGGCCGTCCTTTCGCCCAAGGACTACCTGGTGGCCCGCCTGACCGGACGCGTGGTCACCGACACCGTGGACGCCGCCTACACGCTGGCGTCCGACGTGCACGGCCGCGCGTGGAACACCGCGACGCTTGCCCGGGTCGGGCTCGACCCGGCGCTGTTCCCGCCGCAGGCCGAACCGGCGTCGGTCGTCGGCGAGCTCACCCGGGAGGCGGCCGAGGACACGGGACTGCCCGAGGGGCTGCCCGTGGTGGCGGGCGGCCCCGACGGCTCCGTCGGGCTCGGCCTGCTGCTGGGCACACGCGAGGACGTACTCGCCGACGTCGCGGGCACCACCGATGTCGTCGGCCGCCTGCTTCCCGCGGGGAGTGCCACGCCGCCCGGCGCGGTACTCAACCCGTCGGTGCTGCCTGAACGGTTCGTGGCGGGCGGGGCCACCGGGCTCACCGGCGGCGCGGTCGCCCGCTGGCGGGCACTGGCGGGCTCGGTCGAGGACGAGCGCCTCGCCGCCGTTGCGCCGGGGGCCGACGGACTCGTCGTGCTCCCGGCCATGACCGGGGCGCGCTTCCCGCTGTGGCGGCCCGGCTCACGCGGCGCGCTGCTCGGGCAGCGGCCCGAGCACGACGCGGCCCACCTGCTGCGCGCCGCGCAGGAGGCCGCGACGTACACGGTGCGCGAGGGGCTGGACCTGCTCGACCCCTCTGGCCGGCTGCCCGTGGCGTTCGCCGGGGGCTCCGCCCGCAGCCCGCACGTCGCCCGGCTGCGCGCGGACGTGCTCGGCCGGCCGCTGCTGGTGTCGAAGGAGCCCGACGTGACCCTGCTCGGCGCCGCCTCACTCGCGTTCATCGGCTCTGGGGAGGTCACCGACCCGGACGTACTGCGCACGCGGCTCGTCGGCGCGCCACGCGAGGTGGAGCCCGATCCGGCCCGCGCGGCGCGCTACGCGGCGCTGTACGCGGAGTGGCTCCGGGCGCGCGACGCGGTCGACGGGCTGTCCGGGGACGGCGCCGGTCGCATGTCGTAGGGGCGACCGCGATGGCGGTCCCAGCTCGACGCGAGCGCCGGGTCGATGATGGCGAATCCGGTGCCGAGCGGGCCCGGCAGCGTGGCGGCCCCGCCGAGGGCGCCGGCGCAGGGTGCGACCGCAGCAGGGCGCCGGCGATGCGGGCGCTGTGCGGCGTCCGGTCGGAACCCGGTCGCGGTTCACGGGCGAGCCCGGCCCGTGTCCGCACGTCCCGCCGGCCACGAGCGCGGCGCCGCCCTCCATCCGCATGTCTCGCTCGTTCCTCTTCGTTGTGGCGCTCGCAGGTGGGCCGACCTTCCTCGTGACCTGGACAGCTCGACCGGTCCGGCAGTCAGGTCTCCGCACCGGCAGCGGGCTATGGTTTCCGCCGTGACCGAACCCTCCGTCCTGCACGACACCAGGAGTGCCTACGACGCCGTTGCGTCCCGCTACGCCGAACTTTTCAGCAATGTGCTCGAGACCTTGCCGATGGAACGTGCGATGCTGGCCGCTTTCGCCGAACTTGTGCAGGCCCACAACGCCGGACCGGTCGCCGACATCGGATGTGGCCCCGGCCAGGTGACCGCGCATCTGCACGCCCTCGGGCCGGCCACCTTCGGCATCGACCTGTCCTCCGAGATGGTCGCCCTTGCCCGCCGAGCCCATCCGGATCTGCGGTTCGAAGAGGGGTCGATGACCGCCTTGGACCTCGCCGACGGAGTTCTCGGCGGCATTCTCGCGTTCTACTCCATCATCCACACACCACCGCGGCAACTGCCGGTCGTGTTCACCGAGTTCCGGCGAGTGCTGGCGCCGGGCGGTCACCTGCTGCTCGGATTCTTCGCTGGTGACGACCCCCTGCCGCGGGAGTTCGATCACAAAGTGACGCTCGCCTATCGATGGTCGCCTGACAGTCTCGCGGAACTGTCGCGCCAGGCCGGGTTCATCGAGGTCGCCCGGTTGCTGCGCGAGCCTCACGAGGACGAGCGGCAGTTCCAGCAGGCCCAGCTGCTGGTTCGCAAGCCCCAGGAGTCCTGATCGCCCGCCGGGCCGTGATCGGCGGGCGTCCTCTCGAGCTTCGAGGAGGTGCTCTCGTCCCCGCGACCGAATCGGCCACAATAGACGGTGACGCAGTGCGGAGAGGCTTGTGCGGACACGGGTTTGCGTCAGGTTCACCTCACCGTCCGTGGAGGGGTTTGCGGGGCGCCTCGGCGGCTGGCGAGGCCGGCGTGCCGGTGCGGGTGCGGATCATGAGGGCCTGCGGACATTCTCCTGGACTCCGGTGAGGGCAGCCGCCGCCCACCACACGACGCCGGCGAACCCCTGGCGCCTTTTCTGGCGTGTCCCCCCTCACCGATGAGTTTCGGCGGGGTCCTGGGTCTGTTCCGGTGACCGTGTCACGAGGAGGACAGAGAGATGACCACACGTACCGGCAAGGTGACCTGTGAACTGTCGATCTCGGCCGACGGATACTCGGCCGGGCTGAACCAGACCGAGGACCGCCCGTTCGGCGACGATGGCGCTGACGGCTGGGGCGGCAAGCTGCACGCCTGGATGTTCGACAGTCCCGAGGAGAACCGGGCAGAGGTCGAGCGGATGAACGAGGCCAAGGCTTTCATCATGGGGCGGAACATGTTCGGCCCGGTGCGTGGCGAATGGGATCGGCAGTGGAACGGATGGTGGGGCGACAATCCGCCGTTCCACGCCCCGGTGTTCGTGCTCACCCACTACCCGCGCGATCCGCAGCCGATGGATGGCGGCACCACCTACCACTTCGTCACCGACGGAATCGAGTCCGCGTTGAAACGTGCGCGCCACGCTGCCGGGAACGGCGACGTCTCGATCCATGGCGGCGCCACCACCATCAACCAGTACCTCACCGCGGGCCTGGTCGACGAGCTGCGGCTGCACATCGTGCCGGTCACTCTCGGCGCGGGCACGCGGTTGTTCGACGGGGTTCCGGCGCTGGAACTCGAGCAGGTGGAGTCGCGGGCGGCGGGCTCGGTCACGCACGTCACCTACCGCGTGCTGTCCTGAACCGTGGGGTGAATGCCCGGCTGCCGGTGGTTGAGTCCGACGGGCCGGTCGAGGTCGTCGGACCCGGCGGCCATGGCAGGAACTGTCAGAGCGCTGGCATTCCGGCCGTCCGGGGCCGGGCGCACGATGAGCCCATGCGGGCCGTCGTCGACGGCAGGCCGGTCACCAGCCAGGGCGTCACCCGCACCCGGGTCGAGGTCGGGCTGCTCGTGGTCCACGACAGCCGGAAACCGGGTGGCGGGAGCACCGGCCGTCCTCACCCCGGACGACGACGGAGTGCCGCCGCAGCGCCTTTGAGCGCTCAGTTGAGCACCTTGTGGTCTGGTCCACCATCAGGTCGGTCCGGGCTGTTATGGTCGGTGCCGGGCGCGGGAATGATCTTCGTGCCCTCCGTCGAGATCGGATAGCCGCGGCTGGCGACGGCGCTGGTCGGTGTGCTTGTGAAGCCTGGGGAGGCACCACCGATGGCGTTCGAAGTCGTGCCCGAGGACCTCGTCGCGCACGCGAGCCACCTGGACGGCATCACCGACCGGCTGCGGGTGGCCGTGTCCGCCGCGCAGACCGTCAGCATGGACGACAGCGCCTACGGGCTGCTCTGCTCGTTCCTCCCACCGGTCGTGAACCCGATGGAGGAAAAGGGATTGGAGGCCCTCGACGCGGCAGTCGAGGGCGTGACGGTGACGGCGGACAACGTCCGCAAGGCCGCCGACACCTACCGCGAGTCCGACAAGGCCCACACGGTGCCGATGACCGGCTTCGAACGGGACCTGGCAGCGGTGCGGGTACGCGACGTCTGACGGACGAGGAAAGGGACGCGCTGTGGGCAACCCTCTGGTGGCAGAGGTTCAGGACTCGACCGAGGCGTTCTCCGGGATACCGCTGCTGGAGTCGGTGAACGACACCACCAAGGCGATCGAGAGCGGTGAGTGGGCCGGCGCCGTGCTCGGCGCGGTCGGCGCGGGGCTCGACGCGCTGGGCATGGCGATGGACCCGTTCGGCGCCATCCTGTCCGCCGGGGTCGGCTGGCTGATGGAGCACGTCGGCCCGCTCTCCGACGCGCTCGACGGGCTCACGGGCGACCCGGACACCATCAAGGCGCACTCGGAGACCTGGAAGAACGTCAGCACCGAGCTGACGGCGATCAGCGCCGACCTGCGGAGGCTGATCGAGGAGGACACGGCCGGCTGGACCGGGCCCGCCGCCGACTCCTACCGCGAACGCGGCGCTGACACGGCCACGCTGATCACCGCCGCCCAGTCCGCCGCCGACGGCGCCTCCAGCGGTATCGGCACGGCAGGCGAGGTCGTGGGCGCCGTGCGGACGCTCGTGCGCGACATCATCGCCGACCTCGTCGGGCACATGATCAGCTGGGCGCTGCAGGTGCTGCTGACGCTCGGCATCGGCATGGCGTGGGTAGTGCCGCAGGTCGTGGCCGCGGTGGCGAAGACGGCCACGCAGATCGCCGACCTCACCAAGAAACTGGTGGACGCGCTGTCGAAGCTCTCGCCGCTGCTGCGCTCGCTCGGCGACTCCTTCAGCGACGCCGCCGCCGCGCTGAAGCGCATCAAGGACGGCAAGATCGACGTCCCGCCGCCGGTCAGGAGCGGCCCGGAGCCGAAGCCCGGCGACACCGACTTCAAGGGCGACAAGTACGAGAGCCCCGGCTCCACCGGCGGCCAGACCACCGCCAGTGGCGACAGGGGCGGCGGCACCGTCGCCAGCGGCGACACCGGCAAGACCGACCCGCCACAGCCGCCGAAGACGGACCCGCCCAAGACCGAGCCCGCCCCCAAGAACGACGTCACCTCGACGCCTCCGCCGCCCCCGGTCCAGCAGCCGAAGAAGGGCGGCGACGCCACCACGGCCAGCTCCGTCAAGCCCGACCCCGCGCGCGAACGATCGGTGCGGCCCCCGGACCGCAACTGCAAGGGCGACCCGGTCGACGTCGCCACCGGCGAGGTGATCCTGCCGCAGGCCGACCTGGAGTTGCCGGAGCTGCTGCTGGAGCGCGTGCACGTCTCGTCGTACCGCGCGGGCCGCTGGTTCGGCCCGTCCTGGGCGTCCACAGTGGACCAGCGGCTGGAGGTCGACGCCACGGACGTCTGTTTCGTCGGCCCCGACGGCGTCATCCTGGTCTACCCGGTGCCCGCCGCCGGTGACACGGTGCTCCCGGTGGAGGGACCACGCTGGCCGCTGTCCCGGCACGCCGACGGTGGCTTCACGGTCGCCCAGCCGGTTCCCGGCAGGACACTGCATTTCGCCGGGACCGGGCGGTTGCTGCGGCTGCGGGCCGTCGAGCACGCCGACGGTGCGCGCACCGAGTTCGCCTACGACGACGCGGGCGTGCCCGTCCGGCTGACGCACTCCAGCGGTATCCGGGTGGGACTCCGGTCGGACGGCGCGCGGCTGGTGGAGCTGAGCGTGCTCGGCGCCGACGGGGCGCCGGACGTGCGCGTGCTGACCTACCGCTACGACGAGGAGGGCAGGCTCAGCGAGGTCGTGAACTCCTCCGGCCTGCCGCTGCGGTACGACTACGACGCCGAGGGCAGGCTGACGGGCTGGCAGGACCGCAACGGAGTCTGGTACCGCTACGTCTACGACTCGGCAGGCCGGTGCGTGCGCACGGTGGGCGCCGAGGGCTTCCTGGACGGCGTGTTCGAGTACGACCGGCGGCGCGGGCGCACCCGGCACACCGACTCGCTCGGCCACACCAGCGTGTTCGAGCTGAACGACGCGGGCCAGACCGTCCGGGAGACCGACCCGCTCGGCAACGTCACGGCCTTCGAGTGGGACCGCTACGACCGGCTGCTCTCCCGCACCGATCCGCTGGGCCGCGTCACCCGGTACGCCTACGACGACGAGGGCAGGCCGCTGCGGGTCACGCGCCCCGACGGCAGCGTCCTCACCCTCGAGGACGGGGTGCCTGCTTCGGTCGCCGTGTACGGAGACGGCCGGGTCTGGCGCCGGTTCTACGCCGACGGCGCCGCGCCCGACCCCGTGCGGGAGCCGGTGGGCGTCGCCACCGCGGGGCTGCCCGCGCCGGAACCCGCCGCCGAGCCGGAACCGGTGGAGCGCGACCAGTTCGGCAGGCCCCGCGCGGTGCGGGAGGCCGATGGGGGAGTGGTTCTGCTGGGCTGGACGGTCGACGGGCAGCGTGCCTCCCGGACCGGTCCCCGCCGGGAGCGCGCGCTGTGGCGCTATGACGGAGAGGGCAACGAGACCGAGCACATCGACGAGCTCGGCCGGGTCACCCGGCGCGAGTACGGTCCGTTCGACCTGCTCACCGCCATGGTCGACCCCGCGGGCGCGCGCACGGCCTACGGCTACGACACCGAGCTGCGGCTGGTGTCGGTCACCGACCCCCTGGGCCGAGTGTGGTCCTTCCGCTACGACGCCGCGGGCAGGCTGGCCGGGCAGACCGACTTCGACGGCAGGACGTGGGCCTACGGCTACGACGCGGCCGGACAGCTCGTGCGCTCGCAGGGCCCGGACGGCGGAGTCACCGAGTACCGGTACGACGTGCTCGGCAACCTCGTCGAGGTCCACGCGCCCGACGGGCTCACCACCTACGCCTACGACCCGGTCGGCGAGGTCGTGCGGGTGGCCTCGGCGACCTCGGTGGTGGAGTTCGAGCGCGACGAGTACGGGCGCGTCGTCCGCGAGACGGTCGACGGCCTTTCCGTGACCTTCGCCTACGACGAGGGACGCAACACGATCCGGCGACGGACCCCGTCGGGTGCGGAGAGCGAATGGTCCTTCGACGAGCGGGACCGGCCGATCGCGCTGGCCACCGCCGGGCACACGGTCCGCTTCCTGCTCGACGACGACGGCCGCGCGGCGGCGCGCAAGGTCGACGAGGCCAGCGTGCTGCGGCAGTCCTTCGGCCAGGGAGGCCGGCTCACCGCGCAGCGGCTGCTGGCCACCTCGGGACCGGTGCGCGAACGCGGTTTCGAGTACCAGCCCGACGGCAGGCTCGCCGCCGTGCGGGACGACACCGGTCCGCACCTGACGCTGAGCCGGGACGTCACCGGCCGCGTCGTTTCGATGTCCACTGTGGATGGAAGTGAGGAGCTGCGGTACGACCCGGCCGGCAACCTCGTGGGCTCCTCGGCCGTGCGCGTGGCGGTGGAGCACGACGCCCTCGGTCGCCGGGTCCGGCACCGCGAGGCGCACCCGGACGGCGAGCGCGTGTGGGAATACGCCTGGACCGGCGACCGGCTCACCGGGGTGCGGACACCGGAAGGGCTGCGCTGGCGCTACCACTACGACCCGCTGGGCAGGCGCACCGCCAAGGAGTGCCTGCTGCCGGACGGCTCGGTGGCCGAGTCGGTGCGGTTCGTCTGGGACGGCACCGAGCTGATCGAGCAGGTGCACGTGGACGCTCACGGCGTGCGCCGGGCAACCACGTGGGAACGCCTGCCCGGCCAGCACACGCCGGTCACCCAGCTCGAACGTGGCCCCGCCGGGGAACGGTTCCACTCGGTCGTCACCGACGCACTCGGCACGCCCACCGATCTCGTCGACGAGCGCGGCGACCTCGCCTGGAGCTCCCGCAGGACGCTGTGGGGCCGCGAACTGCCCTCCCCCGGAGCCCGCGCCGCCACGCCGCTGCGGTTCCCCGGCCAGTACGCGGACGCCGAGACCGGTCTGCACTACAACGTGTTCCGCTACTACGACCCGGCGACCGCGCGGTACGTCAGCCAGGACCCGCTTGGCCTGGAGCCGGGACCGAACCCGGTCGCCTACGTCGCCGACCCGTTCGCCGAGTTCGACGCGCTCGGTCTGATGAACAGCTGCACGACCCCCTCGGCGGGTGGTAAGACACCGCCGGCGGTCAACCTGCCGATCAGGCAGCGCCCCAAGAACTCCGGCGGCAGCGCGCCCAGCCCCAACCCGGGCGGCGCGGGCCGGAAGCGCAAGAGCGACGGGAGCGGCACGCAGCCGTCTGCCAAGAAGACCAAGACCAAGAGCGACGACCCCTGGGACAGGCCGGAGTTCAAGAGCGCGACGCAGACCAACATCAAGCATCAGAAGAACGACCCGAACAACCCGGCATACAAGAGCGGCGGCCAGTTCGACAAGCGGCACATCGTGTCGTTCCAGACGATGCGCGACAGCCTCAGGTCGTGGGTGAACCAGACATATGCGCCGGGCACGCCCGAGCACAAGGCGGCGACCGAGAAGTACGTCGAGAAGCTGCGGGAAGCGAACAGCAATATCAGCAACCTCCCGCTCGGCCCCGGCAAACCGAACACCTCCATCGGCGCCACCGTTGACAAGTTCGACATCATCGAGAGCAAGATCGACGGCACCCACCTGGGGAAGGACGGCCTTCCGGAGGCGCCGAAGGACCCGAGGAAGGCGTTCTACGAGTCCTCTGGCTACCTGCACGAGATCCGCAACGAGTTCGCCGGGGACATCATGGCGGCGGCGGACGAGATCAAGGATCCGGTGAGGCGGCGGGAGTTCCTCGACGACGTGCGGTTCAACGCGGATTTCGACTGGCCGGGCGGCACGACCCAGCAGCTCGAGGACTGGAAGGACGCCCGGCGGCAGTGGGTGGACCTCGGCAGGAACCCGGACGCGTACACGGCGGACGACGTCGACGCGATGATCGACCGGTTCAACCAGATGGACAAGCCGAGCGGAAGCCACGGGTCACTGTCCGACTGGGAGAACCGGCCGGGCAGCCGCATCGGCGGCGTCGAGGCGGGCAAGGACCGTCCCGGCTGGGCGGACAAGGAATCGCATCCGGATTTGTTCAAGGACGGCAAGGGCGGTAAGAAATGACCGGTGCCGGTGCGTTCGGCGAGGCGATGCGCGACCCGGAGGAGGCGAAGCGGCGGATCGACGACTGGGCCGCCGGATTCGCGCGCAAGGCCGAGCGGTACAAGGCGGCGCAGGAGCGCACGGAGCAGCTGCGGCTGACGGCGTCGAGCCCGGACGGCACGGTGCGCGTGACCGTCGGCGCCGACGGCGTGGTGTCGGACCTCGAGTTCGGCTCCAGGACACGGACGATCCCGCCGGAGGAGCTCGCCCGCATGGTGCTCAGCACGATGCGCCAGGCGCAGTCGGGGATCACCGAGCGGGTCGCCGAGGTGATGACCGAGCAGCTGGGCGACGAGGACCCGCGGACCCGCACGACGCTGCTCGACTCGCTGCGCAACCGGTTCCCCGACCCAGGGGACCCGCAGGACGGCCCGTCCGGACCCCCGGAGCCGCCGCAGCCCACGCCCCCGCCGGCCCCGTCCTCGGGCGGCGCCGCCGAGCCTCGGGCCGGGGGAACGCCACCGGCCCGCCGTGCGGGCGGCGGTGACCCAGAGGAAGAGGACAACACGCCCTGGTGATCCCGGCGGGGCCGGTCAGAGCGCGTCGTGCAGTGCGGCGAGCAGGCGGTCGGCCCTGCCGTCGGCGTTCTCGGCGCGTAGTTCGTTGGTGAGGAACGAGAATCCCAGCCCGGCCTCGGGCCATGCCCCGTGCCTGCCGCCGCCGGCTCCCGAGTGGCCGAAGGCCGTCGTCGCCGGGCCGTACGTGCCGATCGGGTCGGGCAGCTCGAAGCCGAGCCCGAAGTGAACGGGCCGGTCGTTGATCGCGTCGGTGCCCACCGACCAGGTGCGCGTGGCGAGAGCGAGCGCGTCGCGTGAGGCGACGCGGCCCGCGGCGAGCAGGTCGTAGAGCGTCGCCATCGCCCTGGCGGTGCCGGTCGCGCCACCCGCCGCGAGCTCGGCCCTGCGGTAGCGCGCCGAGTTGATCAGGTCGTCCGAGTCGAGCAGGCCCGCGTACATCCGTTCGACGATCCGCCGCCGCTCGGGGTCGTCCAGGAACGTGCTGATCCGGTAGTCCGGCGCCCGCACCAGCCTCGCGACACGCTCGTCGAGGTGGGCCGGCGTGCCGAGGTGCAGGTCCAGCGCGTGCGGCCGGGCCAGCACCTCGGCGACGGCCTGGCCCGCCGAGCGCCCGGTGGTCCTGCGCAGCAGCTCGGCCACGAGGTAGCCGTAGGTCAGCGCGTGGTAGGCCACGCGCGTTCCCGGAGTCCACAGTGGAGCCTGCGTCGCGAGGAGGTCCGCGCACGCGCGATTGTCGAGCAGGTCGTGATCGGCCTCCACATAGGGCAGGCCGGCCGTGTGGGCGAGCACGTGGTGCACCCGGACCCCTGCGGTGAACCCCGGCCAGTACCGCCGCACCTCGGAGCCGGGGTCCAGCACGCCGAGCGCGGCGACGACGGCGGCCATCACGCCCTTCGTCCCGGAGAACAGCACGCACAGCGTGTCCTCGCGCCACGGCAGGCGCCGCTCGGGGTCGGCGAGCCCGCCCCAGAGGTCCACGAGCACCTCGCCGTGCCGGACGACGGAGAACGCCGCACCCCCGCGGCTGTCCGCGACGACATCGGCGAAGGCATCGCGGACGCCGTCGAACCCGGGGCGGGCCGTGCCGCTGACCCGCATGCTCACATCCTCGGGGTGTTGGCCAGCAGCCGGCGGGTGTACTCGTGCCGGGGGTCGCTCAGCACCTCGTCGACGGGGCCCACCTCCACGATCTCGCCGCCCCGCAGGACCGCGATGCGGTCGGCGACGTGCCGGGCGAGCGCGATGTTGTGGGTGACGAACACCATCGCGGTGCCCAGCTCGGCCCGCAGCTCGCACAGCAGGTCGATGATCGTCGCCTGCACCGAGACGTCCAACGCCGAGGTGACCTCGTCGCACAGCAGCACCTTCGGCGTGGTGACGAGCGCCCTCGCGATCGCGGCGCGCTGCCGCTCGCCGCCGCTCAGCTGGTCCGGCAGGCGGCCGGCGAGCTCACGGCTCAGCCGCACGCGGTCCAGTGTCTCGGCGACCCGCTCGCGCCGCGCGGCCTTCGGCAGCTCGGTGAGCATCTCCAGCGGGACCTCCACCGACTGCGCGATGGTGCGCCGCGGGTTCAGCGACGAGTACGGGCTCTGGAACACGTACTGCACGGCACGCAGCTCCTCCGCCGAGCGCCGCCGCGTGGCCGGGGCCAAGGCGGCGCCGTCCAGCTCCACGGTGCCGGTGTGGTGCTCGTTGAGGCCCGCCACACACCGCGAGAGCGTGGTCTTGCCCGACCCGGACTCGCCGAGCAGCAGCAGGCACTCTCCCGAGTGGACGGTCAGTGACACGTCGCGCAGCACCTCGTGCTCGCCGTACGAGACCGACAGGTCCTTGACCCGCAAGGTCTGCGTGTCGCCGTCCGGGGCGGGCAGGTCGCCGCCGCGGTCGAGATCGGGCACCGCGTCGACCAGCTCCCGCGTGTAGGCGTGCGCGGGGCGGCGAAGCACCTCCCCGGTCGTGCCGCACTCCACGATCTCGCCGCCGCGCATCACGGCGACCCGGTCGGCGATCGCGGCCACCACGGCGAGGTCGTGGGTGATGTAGAGCGCCGCGACACCGTGCTCGGCGGTCAGCGCGGCGACGGTGCGCAGCACGAGCGTCTGTGTGGTCACGTCGAGCCCCGTGGTCGGCTCGTCGAGCACCACCACGCTCGGCCTGCACGCGAACGCCATCGCGATGCCCACCCGCTGCTGCTGGCCGCCGGAGAGCTGATGCGGGTAGCGCCGCTGGTAGGCCTCGTCGGCGGGGAGCCCGACCTCGCCGAGCACCTCCGCCACGCGCGCCGCGCGCTCCTCGTCGGACGTGCCGTGGCCGTGCGCCTCCAGCACCTCGCCGATCTGGCGGCCGATGCGCAGCGCGGGGTTGAGCGACAGCGCGGGGTCCTGCGGCACGTAGGCGAGCGTGTGGCCGCGCAGCGTCCTGCGCTCGCGCTCGCCGAGCCCGAGCACGTCCACCGGCTCCCCGTCGCGGGGGCGCGCGGTGACGGTGCCGCCCGCCGGGACGAGCCCGCGCCGGAAGTGGCCGAGCGCGGCCAGCCCCGCCGTGGTCTTGCCCGATCCCGACTCGCCGACCAGCGCGAGCACCTCGCCGGGCGCGATCGCGTACGAGACACCCTTCAGCACTGGGGAGTCCGTGAGCGTGTTCACGCGCAGCTCGCTGACCTCGAGGGCGCTTGCGACGGCGACGTGCGCGGTCATGCGGTGACCTCCTTCTCGCGACCTGCGGCCGCGGACGCGAGCGAGTCGGTGACCAGGTTCGTGCCCACCGTCAACACCGCGATCGCCAGCACCGGCAGCAGCACGCCCCACGGTTCCACCACGAGCGCGATGCGGTTCTCGTTGATCATCAGACCCCAGTCGGCCGAGGGCGGCTGGATGCCGAGCCCCAGAAACGACAGCGACGCGACGTAGCCGATCGAGTAGGTCAGGCGAAGCCCCAGCTCCACCATGAGCGGGCCCGTGATGTTCGGCAGCACCTCCCGCAGCAGGATGCGCCGCCTCGGCATCGCGTACAGCTGCGCGGCCCTGATGTAGTCGCTGTCCTTCACCGCGACCGTGGCCTGCCGCGCCACCCGCGCAACGCGGGGCGCGTGCGTGATGCCGATGACGAGCACCAGCAGCCAGCCCTGCGGCCCGAGCATCGCTATCGCCAGGAGGGCGAACACCAGCTGCGGGAACGACAGCAGCACGTCGTTGCCGCGCATGATCACGCTGTCCAGGCGCCCTCCGGTGTACCCGGCGAGCATGCCGAGCGCGGTGCCGAGCACGACGCCGATCGCCGTGGCCAGCACGGCGTAGAGCAACAGCGTCGCGCCGCCGGCGAGGAACCGGGTGAACACGTCGCGGCCGAGCCCGTCGGTGCCGGCCACGCCGTCGGACTGGAACGGCTTGCCCGCGAAGCCGGTGGTGTCGTGGCCGGTGAGCCACGGCCCAAGCCACGGGCCGAGCACCGCGAGCAGCACCACCACGGCGGTGAGCGTGAGCCCGATCTTGGCCTGCGGCAGGGACAGCGCGCGACGGAACACAGTGGAGCGGGTACTCATCGCGTCACCTCGGCACGCAGCTTCGGGCTGGTCAGGATGCCGACGATGTCGGCGAGCAGGTTCACCACGATGTAGACGGCGGCGATGAGCAGCGTGATCGCCTGCACCACCTCCACGTCACGGCTGTTCACCGCGTCGATCAGCGCCTGCCCGACACCGGGGTAGCGGAACAGGAACTCCACCACCACGACGCCGCCCGCGAGCCACGCGAGCTGCAGCGCGATCACCTGCGCGACCGGGCCGATCGCGTGCGGCAGCGCGTGCCGCAGCAGCACCGTCTTCTCCGGGATGCCCTTGAGCCGCGCCATCTCGACGTAGCCGCTGTCGAGCACCTCGCTCATCGTGGCGCGCATCATCCTCGTGATGTAGGGCGTGACGACGAGCGTGAGCGTCAGCACCGGCAGCACGAGCTGGCTCGGCTGCGACCACACAGGCTCACCCGGCGGCGCGAGCGTCACCGACGGCAGCAGCGGGAACACCGTCGTGGACAGCAGCACGATCAGCGCGACACCGATCACGAACTCGGGCAGCGCCGCGATCACGAGACTGATGCCGGACACGGTGTGGTCGGCCGGCCGGCCCCGGCGCATGGCCGTCCAGGTGCCCAGTGCGAGCCCCACCAGCGTGCTGAGCACCGCGGCGGCCACGAGCAGCACGAGCGACGCGCCGATGCGGTCGCCCAGCAGGTCGTTGACCGGGCCCTGCGTGGCCGTCGACGTGCCGAGGTCGCCGGTGACGACGCCACCGAGCCAGTTCAGGTAGCGCTCCCACACGGGCGCGTCGAGGTCGAGCTGGGCGCGCAGCGCGGCGATGCGCTCGGGCGTGGCCTGCTGACCGAGGATCGCGCGGGCGGGATCGCCGGGCAGCAGGAGCGTCGCGACGAAGACCAGCAGCGTCACCAGCCACAGCACCGCGAGGCTCACGAGCAGCCTGCGGACGATCAAACGGGACAACGAACCCACCTCCTCAGCCGAGCCACGCTTCGCGGAACGAGTAACCGGACAGGGGCAGGCCGGTGCGGTCGGGCAGCAGCCCGGCCACGTACACCTGGTGGGCGTCGACCTGGTTCATGAAGCCCCAGATGATGTTGCCGCCGCGCTCGTACTCGATGCGCTGCGCCCGCTTGAGCAGGTCCTCACGCTCGGCGCGGTCCACCGTGCGGTCGGCGCGGCGCACCAGCCCGAGGAACTCCGGGTCGCTCCAATGCGTCTCGTTGTACGGCGACTGCGGCAGCGAGCCGGAAGCCACCTGCGGCAGGTAGTTGCGCGTGTACCAGAACGACTGCGCGAAGTCCCAGCTCAGGTAGTTCTCCCAGAAGGCGGTGGTGTCCAGCCGGCGAAGGCGGACGTTCACGCCGGCGGCCTTCGCCTGCTGCTGGAACACCTGCGCGGCCTCGACCGCGCCGGCCTGGATGGGCGCGGTGACGAGCTCGACGTCCAGGTTCGGGTGCCCGGCCTCGGTGAGCAGGCGGCGCGCCTCGGCGATGTCCTGCCTTCGCTGCGGCAGCTCGCTCGCGTAGGCGGGGTCGAACGGCCCGTAGAGGTCGTTGCCGATCCGGCCCTGTCCGCTGAGCACCTGGTTGATCATCTGCTCGCGGTCGACGACCAGCCGCAGCGCCTGCCGCACGCGCACGTCGTCGAACGGCGGGCGGTCCACCCGCATCGTGAAGGGCAGCCAGGTACCGGTCTGCGCGCTCAGCACCCGCAGCCGCTCGTCGCTGCGCAGCACCTCCACCAACGCGACCGGGACCTGGTCGATCGCGTCCACCTGCGACGACAACAGAGCGTTGATCCGGGCGTCGTCCTCGGCGAAGTTGATCAACACGAGCTCGTCGAGGTAGGGCTGGCCGGGCCGCCAGTAGTGCTCGTTGCGTACGAACGTGCTCTGCAGGCCCGGCGTGAAGTCCTGCGTGCGGAAGGGTCCGGTGCCGATCGGACGGTCCACCGAGAAGTCCGCCGGCACGATGCCCAGTGAGTACTGCGCGAGGTAGTCGTCGAACACCGTGGACGGCTCGGTGAGCCGGAACTCGACCCGCCGGTCGCCGCTGGCCACGACCTCGCCCAGCATGGTGAGGCTCGCCGCGCCGCTTTTCGGATCGTCGGGGTCCATGATCCGGCGGAAGGTCGCGATGACGTCGGCGGGCGTCACCGGCCTGCCGTCGTGGAACCGGACGCCCTCGCGCAGGGTCGCCGTCCACGTCCTCGCGTCGGGCGAGGGCGTGAGCGACTCCGCGACGAGCATCTCGAGCCGGTAGTCGTGGTCGCGGTAGAGCAGCGGCTCGTAGAGGTTTCGCACGCGGGCGATGTCCGGGCTGGTCGCCGGGATATGGGGGTCGAGGGTGTCGGACGCGCCGCCGCCGGTGATGCCGACGCGCAGCGTGCCGCCCCGGCGGGGCGCTCCGGTGGGGGCCGCGACGGCGCTCGACCGTCCGCCGCACGCCGACAGCAGCGGTGCCGTTCCGGCGAGAACGGCGCTGCCGACGAGGAAATTCCTTCTGGAGATGCGTTTGTCAAACGACATGAAGTCGGGCTTCCGGATAGGGGACCTGAGGGTCAGGAGCTGATGGCTCGCCCCGCGTAGCCGGGGGCTGGGCGGAGGTGTCTTCGCAGGCGCTGCGCGACGTCCTCGGGCAGGGGCGCCGCTCTGGCCCCCGCGACGTGGATCGCCAGCAGCTCCTCCGTTGCCACCAGCTCACCGTCCACTCGCATCTCGTGGCAGAGCCGTACCTTCTTCTCTCCCACGGAAAGCACGAATGTGGTGACGTGCAGGTCCGCTTTCGGCCCGACCTCGCGGAGGTAACGGACGTGGGCCTCGACGGTGTAGAGCGAGCGGCCCGTCTCGGCGCGGTAGCGCTCGTCGAGCCCGGTGTGCTCCATCAGGTTGGTGGTCGCGAACCCGAACACCATCACGTAGAACGGCTCGCTCAGGTGTCCGTTGTAGTCGATCCACTCGTCGCGAACGGTGTCGTGGTACTCCAGTGGTTCACTCACCGCGCCTCCCCCTGCTGGCCTCGACGGCGCGTTGCACGGCGATGATCGCGCGGTCGCGCTCGGCGACGAGGTCGGCGATCGAGCGGTCACCCGCCGCGGAGTCGCAGCCCGCCACCATGTCGTCACGCAGCCGCTGGGTGAGCTCGGGCGCTTCCAGCCGGGTCCACGGCGCCTTGAGGGACGGTCCGAAGTGGTCGAGCATGTGCGCCATGCCGCCCTCGCCGCCGGCGAGGTGGAACGTCAGGCACGGTCCGTGCACCGGCCAGCGCAGGCCGGGCCCGTCGGTGATCGCTGTGTCGATCTGCTCCACCGTGGCCTCGCCGTTGGCGACCATGTGGAGCGCCTCTCGCCACAGCGCCTCCTGCAGGCGGTTGGCGATGAACCCTGGCAGCTCGTGGTCCATGGTGATCACCGACTTGCCCACCCGGCGGTAGAACTCGCTCGCCCATTCCACGGCCCACGTCTCGGTGCGCGTGCCGCCGGCCACCTCGACCAGCGGGATGAGGTACGGCGGGTTGAACGGATGGCCCACCACGAGCCGTTCGGGGTTGGCGGCCTCGGTCTGCATCTCGCTCATGCCGTAGCCCGATGTGGACGAGGCGATGACGACGTCGGCAGGGGTGACCTCGGCGATGTCGGCGAGCAGCGCGCGTTTCACTGCGAGGTCCTCTGGGGCGCTCTCCTGCACGAACCCGGCGCCGTCCACGGCTTCCGCGAGGGTCGGCAGCACGGTGAGGTTGTCCCGCGAGGCGCCGTCGGCGAGGCCCAGCTCGGTGAGCGCGGGCCACGCGGCCTCGACGAGCCTGCCGAGCCGCTCGGCGGCGCCGGGCGCGGGATCCCAGGCGCGCACCCGGTAGCCGCGGGCGAGGAAGTGGGCGGCCCACCCGCCGCCGATCACGCCCGCGCCGACGCACGCGACGGTGGTGACCTCCGCTGGCTCAGGCACCCGCGGCCCCCTTCAGATTCAGGATGCGGCGCGCGTCGTCCGGGGAGGCGACCTTCGCGCCGAGGTCCTCGACGATGTTCACGGCACGCTCGACGAGCTGGCCGTTGGTGGCCTTGACGCCCTTGCTGAGGTAGAGGTTGTCCTCGAGTCCGACGCGGACGTGCCCGCCCAGCAACGCCGAATGCGCGACCCACGGCAGCTGGTTCCGGCCGATGGCGAACGAGGCCCACTGCGCTCCCTCAGGGAGCATGTGCACCATCGTCTGCAGCAGCTCGGGGTTCGCGGGCGCGCCGTAGGGAATTCCCATGCACAGCTGGAAGAGCGGCGGAGCGTCGATGAGCCCTTCCTCGATCAGCTTGGTGGCGAACCACAGCTGGCCGGTGTCGAAGATCTCCAGCTCCGGCTTGACGCCGAGCTCCTGGACGCGTTTGGCGCCCGCACGCAGCATGTCCGGAGTGGACACGTAGAGCTGGTGGCCCTCGCCGAAGTTGAGCGAGCCGCAGTCGAGCGTGCAGATGTCGGGCAGCAGCTCCTCGACGTGCGGCAGGCGGTCCTTGGCGTTGACGAGGTCGGTGCCGTCCACTGGCTTGAGCGGGTCCTCGTCGTCGATCACCAGGTCACCGCCCATGCCCGCGGTGAGGTTGATGACCACGTCGACGCCGCTGTCCCTGACCCTGCGCACGACCTCGCGGTAGAGCGCCACGTCGCGGGAACCCTGGCCGGTCTCGACATCGCGCACGTGGATGTGCACCACGGCGGCTCCGGCGTTCGCGGCCTCGACGGCCGAGGCGGCGATCTGCTCGGGAGTGACCGGCACGTGCTCGCTCTTGCCCACGGTGTCGCCGGCGCCCGTGAGGGCGCAGGTGACGATGATCTCGCTGTTCATGGTTCTTGCTGTCCTCCGTGGACGATGTTGCGGTCGATGAAGTCCCTCAGGTGCTCGCGCATGGAGTCCACCGAGCTGCCGGGCTTGCCGGTGAGCACCTGGATGCCGAGCCCGTCGATGAGCGCGCTCAGCTGGGTGGTGATCTCGCGAGGGTCCCGCTTCCGGAACACCCCCTGCTCCTGTCCATTGCGGATGGTCATCGCGATCGTGTCGAACCAGCGGTCGTAGGAGTCCCAGTACAGCTCGCGCATCGCCGGGTTCAGCGCGCTCTCGTTCCACACCTGCAGCCACACCGACCACTCGTCCCTGAGCAGGCCGTCCGCCGGCAGCTGCAGCTCCACGAGGCGCACCAGCCGCTCGTGGGCGTTGTCGATCGCGTGCAGCTCGGCCACCTGCCGGTCGAACGCGAGCTTCACGTTGCGCCGCAACGCCTCGTTGAGCACTTCTTCCCTGGTCGGGAAGTGGTAGTGGATGGTCGCCGTGCTCGTGCCGCACGCCTTGGCGATGTCGGCGATGCGCACGTGGTGGTAGCCGCGCGTGGCGATCAGCTCCCACGCGGTCTCCAGGATGTGCCGCCTGCGCTCGGTCCGGCCGCCCTCGCCCGGTGCGCTCGCGGACCGCGCCGCCGGTGCGGGCACCGCGGTGACGGTCACGGCGTCGTCGCTGCCGTTGAGCAGCCAGTTCACCGTCACACCGGCGTACTCGGCAATGCGCACGAGCTCGTGCGGGGAGAACCGCCGCGTGCCCTTGAGCGACTTGGACAGTTTGGTCTCGTCGATCCCGATGGCCCTGGCGAACTCGCGCTGTGCGCCGGGTTTCGCCGGAATGAGACTCCGAACCCGCGTTCGCAAGTCCTCGGTCTCGGCCATGTGGGACGACCGTAGTGTCATCTTGCGATTCGCGCAAGGCTACTGACTCGTCAGCCAGGTCATCGCAAGTTCGGTGCCGCCCGCGGACCGCCCACTATGGACTCGGCGGGACGCTCCCGGTCTTCCGCTCGCTGAGCGTGGTCGTGCGGCCGCCACTTGGTGGCGAATACCGCGACGAGGGCGTGGCCCTCGCCCTCGCCCTCGGTCCGGGCGGCTGCTCCAGCTGCGACACCCCGCGGCTGCCGGAGGTGATCTAGGTGGCCGCGTTGCCGCACAAGGTGACCGAGCCCGGCCACGAGACCTGGCCGACCGCCGACGAGATGCTGCGGGCCCCACCCTCGATCTCGACCCGCTCGCCTTCACGCCGAGGAACAGGCTCGATCGGCGACCGGTGTACTCGGAGAACGCCAGCTCGCCGCGGCACGTCATGATCGGGGGCGAGCTCGTGCTGGAGGACGGCCGGCTCGCCACGAGGCGAAGCGCCCTGCCACATAGAATGTAAGTTCGACGGTTTACATGTAAGCTGGCCGTCATGGTGGGAGTGAACGAGAAGACCGCGGCCCGGACCAGGGTCGCCGACGCGGTCTACGAGCGACTGCGTGAGATGATCTTCACCGGCGAGCTTTCCCCTGGCGCGCGGCTGAGTGTTCCCGCGCTCGCCGAGTCGCTCGACGTCAGCCGGAGCCCCGTGCGCGACGCGGTGCTGCGGCTCGTGCAGGAACGGCTCGCCAGTGAGGAACCGCGCCGGGGGGCGATCGTGGCGAGCGTCGGCCTCGCCGAGCTCGTCTCGATCTACGAGATCCGCGAGGTGCTGGAAGGGCTCGCGGCGCGGCTGGCCGTCGAGAACGCCGGGCGCAAGCTGGTGCGGGCGCTGAAGGAGGCGCTCGACGAGCACGAGGCCGCGACGCGCACCGCTGACCTCGCCGCGAGCACCGAGGCGGACCTGCGGTTCCACCGGCTCATCCGGGAGGCCGCGGGCAACCCGGAGGTCATCCGGCTGCTCGACGACGTGCAGACCCAGGTGCGGCTGGCCATGCGCACCACCACGGTGACGGCGGGCCCGAGGCAGGCCATCGACGACCACCGCGCGATCCTCACGGCCATCGAGTCGGGCGACGCCGTCGCCGCGGAACAGGCCGCCAGGGCGCACATCTTCCGCCTGCGCAGTGTGCTCCTGCGGCAGCTGGAGGGCAGCGAGTGAGCCGGATCGTCGGTGCCCGCCTGCGGGTTCTGCGGGCGCCGGCGAACGACGGGATCGCGATGTCCTTCTCCCCGCTGCGCGACCGGTCGATCGTGCTGGTGGAGGTGACCACCGAGGACGGTCTCACCGGCCGGGGCGAGAGCTGGATCAACTACCCGCCGTGGGCGGCGGAGGAGCGTGTCGCCACCTTGCGCGAGGGCGTGTTCCCGCTGCTGCTCGGCGAGGACGCCACCAGGATCTCGGCGCTGCACCGGCGGCTGTGCGCGCGGCTGGACCCGCTCGGCAGGCAGTGGGGCGCACCGGGACCGATCCGGCAGGCGATCAGTGGGGCCGACCTCGCGCTGTGGGACCTGGCCGGCCTGCGGGCCGGAGCAGCGGTCAGCACCCTTGCCGGCGGCCGGGTCCGCGACCGGATCCCCGTCTACGCCAGCAGTCTCGGCCCCGAGGACGTCGGCGAGAAGGCGCGCGAGTGCGTCGGCGCGGGCCACACGGCGGTGAAGGTCAAGCTCGGCTTCGGCAGGGCGAAGGACGAACGGAACCTGGCGGAGGCGCGGGAGGCGGCCGGACCCGGGGTCACCCTCTACGCCGACGCGAACCAGGCGTGGGACGTGGCCGAGGCCGTCGCGATGGCGCCGCTGCTGAGAGACGCCGGCGTGGAGTGGATCGAGGAGCCGGTGCGGGGCAACCCGCTTGCCGGGCTCGAGGAGCTGCACCGTCGCACCGGCCTGCCTATCGCGACAGGGGAGAACCTCTACGGGGTCGAGCAGTTCCGCGACTTCGCGGCGTCGCCCGCGATCGCGGTCCTGCAACCGGACCTCGCCAAGACCGGCGGGCTCACCGAAGCGCTCGCGGTGTGCGCGCTCGCCGCGGCACACGGCAAGTCCGTGCTGCCCCACCTGTACGGCGGCGCGGTGGCGTACGCCGCGACACTGCAGCTCGCCGCGATGGCGGAGGCGGTGACCGGGGTCGAGTACGACGTCAGGGACAACCCGCTGCGTGACCCGTTGCTGGCCGGCCCGCCGACACCCGAGCGGGGTCTTGTCGACCTGCCCGACCTGCCGGGCCTCGGCGTGCGCCTCGATGAGACGGCGGTCGCCGCGGCGACCGAGACCGAGGTGGGTGCGACACCGCGTACCTGACCGACCGCGGTTCCGCGGCGGCTCCTGCTGCCAACATGTTGCATGTAACTTTGAGAAAATCTATGCTGCAGATCTGCTTTGCATGCAGATGTGCCCTCACTGTGGAGCGATGATGCATCCAGACAACGACGTGTCACCCCGGCGCAGCGCCGCGTGGTTCGGCCTCGACGGCAAACTCGGCTTCGTCCACCGCTCGAAGATGTACAACCAGGGCTACTCCGCGTCGATGTTCGACGGGCGGCCGGTGATCGGGATCTGCAACAGCTGGTCGGACCTGGCGCCCTGCAACGCGCACCTGCGTCAGGTCGCGGAGGCGGTCAAGCGCGGCGTGCTGATGGCGGGAGGGACTCCGCTGGAGTTCCCCACGATCTCGCTCGGCGAGACGCTGATGCGGCCCTCGGCCATGCTGTTCCGCAACCTCATGGCCATGGACGTCGAGGAGACCCTGCGCGCCAATCCGCTCGACGGGGTCGTGCTGCTCGGTGGCTGCGACAAGACCGTCCCCGCGCAGCTGATGGGCGCGCTCAGCGTCGACCTGCCCGCGGTGATGGTGACCGGCGGCCCGATGCTGAACGGCAAGTTCCGTGGCTGTGACGCCGGGTCGGGCACCCACGTGTGGCAGTTCAGCGAGGAGGTGCGCGCGGGCCGCATGAGCCAGGCGGACTTCAACGCGGCCGAGGCGTGCCTCTCGCGCAGTGCCGGGCACTGCACCACGATGGGCACCGCGTCGACCATGGCGTGCCTCGCCGAGGCGCTCGGCCTCTCCCTGCCCGGCAGCGCCGCGATCCCAGCCGTCGACGCCCGGCGACACCGCATCGCCGAGGAGGCGGGCGGCCGGATCGTGTCCATGGTGGAGGAAGGGCTCACCCCGTCGTCCATTCTGGACCGCCGGTCGTTCGAGAACGCCATTCGCGTCAACGCGGCCATCGGCGGCTCCACCAACGCCGTGGTGCACCTGCTCGCGATCGCGGGACGCGCCGAGGTCGAGCTTTCGCTCGACGACTTCGACACGCTCGCGGCGAAGGTACCGCTGCTGGTGGACCTGTTGCCGTCCGGCCGGTTCCTGATGGAGGACTTCGCCTACGCCGGCGGCCTGCCCGCCGTGATCAAGGAGCTGGGCGAACTGCTGCACACCGACGCGGCCACCGTGACAGGCCGGAGCCTCGGCGAGAACTGTGCCGACGCCGAGAACTGGAACACCGACGTGATCCACACCCGCGCGGAGCCGCTGCGCGAGGCCGGGAGCCACACCGCGGTGCTGCGGGGCAACCTCGCACCGGACGGTGCGGTGATCAAGGTGTCCGCGGCGTCGGAGGAACTGGTGCGGCACACCGGAACGGCGCTCGTCTTCGACACGATCGAGGAGTACCACGAGCAGGCCGACTCACCCGACCTTCCGGTGGACGCCTCGACGGTGCTCGTGGTGCGCAACGCGGGCCCGTCCGGATATCCCGGCATGCCCGAGATCGGCAACCTGGCCATCCCGAAGAAGCTGCTCGACGCCGGTGTCCGCGACATGGTCCGGATCACCGACGGCCGGATGAGCGGGACCTCGTACGGGACGGTGGTGCTGCACGTGGCGCCGGAGTCCGCCGCGGGCGGCCCGCTGGCGCTGCTGCGCACCGGCGACCGGGTGACCCTCGACGTCCCCGCCCGCCGCATCGACATGGACGTGCCCGAGGACGAGCTGCGCCGCCGCGCGGCCGAGCCGACGCAGGCGGAGAACACCGGTTCCGGCTACGCGTGGCTGTACCGCGAGCACGTGCGGCAGGCCGACACGGGCGCCGACTTCGACTTCCTGGTGGGCAGGCGGGGACACGCCGTGCCCCGCAGGCACCTCTGACGACGCGAGAGAGGAACGACCTATGGCCAACGACCTCCTGAGCCGGGTGCTGGAGCACCGCGCGATGGTGATCTATCGAGGGCAACCCGCCGGGCAGTGCCTCGAGCTGACCGAACTGCTCCACGAAGAGGGCATCCGGCTGTTCGAGGTGACTCTGGGCCGCGGTGAGCCGTTCGCCGCCATCACTGCGCTGGCCGAGAAGTACGGCCACGAGATCCCCATCGGAGCGGGGACGGTGATGACCGCCGACGACGTCTCACGGGCCGCCGACGCGGGCGCGCGGTTCATCGTCTGCCCGCATGTGGACGAGGCCGTGATCGAGCGGGCCAAGGCGCTCGGCCTCGGCGTCGTGCCGGGCGCCTTCACGCCGACGGAGATCGTCCACGCCACGCGCCTCGGCGCCGACCTGGTGAAGGTCTTCCCGATCGGCCCCGTCGGCGCCGGCTACCTCCGGCAGCTCAAGGGCCCGTTGCCCGACGTGCCGCTGCTGGCCACCGGCGGGGTCGGGGCCGATCTCGCGCGCGAATGCCTGGCCGAGGGCTGTGCGGGCGTCGGCGTCGGCGTCCAGCTGCTCGGCGATCCGGCCGCCCCGGACGCGCTCAGGGCGGAGGCCCGCCGCCTCCTCGCCGCCACCCGCTGAAGGCGGCGGACACCGGCAACGACGCCGAGTCGAAAGGAAGCCTTTCCATGTCAACCCAAGAGGTGCCGCAGCAGGCGGAGCCCGAGGACGCCTACCGGCTTCGTGCCGAGGACGTCAAGGAGGCGCCGACGACGCTGCGCGGCAGGCTGCGCTATCTGGGGCCGGGCATCATCCTCACCGCCTCCGTGGTGGGTTCGGGCGAGCTGATCGTCACGACGTCGCTCGGGGCCCGCGCGGGGTTCGTCCTGCTGTGGCTGGTGATCGTCGGCGCCACCGTCAAGGTGTGGGTGCAGATGGAGCTCGCCCGCTGGGCGATCCTCAACGGCAAGACCGCGCTCGCCGGGTACAGCACCGTGCCGCCGAGGATCGGCCGCATGGGCTGGATCAACTGGCTGTGGATCGGGCTCGACCTCGCCAAGAACTTCCAGCGCGGTGGCGTCATCGGCGGCTCGGCCGCCGCGTGCTCGATTCTGTGGCCCATCGTGGGGGAGCCGCTGAGCAGCGGCTCGCTCGCCATGTGGGCGGTCATCATCACGGCGCTGACGATCGGGCTGTTGCGCAGCAACCGGTACAGCGTCGTGGAGGCGATCACCACGTGGTCGGTCGCGATCTTCACGCTGAGCACCGTGGCGATCGTGCTGGTGCTGCCGTTCACCCCGTTCTCCTACAGCCCCGGAGACTTCGCCGACGGGCTGAGCTTCGCGATCCCGGCGGGCACCGTCGGCCTCGCGGTGGCCATGTTCGGCTCGACCGGTGTCGGCGCCGACGACATGACCAACTACACGTACTGGTGCCTGGAGAAGGGCTACGCGCGCTGGACCGGTCCCGACGACGGCAGCGAGGAACGCGCCCGGCGGGCCGAGGGCTGGATCAAGGTGATGCAGCTCGACGTGTTCGTGTCCTGGCTCGTCTGCACGGTCACGACGCTCTCGTTCTACGTGGTCGGCGCGAGCGTGCTGCATCCGCAGAACCTCGTGCCCGAGGGCAATGCCGTGATCACCACCGTGTCCCGGATCTACACCGACACGCTGGGCCCGTGGGCGGAGACCCTGTTCCTGTTCGGGGCGATCGCGGTGCTGTTCTCCACCAACATCGCCTCCGCGGCCGCGGTCCCCCGGCTGTGGACCAACACGCTGGGCCTGCTGGGCGTGATCGACTGGCACGACGTCAAGGTCCGGGCGCGGATCCTGCGGATCCTCACCGTCTGCCTGCCCGTGCTCTGGCTGCTCATGTTCCTGTTCGTCCAGTCGCCGCTGGTGATGATGCAGATCGGCGCGATCGCGACCGGTATCTTCCTGCTCGCGGTGCTGATCGCCGTGTGGCGGCTGCGCACCCTGGAGGTCGACCCGCGCTTCCGGCGCAACCGGTGGCTCACCGCGGCGTTCGTCGTCAGCAGCATCGGTATCTTCCTGCTCGCCGTCTACACGGTGCTGGAGGTGTTCGGTGTCGGGATCGCCGGTGCGTGATCGATCACATGACGTGCGCGAGCCCGACTCCGGATACGGTCGGGGGAGCGGCACATCGCCCGTTGACGCCGCGTGCCGACAGCACGCCACGAGGGAGGCTTCTCGATGACCTATCCGGACACCCAGCTCTTCATCGACGACCAGTGGCTGGATGCTGCGGAGGGCCGCACGATCGACGTGCACAACCCGGCGACCGGCCAGGTCATCGGGCGCGTCGCCCACGCGACCAAGCAGGACCTCGACCGGGCCGCCGACTCGGTGCGGCGCGGCTTCGAGGTGTGGCGCGACCACACGCCCGCGCAGCGGAGCAAGATCATGCGCAAGGCGGCCGAGCTGGTGCGCGCCCGCGTCGACGAGATCGCGGCGCTGATGACGCGGGAGCAGGGCAAGCCGCTGGTGGAGGCCAAGGGCGAGATCCTGGCCGGTGCGGACATCATCGACTGGTTCGCCGACGAGGGCCTGCGCGTCTACGGCCGGCTCGTCCCGCACCGCGCCAACCCCGCCATCCAGCAGCTGGTGATCAAGGACCCGGTGGGGCCGGTGGCCGCGTTCACGCCGTGGAACTTCCCGATCAACCAGGTCGTTCGCAAGCTCGGCGCCGGACTCGCCGCGGGCTGCTCGATGATCGTGAAGGCGCCCGAGGAGACGCCGGCCAGCCCGGCGGCGCTGGTGCGCGCCTTCCAGGACGCGGGCCTGCCCGCCGGGGTGCTCGCGCTGGTGTACGGCAACCCGGCCGAGATCTCGGAGCACCTGATCGCCCACCCGGTGATCCGCAAGATCACCTTCACCGGGTCGACCGCCGTCGGCAAGCAGCTCGCCGCGCTGGCGGGCAGGCACATGAAGCGCGTCTCTATGGAGCTGGGCGGGCACGCGCCGGTGATCGTCTGCGAGGACGCCGACATCGAGCTGGCCGTCAAGACCATGAGCAGGGCGAAGTTCCGCAACGCGGGTCAGGTCTGCATCTCCCCGACGCGGTTCCTCGTGCACGAGTCGGTGCGGCAGGACTTCGCCAAGGCGTTCGCCGAGGTCGCCACCGGCCTCAACGTCGGCGACGGGCTCGCCGAGGGCACCGAGATGGGACCGCTCGCCAACACGCGGCGCGTCGACGCGATGTCGGCGCTGTACGCCGACGCCGTCGAGCGGGGCGCCACGGTCCTCTCGGGCGGCAAGCGCATCGGCGACGAGGGCAACTTCTGGGCGCCCACCGTGCTCGACGACGTCCCGGCCGAGGCCAAGCTGTTCAACGAGGAGCCCTTCGGCCCCGTGGCGGCGATCCGCGGCTTCCAGGACCTGGACGAGGCGGTCACCGAGGCGAACCGCCTGTCCTACGGCCTCGCCGGGTACGCCTTCACCCGCTCGCTGGCCACGGCCGACCAGCTCACCCGCAAGGTCGAGGTGGGCATGCTCTGGGTCAACATGCCCGCCATGCCCTCGGCCGAGCTGCCCTTCGGCGGCGTCAAGGATTCGGGCTACGGCTCCGAGGGCGGCCCCGAGGCGATGGAGGCCTACCTCAACACCCGCGCGGTCAGCATCGCACACCAGTGACCTGGTAGGCCCGAACCGCAGTGAAGGCCACCTCCCCTGCGTTCAACGCAGGGAAGGTGGCCTTCACTGCGGTGGCTCAGAGGTGCCCGTCGGGTCACTTCCAGCTCGTCAACCGCCGCTCGACCACCACGAGCAGCTGGTTGAAGCCCACGCCGAGCACCGAGATGGCCACGATGCCCGCGTACATGGACGGGATGGCGAAGTTGTACTGGGAGTCGTTGATGAGGAAGCCGAGCCCCGCCTTCGCCCCCACCATCTCCGCGGCGATCACCACGACGATCGCGGCCGCGCCGGCCAGCCGCAGGCCCGTGAACACCGTCGGGATCGACGCGGGGAGGATCACCTTGCGGAACAGGGCCGGCGGCGGCAGGTTCAGCGACCTGGCCAGCTTCAGCAACGTGGGGTCCACGTTGCGCACCGCGGTGATCGTGTTCAGCAGGATCGGCCACGTGCACGCGTAGACCACGATCGCGATCTTCGACGTCTCCCCGATGCCGAGCACCAGCACGAACACGGGGAGCAGGGCCAGCGCCGCGGTGTTGAGGAACAGCTGCACCAGGGGCGTGAGGACGTCGGAGACGGTCTTGTACCAGCCGATCAGGATCCCGAGGGGCACGGCGATCAGCACCGCGATGCCGAACCCGGACAGCGAGCGCGTCAGGCTGGCCTGGATGTGCTCGGCGAGCTGCCCGCTGGCGGCCAGCTCGCCGAGGGCACGCACGACCCCGGAGAACGGCGTGAGGAACGTGGAGTCGATCAATCCAGCCCTCGGCGCGAACTCCCACACCGCGAGCAGCAGGAGGACCGCGACCGACCTGGTGGCGACGCCCGACAGCGCCGATCCGGCCCGCCGGCCGGCGCCCCGGCGAGGCTGGGCCTCGGTTTTCCGCTCCACGGCCCGCTCGGTGATCGTGGGCGCGCTCATGCCGACACCGCTTCCTTCTCGAGCTCCTGTGCGCGCACGACCTCGTCGTGCAGCAGTGTCCAGATCTCGTGCCGGTAGCGGGCGAACTCCGGCGTCGAGCGGATGTCCTCGGCCGCGCTGCGGTCGAGGACGATGTCCACAACGGACTTGATCCGGCCGGGGCGAGACGTCAGCACGGCCACCCGCTGCCCGAGGTACACGGCCTCGTCGATGCCGTGGGTGATGAACACGATCGTCTTGCCGGTGCGCTGCCAGATGCGGCGGAGCTCGTCCTGCAGCGACTCGCGGGTCTGTGCGTCGAGCGCGGCGAACGGCTCGTCCATCAGCAGCACGCCCGGGTCGTAGGCGAGACTGCGCGCGATCGCCACGCGCTGTTTCATCCCGCCGGAGAGCTCGTGCGGGTGCCGGTCGGCGAACGACGCGAGGTCCACCAGCTCGAGGTACTCCCGCGCAAGCTCGGCGCGGTCCCTCTTGGGCACGCCGATCGCCTCCAGCCCGAACTCGACGTTGCCCTGCGCGGTGCGCCATGGCAGCAGCGCGTACTGCTGGAAGACGATGCCGCGGTCCACTCCGGGCCCGGTCACCGGCTCGCCGTCGAGCAGGACCTGTCCCGAGGTCGGGGTTCCGAGCCCCGCCAGCAGGTCCAGCAGCGTGGACTTGCCGCAGCCACTCGGTCCGACGATGACCGTGAACTCGCCCTGGGCGATGTGCAGGTCGATGTCTTCCAGCGCCGTCAGGCGCTCCCGGCCGCCGCGGATCGGGAACGTGCGCCCGACGCCTTCGAAACGGATCTTCGTCGTCATGCCCCGGCGCCCTTCGCGTAGGAGTTGAACTCGTTGGTGTAGATGTCCCGCACGGTGACCGCGTCTTGTTCGATGTCCCCGCGCTTGCCCAGCCAGTCGACCCACAGCTGGAGCTCCTGGTCCTTGATCACGCCGCCCGTGCCCGCGACGCCGTAGGAGCGCCAGTACCTCAGCGGGTCGGTGTCCTCGTTGCGCCTGCGGTCGGTGAGGATCCGGGTGAAGCGGTCGACGACCTCCTCGTGCGGTGTGCTCTTGCTCCACTCGATGGCCTTGGCTACGCCGGAGACGAAGGTGCGCACGGTGTCGGCGTTGTCCTCGAGGAAGTCCCTGCGGAACACGTAGGTGCCGGCCGTGAAGTCGCCGAGCAGCTCGTGGTCGCTGAACAGCTTGCGGATCCCGCCGCGTTCCAGCGCCTTCTCCCGCAGGATCCCGCCGAGCACGGCCACCTCGATCTGGCCCTGCCGCAGCGCCTGCTCGGTGTTGACCGGCGGGACCACGGTCGGCTCCACCTGCTCGCGCTCTGCCGCCGACAGCCCGTTGCGTTCCAGGTAGATGTCCAGCATGGCCTCGCTGTGCGCGCCGAGCGTGTTCATGCCGACCTTGGCGCCCAGCAGGTCCCTCGGGCCACGCAGGGGGCTGTCCTCCAGCACGTAGTAGCCGCTGGCCTCGTCCCTGTCGACTCCGTAGTAGCCGACGACGGAGGTGATCGGCGCGTTCCGCGCGGCCAGCTTGATCACCGCCCCGTTGAACGCGCCTCCGTAGTCGACCTGGCCGGTCGCGGCGGACTGGATGTCCTGTGGGCCGCTGATGGTGTTGCCGACCCATTCCAGCTTCACGTCTCCTAGGTAGCCGAGGTCGGCGGCCAGCTCCGACGGGATGACCTGGCCTGCCCAGCCCTGGTAGCGGATCGTCCTGGTGTTCACCCCGCTCGCCGCGCCGCAGCCGGTGAGCGCACCCGCGGCGGCAGTGAGCCCGAGCGCGGTCAGCCCGAGGAATTGTCGTCGATTGGTGGTCGTCACAGCGGTTGTCCTTTACGGCGGGGAATAATGGAAACTGAGATTTGGAGAACCGGGGAAATTAACTTCCCGGTCGGGGAAGTCGGCCCCGTTTCGTCAGGCTGGCACGGAAATCGTCGATACGGCAATGGTTTCCGTGTCACGTTCTCACGTCCTGAGAAGCATTGTTTTCACGCCGCAGAAATATTGCCCGATTCTCGGGGAAAGCCGCAGTCTGATGCGGACCGGTACGGAACCAAGGAGTGAGCAATGAGCGTGGATGTGGCACGAAGCACCGAAGTTTCGGTGACCAGGATCGGCGGGCGCATCGGCGCGCGCATCGACGGGGTTCGGCTCGGCGGCGAGCTCGACGCGGACACCGTCGCGCGGATCCGGGCGGCACTGCTGGAGAACAAGGTGGTGTTCTTCCGCGGCCAGCACCATCTCGACGACGCGGGGCAGCAGGCGTTCGGGCGGCTCCTCGGTGAGCTGACCCGGCCGCACCCCACGGTGCGCAGCGTGGGACTGGAGAACATCCTGCCCATCGACGCCGAGTACGGCCGGGCCAACAGCTGGCACTCCGACGTCACGTTCGTCGACCGCATCCCGGCGTTCAGCCTGTTGCGGGCCATCACGATTCCCGCCTACGGCGGCACCACGGTGTGGGCCAACACGGCCGCGGCGTACGCCGGCCTGCCGGAGTCGCTCAAGGCATTGGCCGAGAAGCTGTGGGCCGTGCACACGAACCTCTACGACTACTCCCGTCACGTCGACGAGCGCCGGATCGGCGGGGTGGATGTGAAGGAGCAGGCCTACCGCGACGAGTTCCGCTCCGACGTGTACGAGACCGAGCACCCCGTCGTGCGGGTCCATCCCGAGACCGGGGAGCGGGTGCTGCTGCTCGGCCACTTCGTCAAGCAGCTCGTCGGGCTCTCCTCGGCGGAGTCGAGCGCGATCTTCGGGCTGCTGCAGGCCCGCGTCACCAGGCTGGAGAACACCGTGCGCTGGCAGTGGCAGCCCGGTGACCTGGCGATCTGGGACAACCGCGCCACCCAGCACTACGGCGTCGCCGACTACGACGACCAGGCGCGCCGGCTACACCGGATCACGGTGGCGGGAACGATCCCCGAGAGCGTCGACGGTGTTCGCAGCACCGCACGGGTTGGCGACGCGTCGCACTACTCCACAGTGGACTGACGGGCCGGGGCTCGCCTGCGTGCCCGGTACGCCGCGGCCTTGACGCGGCTGTCGCACGCGTCCATGCCGCACCAGGTGAGCCGAGGTGCCACTGGCCTGGTCGGGGACGGCGGGCGACGCGGGGGAGCCGTGGTCGAACTCGTCGGAGCCCGCCGCGATCGCTGGCTGCTCCAGCCGCGGCGCTCGGCCGCCGCGTCCGGCAGGCCGGAGCTTTCGCCGCGCCGCACCAGGTGACCATGACCGGTGCGGCCCCGCGCGAGCGAGTCCGCAGGTGGATCATCCCCGGTGTGCGATGCGTGCCGGCCGATGGCATCGGCCGGGTCCGGGAGCGCCGGCGACCGCGGCGCCCGGCACCGGCCGTCGTCAGGCAGGCTCGGTGCGGGAGTTCACCAGCCACTTGCCGGAGGATCTGGTCAGCTCGAACGTCGCCGTCACGGGAACCTGGGGCGGGAACGGCGGGTTGGCCGAGTCCCGACGGCAGCTGGTGACGGCCACCGCCTGCACGAGCACCCACTGGCTCTCCTGTGCGCCGGGTGAGGAGGGTGAGGGCTGGGTACGCACGTCGCGCACGGTACGGGAGCACTGCTTGCGCTGGAAGTCCTCCCACACGATGCCGCCGTTGCCGTCCCGGAACTGTGCCAGCCCGGCCCGCATCCGCTCGGTGGAGAGCTGTTCCACGCGGCTGATCCAGGCGTCCGGCCGCGCGTCGTTCGCGTGCAACGTGTGCTGGCCGGTCAGCCACTGCCCGGCCACGGCCTCGGGCCGCGGAGCCCCGGGAGCGCTCAGGCTCGGCGGGGTCGGGCCACCCTTGGCCTGGTCGTCGATGGGCTCCCCGCCCGCTTCGGTGACCAGGTTCGCGCGGTCGTCGTCGGGGGCCTGCTGGTAACCCGCCCAGAACCCGCCGGCCAGCACTCCCACGACGGCGAGAGCACCCAGGTTGACCCAGATCTTGCGTCGGCTCACGACACCCCCGTTGTCACTCGGCTACGAGCGGTCGACGGTACCTCGGCGCTGATCGTTTCCACCAGCCGCGGTCGGACGGCCATTGAGGCCGGTGATGATGAATCTCTCGGCGCAGGTCAGGCCGCGCGTGCCCGTGTTCTCGCGGGGAGGGCGCCGGTCCGGACCGTGGTGTCCTGCTAGTCTGCGCGACATGTCTGGCGCTTCCGCCGCGGCCGCGGCCGTGACGAGGACGCTCCGCCACTAGCGGCGGAGCGGTTCTCCCGCAACATTCTCCGTCGCTTCGTTCTGGACCGGAGCGGCCTTATTTGTGCTGCTCGGATTTCTCTCGAGCAACGGAGCATCTTTCGTGCGTACGGACATTCACCGGGCGACGTCCGGGCTGCGGCCCTGGCTCGTCCTCGGTTCCCTTTCCATGCTGCAGTTCCTGATCGCGGTCGACGTCACCGTGGTCAACATCGCGCTGCCCTCGATCGGCGCCGACTTCGGCGTCGGCGCCCGCGAGCTGACGTGGGTCGTCGTCGGCTACACCGTCGCGGGCGGTGGCCTGCTGATGTTCGGCGGCCGTCTCGGTGACGTGCTCGGCAGACGGCGGGTCCTGCTCACCGGCGCGACGGTGTTCGGCGCCGCCTCGCTGCTGGCGGGCGTGGCGCCGTCGTATCCCCTGCTGGTGGCCGCGCGAATGCTGCAGGGGGTAGGCGAGGCGCTCGCCCTTCCCTCGGCGATGGCGGTGATCGTGCTGACGTTTCCCGAAGGGCCGCGCCGGACTCGCGCACTGAGCGTGTGGGCCGCCGTCGCCAGCACCGGCCTGGTACTGGGTTTCGTGCTCTCGGGCGTCATCACGGAACTGCTCGGCTGGCGGTGGATCTTCCTTGTCTGCGTGCCGTTCGTCGTGTTCGTGCTCGCCGCCGGCGCGGTCCTCGTTCCCACTGATCCACCGGGCGAACGGACACCGCTCGACCTGCCCGGCTCGGTGCTGCTGACGCTCGCGCCGCTGCTGCTGGTGTTCGGGATCGTCGAGGCGGGGGAGGGCGGCGGGCACCCGTGGGTGGCGGCTGTCGCGCTGGCAGGCGCGGCGGTGGCGGGCGGCCTGCTCGTCGTCGTGGAGCGGCGGGCGGCTCGCCCGCTGCTCCCGCCCGCGTTCTTCCGCAATCGGGCCCGGGTGCTCGCCAACGTCGCGACCGCGTTGCTCAGCGGCGCCCTGTCCACGTCGTTCCTGCTGCTGACGTTCCAGCTCCAGCAACGGGCGGCCCTCGGCCCGCTGGCGGCGGGCGTGGCGCTGCTGCCGCTCGCGGTGACGCTCGTGGCGGCGGCGACCCTCGTGCCCCGCGTCGTCGGCAGGTGGGGAGCGCGGGCCTGCGCGCTCGTCGGCATCGTGCTGACCGCGGCCGGGATGGTGTCGATCGCACTCGGCTCCGGTGTCGCGGCGGGTGCGCTGGAGTCGCTCCCGGCGATGGTGCTGATCGCCGCAGGCATGGGCTTCGGCCTCGTCGGCCTGCAGTACGCGGCGGTGAGCGGCGTGACCGGCGACGACGCGGGTGTCGCGTCCGGTGTCCAGCGTGCCGCCGACCAGCTCGGCGGCTCGTCGGGGGTCACGCTCTACGTCGGCATCGGTTTCGCTCCCGCGCTCTCCGGTTTCGATCCGTTCGTCGTCAGCTGTGCGCTGGCGACGGCGGGACTCGTCGCGGCGGGCCTGCTCGCGTGGCGCATCAGAGTGACCTGACCAGCGGTCTGTCCGCCGTGTCGTCCTCGGCGATGCATGAGACGGGGGGCACGCGGGTAGCCAGTGGCCACGTGATCACGGAGGCGGGACCGAAGGGGGCGGGGAGCCCGCGGTGCTGACCCAGCAATGGCCGGTCGGGTTGTCCGTCGCGGTGTTCGTGGCCGCCGCGGTGCTGACGGTGTTGTGCAGCATCCGGCTGGCCGCGCTCGGCGACACGCTGGCGGACCGGACCGGCTGGGGCGAGGCGCTGTTCGGCGCGGTCTTCTTCGGACTCGCGACGTCGCTGTCCGGGATCGTCATGACAGGCGTGAGCGCGGCCGCCGACCAGCCCGAACTGGCCTACGGCAACGCCGTCGGCGGGATCGCCGCCCAGACTCTCGCGATCGTGGTGGCCGACGCCGCGCACCGGCGGGTGAACCTCGAGCACGCGGCGGCCTCGCCCGGAAACCTCCTGTTCGGCTGCCTGCTGATCGTGCTGCTGAGCACGGCCCTGCTCGCGTCGTTCAGCCCGGACGTCACCGTGGCCGGTGTGCATCCGGCCTCGGCGATCCTCGTTGCCTTCTACGTCGGCGGGCTGGCGCTGATCCGGGGGCAGCCGCACCCGATGTGGCGTGCGATCGCCACCAGCGAGACGCAGCCGGACGAGCCGGACGACCACGGGCGATTGAGCAGCCGCGGTCTCGGTGCACTGTGGACGGAGTTCGTGCTGATCGCCGCCGTGGTGGTGGTCGGCGGCTGGGCGGTCGCACGTGCCGCCGACAGCCTGGTCACGGCAACGGGTCTGAACGCGGGCGTGGTCGGTGCCGTGTTCATGGGCCTCGTCAACGCTCTGCCGGAGACGGTCACGGCTCTCGCCGCGGTGCGCCGGGGCGCGGTGACGCTGGCCATCGCGGCCGTGGTCGGGGGCAACAGTCTCGACGCGCTGAACCTGGTCGTCGGCGACGTTCTCTACGGAGGCGGCTCGCTCTACCACGCCGCCAGCCAGGACCAGCTGTTCCTCACCACCTCGGCCCTGCTCATGACGGCGGTGCTGCTGGGCGGGCTTCTCGTGCGCCAGCGCAGGGGCTGGTGGCGGCTCGGGTTCGACGGCGTGGTGCTCGTCGTCATCTACGCGGTGACGGTGCTGACCCTCGCGATGTGAAACGGCCCGCGGCCGTCGTCGCCGCCGCAACGCCGCGGGGAGCCGTTCGGCGATCTCGAGGCCCCACAGTCCGAAGTGGTCGGTCATGGCGCCGGGGTCGGCTCGCCGGTCCAGGGCTTGCCTGCCTTCCTCCTCGGATCGCGCGAGCACCGCGGGGGCTCGCGGGCCAGGTCCCGGGTATACACGCAGTGAATACACCGTGTGTATAGTGCACGGCACAGACGCTCGACCACAGGGAAAGGAGGGGCCGATGTCGGTCTCGCGCACGCTGCTGGCGCTGCTCGAACCGGGGCCGCGACACGGCTACGACCTCAAGCGCGCCTACGACGAGCAGTTCGCCCATGGCAAGCAGCTCGCGTACGGCCAGGTGTACTCGACGTTGTCGCGGCTGCTGCGCAACGGGCTCGTCGAGGAGGCAGGGGTCGAACACGGGGCCGGTCCGGACCGCAAGCGCTACACGATCACCGACGCCGGGGTGACCGACGTCGAGACGTGGCTGCGCACGGCGGAGAACCCGGAGCCGTACCTGCAGAACACGCTCTACACCAAGGTGGTGCTGGCGCTGCTGTCCGGGCGCAGCGCCCACGACGTGCTGGACACCCAGCGCTCGGCCCACCTCGCCGTCATGCGCGACCTCACCAGGCGCAAGGCGGACGGCGACCTGGCCGACCAGCTGATCTGCGATCACGCCCTGTTCCATCTGGAGGCCGACCTGCGGTGGCTGGAACTCACCGCGGCGCGGCTCGACGCACTCGCGGAGGTGGTGCGCTCATGACCGAACCATTGCTCGCCGGACGAGACCTGCACAAGTCGTTCGGCCCGACCGAGGCGCTGCGTGGCGCGGACGTCGCCGTGCGCGCGGGCGAGGTGCTGGCCGTCATGGGCCCCTCGGGCTCCGGCAAGTCCACGCTGCTGCACTGCCTCGCGGGCATCGTCCGACCCGGCTCGGGCTCGATCCGATACCAGGGCCGGGATCTGGTCGAAATGTCCGACGGCGAGCGCAGCGCGCTGCGGCGCACGGACTTCGGGTTCGTCTTCCAGTTCGGTCAGCTGGTCCCGGAGCTGACCTGCCTGGAGAACGTGGCGCTGCCGCTGCGGCTCGGCGGGGCCAAGCGCAAGCCAGCGGAGGCCAGGGCGCGGCAGTGGCTGGAGCGGCTCGAGGTCGGCGACCTCGGCGACCGCAGGCCCGGCGACGTCTCCGGCGGCCAGGGTCAGCGCGTGGCGGTGGCCAGGGCGCTGGTCAGCGATCCCAAGGTGGTGTTCGCGGACGAGCCCACCGGCGCGCTGGACTCGCTCAACGGCGAGAAGGTGATGCGCCTGCTCACCGACGCCGCGCGCGGCGCGGGCGCCGCGGTCGTCCTGGTGACCCACGAACCGCGCGTGGCCGCTCACTCCGACCGGGAGATCGTGGTCCGCGACGGCCGCGTGAAAGACCTGGAGCTGGCGGCATGATCCGCGATCTCCTGCTGGGGCTCCGGCTGGCCGTCGGGGGTGGCCGGATCTCGGGGCAGGCGCTGCTGCGGCTGGCGATGACCACGCTCGGGGTCGCGCTCGTCGTCGCGGTCCTGCTCCCGGCGGCGTCGATCAACACGCTGGTGAGCGAGCAGGACGCCAGAGAGGCCGCCCAGGTCCCGCAGGTCGAACCGCGACCCGGTGTCGACCCGCTGTACCGGCTCGACTGGTTCATCGACGGGGGCGACGACTACCTGCAGGCCGTGGTCGTCGCGCCGGACGGGCCGAACGCGCCGGTGCCACCGGGGCTGGACCGCATCCCCGCTCCTGGGGAGGTCGTGGTCTCGCCCGCGGCGGCCGACTACCTCGCCACCCCGGCCGGTGAGCCGGCGCGGGCCCGCATCGGGGGCACCGTCGTCGGCGAGGTCGGCAAGGCGGGTCTGGGCCTGGCCAGCGACCGGGTGGTGTACGTCGGGGACACGGCGGAGCGGCTGAAGGGGGAGGACTACACCACGCCGGTGTACGGGTTCGGCGCGGAACCCGACGGCCTCGCCCTTGACATCACCACGGCGGCGTTCGTGGCGCCGGTCGCGGTGGTCCTCCTGCTGCCGCTGCTGATCTTCGTCACCACTGCCTCGCGCATGGGCGCCGCGCAACGGGAACGCAGGCTCGCGGCACTGCGGCTGCTGGGCGTCAGCGGACGTCAGGTCCGCCGCATCGCTGCGGCCGAGTCGCTGGTTGGCGCCGTGGCGGGGCTGGTGCTCGGTGGCGCGCTGTTCCTTGCGCTGCGCCCGCTGATCGGGCACCTCGACCTGTTCGGGATGCGGTTCTTCCCCGAGGACTTCGTCCCGTCGTGGCCACTGGTCGTCGTCATCGCGCTGCTGGTGCCGGGGCTGGCCGTTGGCGCGGCGATCTTCGGCCTGCGCCGCACGATCGTCGAACCGCTCGGGGTTGTCCGGCAGGGCAAACCCGCACGCAGGCGGATGTGGTGGCGCTGGTCGGTCGCGGCACTCGGCGGCCTGCTGATGGCGGGCACCCTGCTCGCCGATGAACGCTCGAACGCCACGCCGGTCGGCCTGGCGCTGGCCGCGGGCAGCTCGCTGCTGCTGATCGGTGTCGCGGCGCTGCTGCCGTGGGCGGTGGAGAAGCTCGTCGCCGGGCTGCGGGGCGGCACGCCGGCCTGGCAGCTGGCGGTGCGCAGGCTGCAACTGGAGAGCGGCACCGCGAGCCGCGTGGTCTCCGGGCTGGTCATCGTGCTCGCGGGCGCGATCCTGATCCAGACGCTCGTGGGCGCGGTCAGCGCGACGGAGTCCGAGGGCAGCAGGTGGCAGGCGGCGACCCCGGTCGCCGCGCAGGTCGTGGGCGACGACGAGCAGGTCGACGAGGCCGCGAGCCTGCTGGCCGGAACCGACGGGATCACGGCGGTGCACGAGGTCGTCGCGGCACCGTTGCGCGCGGCAGGCGACGGCTCGGGCTGGCACGGGCAGGTCCTGATCGGCGACTGCGCGGCGCTGGCCTCCCGTGCCGAGCTGGGCACGTGTGCCGACGGCGACGTGTTCTCGGTCGGCGCACTACGGGAGAGCAGCGGCCTCGCCATGCCCGAACCGGGCGCGCGGGTGCGGTTCTACTCCTACGGCGGCGACGGTGAGCAGACCGACGGTCCGCAGTGGACACTCCCGGCGGAGGTGCGGCAGGTGCCCGCGGACCAGGCTGCGCGCGAGGTCTCGTCCACCCTGCTCGTCACGCCGGGCGCGCTGGGTGGCGTGACCCCGTCCGACGCCGAGCGCGTGCTGTACGTGACGGGCACCGGGGCGCCGGCCAGGGTGTTCGAGGCCGCCTCACTTGCGGTCGGTCCACTGAGCTGGGAGGTCGACGTCCGGCCCGCGCTGGCGGTGTCCGACTCGAGCCGCCTCGACGAGACGACGCGCACGATGCGCGGCATGTTGCTGGTCGCGTCGATCTTCGTGCTGGCGGTGGCCGCGCTGTCGTTGCTGATGCTCTCGATCGAGCAGATCGTCGAACGCCGCCGCCCGCTGGCGGCCCTGTCGGCGGCTGGGGTCCCGCTGTCGGTGCTGACCAGGGGATCGTTGTGGCAGAACGCCATTCCCGTCGCCATCGGGGTCGTGCTCGCCGTCGTGGCGGGGATCGGGATCACGCTGCCGACCCTGCGCTACGCGGGCCTGAGCCTCAGCCTGGACGCCGGGCTCATCGGGATCGTGTGTGGCGCGGCGGTGCTCGCCGTGCTCGCGGCCACGGCACTGACGCTGCCGTTGCTGCGTCAGGTGACCAGGCTGGACGGTCTGCGGGCCGAGTAGTCGCGCCTCGCTCGACGGGCTCCCGGTGGCCCGGCGACGCCTTTCCAGGGTGAACGCTAGCGGTGCGGGTTCGTCAGCGCGTCGTTCAGGAGCTTGCGGATGTGCCTGGGATCCGCGTCGCGGTCGTCGAGCAGGATCGCGGCACACAGGCCGTCGGCCAGCGCGACCACGGACTCGATGGCGTCGGCGTCGGCGGTGAGCGTCCCGGCGAGCTCGGCGACGTTCTCCCGCCAGCGCCGCGCCACCGGGCGGAGAGCGGGGCGGCGCGCGGCCAGTGTCGACAGCTCCCGCTCGGCCAGCGCTCGTTTGCGGCCGGGGCCGGACGACTCGGCGATGAACTCGGCGAGCCCGGTGAGTTTGTCCCCATCGGACTCGATGAGCCCTCGGATGCGTTCGGTGTAGGCGTCCGCGATGCTGCTCAGAGCGCCGACCAGGAGATCGTCGAGGGTGGCGAAGTAGTAGAGGGTGAGGCTGGCGGGGATACCCGCTTCCTTGGCGACCGTCCGGTGGGTCACCCCCGAAGCTCCGTCGCGCAGCACCACGGTCAGCGTCGCCTCGATGATCTCGGCCCGGCGGCGCTGCCCGCGGAGCTTGCGCCCGTCAACCTCGTGGTCCCCGTCCGCCATCGTCCCTCCCGTGAGTCGAGAGTGCCGAGTCTGCCTCAACCGTGTCGGCGCCGATCGGGTGGAGGTGCCGGAGCGTGCTGAACGCCGCGAGCGCGCACAAGGCGATCGCGAGTCCGGCGGCGAGCGCGGAGACGTTGAGCCCGGTGGTGAACGCGGCCTTGGCCTGTTCGACCGCTCCGGCAGGCAGCTGGTGGGCGACCGACAGGGCTCCCGACAGGCTGTCGGTCGCCGTGGCGGCGGCGGCGGGCGGCACGCCGGGCGGCGCCTCCGCCATGGCCCGGTAGATGGCGGTGGTGAGGCTGCCGAGCAGGGCCACCCCGGCCGCGACGCCGAGCTCCTGCACCGTTTCCGACAGTGCCGCGGCCGAACCGGACCTCTCCGCCGGTGCGGCGCTCACGACGATGTCGGTGCCGAGTGCGGCGATGGCCCCGAGCCCGAGATAGACGAAGGCGAAGCCGGCGATCACGCTCGGCGCGCTGCCGGCACCGGCGACGGCGAGGAGCGCATAGCCGAGCAGGGACAGCGCGAGGGTCGCGGCCATGACGGCGCCGGGGGAGAAGCGGCGGGCCAGCAGGGGGGCTCCGATGGCCGCGACCAGCATCGCCAGCGCCGGCGGGCCCATCCAGAGCCCGGCGGTCATGGGCGACTGCCCTTCGACGAGCTGGAGGTACTGGGTAACCAGGATCATCACCCCGCCGACCCCGACGAGACCGATCAGCAGCACCGCCAGCGCCGCGGAGAAGGCCCGGTTCGCGAAGAGCCGCAGATCCAGCAGTGGTTCCCGCAGGCGCAGCTGACGCCGGGCGAAGGCGATCCCCGAGCCGACGCCGAGCAGGGCGGCGATCAGCACGTCGGCGCCAAACCCTTCGGTGGCCTGCTTGATCGCGTAGGTCACCGGCAGGATCGCCGTCAGCGACAGGCCGACGCTGAGCGGGTCGAGCCGCGCCGTGCGGGCCGACCGGTACTCCGGGAGCAGCGTGGGTGCGACGGCCAGCACCACGAGCGCGATCGGCACCGCGAGCAGGAACACCGCGCCCCACCACAACCCGGCGGCCAGCGCTCCTCCCACGACCGGGCCCGCCGCCATGCCGATTGCGAACATCGTCGCCCACACCCCGATTGCCACGGCACGCTGGCGGGCGTCGCGGAACATGTTGCTGATCAGCGACAGGGTCGACGGCATGAGAGTGGCTCCGGCGATGCCGAGCAGCGCCCTGGCCACGATGAGCCACGCGGCGTCGGGGGCGAACGCGGCGAACGCCGACACCGCGCCGAACGCGGCGATGCCGACCATGAGCAGGCGCCGCCTGCCGATGCGGTCGCCCAAGGTGCCCATGGTGATCAGGAACCCGGCGATGAAGAAGCCGTAGGCGTCCATGATCCACAACGTCTGCGCCGCGCTCGCGCCCAGCTCGCCGGCCAGGCTCGGCAGCACGAGGTACAGCGCCGTGACGTCGAGCCCCAGCAACGCGGTCGGCAGAGCCAGCAGCGCGAGGCCGCTCCACTCCCGCCAGTCGGCCCGTCCGGTGTCCTGCCCCATCCGCCCTCCAGCACAAAGTTGAACCGATGTACTAGTTTTACCATCGTTCAACTTTAGGCGTCGAGAGGGCCCCGTGGTCAGAGCAGCTTGTCGGGTGTGAGCGGGAGATCGCGGACGCGCTTGCCGGTGGCGTTGAAGATCGCATTCGCCACGGCGGCGCCCGCGCCGGTGATGCCGAGCTCGCCGATGCCCCGCGCGCCCGCGGGCGCGTGCGGGTCCGGGAGGTCGGTCCAGATCAGGTCGATCTCCGGGACGTCCAGGTGCACGGGCACGTGGTACTCCGCGAGGCTCGCGTTCAGGATGCGGCCGCGGCGCTCGTCGAACTGGGTCTCCTCCATGAGCGCGAGCCCGAGCCCGAGACCCATGACGATCCCGCCGCGCAGCTGGCTTCCCGCTGTCTTGGGGTTGAGCACGCGCCCGCAGTCGATCGAGCCGAGGAAGCGGCTGACCCGCGTCTCGCCGGTGACCGCGTTGACGCGGACCTCGCAGAACATCGCGCCGAACGAGTGCATCGACCAGTTCATCATCTCCAGCGGCGGCGGACCGCTCGCCTCGACCGACACCTCTTCGCGTCCGGCACCAGCGAGGATGGAGGGGTAACTCTCGTACCGTTCGGGCTCGTCGAGTTTGGCCAGCCCCCCGTTCACGGCGCCGATCTCGTCCGCCTCGAGCCCGGCGAGCGGGGAGTCGTCGCTGACGAGCTTGAGCAGCTCAGCCACCAGCGCGTGCTGGGCGGCGACCACGGCCGCGCCGATCGACGCGCTCTGCTGCGACCCGGCGGCGGGCACAAGCCCCGGCAGCGCAGAGTCCCCGTAGCGGAACGACACCTGGCCGGGCTCCAGGCCCAGCCGCTCGGCGGCGACCTGGGTCTGCGCGGTCTCGGTGCCCATGCCCATGTCGTGCGCGGCGACCTCCACCCGGGCGAGGCCCTTGTCGGTCAGCGTGATCCGCGCGGCGCCGCCGGGCATGCGGACGTAAGGATGTGACGCGGCCGCGCAGCCCATGCCCACGAGCCATTCACCGTCACGCACCGCGCCGGGCACCGGGTTGCGCCCGGCCCACCCGAATCGTTCGGCCCCCGCGCGCCACGCCTCGACGACGTGCCGGGAGGAGAACGGCCTGCCGTCGGTCGGACCGGTGGCGGGCTCGTTGCGGATGCGCAGCTCGACGGGATCCATGCCGAGCTTGGCGGCCACCTCGTCCACAGTGCACTCGAGGGCGTAGACCCCGACGGCTCCTCCGGGCGCGCGCATGCTCCCGTTGGCGACCATGTCGACGTACGCCGTCTGCAGGTCGAGCAGGAAGGTCCCGGCCGCGTAGTGGCTGTGCGCCGCCAGCATGAACGGCTCGGGCCACGCGCTGTGCCGGGTCGTCGCGCTCGTCCCGGTGTGGATGAGCGCGGTGAACCGGCCTTCCTCGCTCGCCCCGATGGCCACCCGCTGCTCGGTGCGCGCACGGCCGCCGATCAGCCGGTACACACCCTCGCGAGGGAGCGCGATGCGCACCGGGCGGCCGGCCAGCCGCGCGGCGGCCGCGCCCAGCACCTGGTGCTGGGCGACGAGCTTCCCGCCGAAACCACCGCCCACGAAGGGCGAGGTGACGTGGACCTGTGACTCGTCGACACCGAAAATGTGGGCGAGGGTCCACGCGGTGTGGGTCACGAGCTGGGTCGCGTCGTGAACCACCAGCTCGTCGCCGTGCCAGGCCAGCGTCGTCGCGTGCGGCTCGATGGCGTTGTGGTTGTGCGGCGGGGTGCGGTACGTGACGTCGACCGAGACGGCCGCCGCCCGCAGCGCCTCCTCCGCGTCGCCGATCTCCAGGTGGAGTGGACCGTGGAAGTCGCCGGTGTCGGTACCGTTCGCCTTCGCCTCGGCGAAGGAGGTGACGGCGTGCCCGGGCTCGTACGTCACGCGCACCAGCGACGCGGCGTGGTCCGCCTGCTCCTGCGTCTCGGCCAGCACGAGTGCGATCGGCTGCCCGTTCCAGTACACGCGCTCGTCCTGCATGATCGGCAGCGTGTCGGCGCCGCCCGCCTTCTCGCTTGAGTCGAACTGCTGCATCGGCCGCATGCGGGGAGCGTTGCGGTAGGTCATCACGAGGACCACGCCTGGCGCCGCCTCGGCGGCGGCGGTGTCGAGCGTGGCGATGCGGCCCTTCGCGATCGTGCTGAAGACGAGCGCGGCGTAGGCCATCCCCTCCGCCGGGAACTCGGCGGCGAACGGCGCCTTGCCCCGTACCTTGAGCGGACCGTCGAGCCGCGACACCGGCGCGCCGATCCGCCCGCCACGGCGACGGGCCAGCGGGTCCTCACCGTCCGCCCAGTTCTCCGGGCCCAGCGCGAGTGCGTCCTTCACGGTGTTGTCCGGCTTGCTCATGCTTGCTCCCTTGCCAGTCGGCCGAGCACGGCGGTGATGGTGCGGGCGGCGAGCTCCACCTTGAACCCGTTGTCGCGCAGCGGTTTCGCGTCGGCCAGCTCGGCCTCGGCGGCGGCGCGGAACGCCTGTTCCGTGGCGGGGCCGCCGAGGAGCGCGGCCTCCGCCGTGCGAGCCCGCCAGGGTTTGGGCGCGACCCCGCCGAGCGCGATCCGCGCGGCGGTGACGCGGCCGTCCTCGACGCCGAGCACGGCGGCCACCGACACCAGCGCGAACGCGTAGCTCGCCCGGTCGCGGACCTTGCGGTACGCCGACCGCGTCGCCGGTGGCGGTGCGGGCAGCTCGATCGCGGTGATCAGCTCACCCGGTTCGAGCACGGTCTCGACGTCCGGACGGTCTCCCGGCAGCCGGTGCAGCTCGGTCAGCGGTACGGTCCGGGTGCCCGTTGTGCCGTGCAGGTGCACGTCGGCGTCGAGAGCGGCGAGCGCCACGCCCAGGTCCGAAGGATGGACGGCGACGCACGCCGACGATGCGCCGAGGATCGCGTGCGTGCGATTGGAGCCGTCGACGGCGTCGCAGCCCTCGCCGGGATTGCGCTTGTTGCAACGGAAGCCGTCGGCGTCGTAGAAGTAGGGGCAGCGCGTCCGCTGGAGGAGGTTGCCGCCGACGGTCGCCATGTTGCGGATCTGCGCGGACGCGCCGGAGGAGATCGCACGGGAGAGCACCGGGTACCGGGTGCGCACGAGACGGTGCTCGGCGACCGCGGTGTTGCGGGCCGCCGCGCCGATCAGCAGGCCGCCGTCGCGCTCCTCGATGGCCGAGGACAGGCCCGTCACGTCGACCAGCGTGGTCGGCCGCTCGATGCTCTCGCGCAGCAGGTCGACCAGGTTGGTGCCACCGCCGAGGTACTTCACGCCGTCCGCGGCGCCGAGCCGGACGGCGTCGGCCGCGTTCTCGGCCCTGGCGTAGGTGAACGGGATCATCGGGCCTCCGTTCCGTAGGTCTCGGTGATGGCCGCGACGATGCCGTTGTGCGCGCCGCAGCGGCACAGGTTGCCGCTCATCCGCTCGCGCACCTCGTCGCGGCCGGGTGCGATCCGCGCGGCGGCGAGGTCGTCCGTGACGTAGCTCGGCACCCCGCGCTCCAGCTCCGCGGCCATGCCGACGGCCGAGCAGATCTGGCCGGGCGTGCAGTAGCCGCATTGGAAGCCGTCGTGCTCGACGAACGCCCGTTGCAGCGGATGCGGCCCGTCCTCGCCGGTGAGCCCCTCGATGGTCACGACCTCGCGCCCGGTGTACTGCACGGCGAGCGCGAGGCACGACACGATGCGCTCGCCGTCGGCCAGCACGGTGCAGGCGCCGCACGCGCCCTGGTCGCACCCCTTCTTCGTGCCGTGGAGCTCCAGTCGCTCCCGCAGCAGGTCGAGCAGGGACACCCGCGGATCGCCGGGTGGCTCGACCGCGGTTCCGTTGATCCGTATCGCGTCGGCACTGTCGGCCACGGAGACTCCTTCAACGATGTGGTGGTGGGAACGATGACGCGTTCACGGGATAACTGGAACGCTGATCCGATTATATGGAGCGCCGTTCCGCTTATCAACCGATCTCCGCCGTCCGCGCCGTAACCTGCGCGTTCGGGTGGCCTATCATCGAGCGAACGGCAGGTCGGACGGGTGTGGCTGAGGAGTGGCGTGGGCCAGGACAGCAGCGAGGAGGCGCCCTCGAGGCCGCTGCGCGCCGATGCGCGACGCAACGTCGACGCGCTGGTCGCGGCGGCGAAGGCGGTGTTCGCCACCTCGGGAGTGGACGCCCCGGTGCGCGAGATCGCGGCGAAGGCCGGGGTCGGCCTCGGCACGCTGTACCGCCACTTCCCTCGCAGGTCCGACCTGGTCACGGCAGTGTTCCGGCACGAGGTCGACGCCTGCGCCGACGAGGCGCCCGTCCTCGCGGCCGAGTGTGAGCCCGCCGAGGCGCTGGAGCGGTGGCTGTACCGGTGCGTCGACTTCGTCGCGACCAAGCGCGGGCTCGCCGCGGCCCTGCACTCGGGTGACCCGGCCTTCGACGCTCTGCCCGCCTATTTCGAGAGGCGGTTCCGGCCCGCACTGGCGGCGTTGCTCGAATCCGCGGCCGCGGCCGGGGCGATCCCCGCCGACCTGGACGCCATGGAGCTGCTCCAGGCGGTGTCCGGTCTGTGTTATGCCACCGACGCCGACCGGCCCGACCAGGCGCGGCGCATGGTCGCGCTGCTCGTCGACGGGCTGCGCTACCGCGCGGCGGAGCGGCCACGGTGATCTCCCCGGCGTCGTCTACCGCGGTGAGGACGCACCTCGCCATCGCGAAGCTGCCCGACCTCGCGGCGGCCGCGCGCGCCGGCGAGCTCATGGTCTCCTGGGAAACGCAGGACATCGCGGAGGCCTGCGATCGCGAACAGAACTCCTCGTAGTCGGCTTGGGGCCGGCTCGCGGCAGGTCACCCAGGAGGTTCTTCAGGTTCTTCGAGCTGGAAGGTCTTGGCCTTGCCGCTGAAGGGCAGCTCCACCACCCGCCAGTGGTGTCCACTTTGGATCAGCTCGGCGGTGGCTGCGAGTTCGTCGGGGTGGGCGGAGAGGGTGCCGCCGTTCTCCCGCAGCATGGTGAGCATGATCGCCAGGTGGGTGTCGGTCTCGGTGTCGCCGCTGAGCCCGGGTTTCGCCGCGGTCAGCGTCCTGTGGTGAGCTCGCAGACCCCCGTCGGGGCTCCCGGTGATGTCGATCAGCTGGACGCGGTGTGGTGTGGTCTGCCGCGTGTCGTGCAGGTGCAGGGTGAGCGTGTTCTGCGACGGGCGCTGCATCGACAGCTGCCATCGATACCCGCGCTCGACGTCTTCTCGGGCCAGTGCCCACCCGCTGGCCGTCAGGGACAGCACCCCGCGTCCGGCCCGCAGCGCCAGCAGGGTGACCGCCGAGGCCAGCTGCCACTGGTCGACGGCGAAGGTCGTGCCGTCACGCCGCTCGCCGGTGAAGATGGTCTGGGCAGCCGGCGTCACCCAGTCAAGTCCTGGAACACCCGTGGGAACCCTGCGCTGGGGCCGTGATCCCGAACCCTTCGGTCGCCGTTTGCGACTCACTCGACAGCCTCCTCCGCCCGGCCTCGGTGGCCGCTCGGGGCACCGTCCTCGGCCGCGATCTTGGACCCCGGAATTCCGGCGCCGGCTGCGCGCTGGTCGGCGTGTTCGTCGAGCAGGTCGCCGACCTCGATCAACCGTGCCGCCAGGCGGTGCTCCTGAGTCACCGAGAGGCCCTCACCGGTCGTCATCTGCTCCACGGCCTCGTGGGCGTCGCGGCACACCCCGCGCAGCGCGGCCGTCACCGCGGTGTCATGCACAACCACAGCTCGGCCTCCGTCCCCGTTGCGGACGTCGGCGCGAGAACAGCGAGTCGACTCCGGCCCTGATCGCGCGGCGCAGGTCCACACCGGACGGACAGCAGCACCCGCAGGCCCCAGCCACAACACCGAAGCGTGATGGCGCCCTCTCCGGGCGCAGGTCGGCAGCCCAGCCAACGTCATCGACGACAAGTGTCACGCTCATGCCATTCCTCCCCGCCCTGCTGCGTTTCATTAGATGAAACCATATGTGCTCTCAATGGTTTACGATAGTCGGCTATATAGCCTTTTCAAGGGGGCCATTTGAGCGACGCACTTGCCGTACCCGTGCCGACACGGCCAGGATTCAGGCTTGCCCTGGCCCTTGGGAACCGCGATGACCGCTTTCGACGCCGCCGTGGCGCGCACGCCGACCGGCCGCCGCCTCCAGTTGGCCGCGTTGTGCCATCACCTGCGTGCCCGCGCCGGGCTCACGCAGCTGGACGCCGCACGGACCGTGCGCCCTGGCATGAGCAGCGGAGTGGGGCAGAACAAGATCGCCCGGCTGGAACGCGGTGACGGCGGCATGCGCGAGGCCGACCTGATCGCGCTACTGCGCGCCTACGGCGCCGAGGACACCGTCATCGAGCTGGCGTGCACGCTCAGGCCCCGCTACGCCAAGCGCGACCGGTGGGGCGGACCGCGGGCGGCGTACGACACCGACAGCAGCCGGCGCTACGTCGACCTGGAGGAGGACGCCGCAAGTATCCGGCTGCTCGGCAGCGAGATGATTCCCGACCTGCTGGCCTGCGAGTCCTACGCCTACGCGGCCCTCGCCGGCCAGCCGGCGCGGCTGCGGCGGGCGAAGACCGACGCGATCCTGTCCCGCCACGACCGCGTGCTGTGCCGCCAAGACCCACCCGAGATCTACGCCGTGCTCAGCGAATCCTGCTTCTACCGGCGTCCGCCCGGTCCTCCAACGGTGCTGGAGGAGCAACTCGACCATCTCACCGCGCTCGCCGGTCAGCCGAACATCACCGTTCAGGTCTCGACGTTCGGCGCCACCCCCGGAGTACAGGACGCTCTCACGCTCCTGCGCCTGCCCCACCCAGTTCAGAGCCTCGACGACCTCACCTTTGCCTGGGGCCGCATCGGCGATGACCCGATCCCGATCAGCCGCATCGAGGCCTGCGAGCGACTCTGGTCCTCCGCCGTGCGCGCCGCCCTGCGCCCCGCCGACTCTCTGCGGTTTCTTCACGAGTTCAAGGAGCAACGATGACCCTGTCCGGCGAGCAGCCCGTCTACGGCCCACGGGAATCCGACCCCAGCAAGCCCAGCCCGGCCCGCGTCTACGACTACATCCTCGGCGGCTCGCACTACTACCCGGTCGACGAGGCCGCCGGCAACCGCATGGTGCGCGCACTACCACTGGTGCCCGTGCTGATGCGCTACAACCGGGAGTTCCTGCAGCGCGTGGTGCACCTGCTGACCGGCGAGTACGGGATCCGCCAGTTCATCGACTTCGGCTCCGGCCTGCCCACCGAGGACAACGTGCACGAGGTCGCCCAGGCCATCGCGCCAGAGACACGGGTGGTCTACATCGACTACGAGCGTGGCGCCGTGGACCTCGGCCGCGAGATCCTGGCCGACAACCCGCACGCCACCTCGATCCACGCCGACATACGCCAGCCCGAGCACGTGCTCGCCGATCCGGACCTGCGGGGCCTCATCGACTTCGACAAGCCGGTCGGGCTGCTGATGTTCGCCGTCCTGCACTTCATCTCCGACGAGGAGCTTCCCATGATCGAGCGGTACCGCCGCGCGGTGTGCCCTGGCAGCTACCTGGTCATCTCCCACGGCACCACCGCGCAGACCGCTCGCGTGGCCGCGCAGCAGAACCTCGCCAAGAAGGACTACGACCAGCGCACCGAACGCACCTGGATGCGCAACAAGGACCAGATCGCAGCCATCTTCACCGACGCCGAGATCCTCCACCCCGGCATCGTCCACATACCCGACTGGCGCCCCACCGACTCCGGCTACACCCCCGACCCCGACGACGAAGCCCGCCAGCTCGGCCTCGCCGGCGTCGGCCGCCTCGTCTGAGCACCGCCGCCCCGGTCGAGGCGCCGTCCGCCCGCCGAGTCCAGACCACAGCCTCCCGCGCCGTCGGCGGGGGGGGCGACCCGGCCACCGCGGTCGCGCCGGAGCAGCAGCCAAGCGCCCCGCACTGGCCGCGCGGTCACGCGGCGGGGTCGCCGGGACGGGCGTGCGCGGACACCTGCAGCGGCGTGCCGTCCGGGTCGGTGAACGGAAGCACCCATTGCGTGGGGAGCCGCTCGATCTCACCGATCGCCGCACCCGCCGCCGCCATGCGTTCCCGGAGTTCCCGCAGAATCGCGAGGGAGCCGACCGCGAGCCCGAACCGCTCGATCGCCGTGGTGGTGTGCGGCGCCCGGTAGGCCGGGTCCTCGACGAACTTCACATACCGGGTCCCACCGAGCTCGACGATCGCCGTGCGCGGGTGACCGTCGGTCGCTTGCCGTTCGAACACGATCTCCGCGCCGAACATGTCCGAGTAGAAGCGGGCCATGCGGTCGAGGTCCGTGGTGAACGTGGTGACGTGGTTGATTCCGGAGGTGACGGGCATGGACCCGACCTTGCCAGTGCGCACAGCCGGGCGGCTGGGATTCCTTTGCCCCAGGGTGAAACACCGAGGCGCCTGCCGACGATCAACCGGGCGCCACGGTGACAACGACCGCGCCGTGCCGGACATGCACAGGAAGGGGCGCCGCGAGATGACTCGGTTCAGCAGGATCTCCATGGGAGCGGGAAACTTGTGGAGGCGGTTGCTTGCCTGGCTGGACTCGCCGGTCCGCACGCGTTTCTAGACCGGCGCACGACGCACCGCGTGTGGGTGGTTCCGGTCGGCCGTGGGGACACGGTGTCCAATGCCCCGCGACGCCGGAACCGACACCGGGAACGCCCGGCTGTAGCGCGACCTCGATGAGCTCGGTGGCCAGGGCCGGGAGACGGCCGGTTGCCTCGTGCCGGTTGTCGGAGCGGGGCAGGCGATCGGCATCGGCGTTGCCTCATGAGGCCGCGCGCCTCACGGCGGTGACGAAGTTGCGCGCCACCGGGTTCTCCTCGTTCCGCCGTCTGGCCACCGCGAGGTGCACGACCCGGGCCGAGGGGCGTAGCGGCCGGAAAACCGCTCCCTGCCTGCGGGTGCGCGCCACCGACGAGGGCACGACCGATACCCCCAGCCCGCTCGCGACGAGCGCGACGATGGTCTGCATCTGCACCGCCTCCTGCGCGATGGCGGGCGCGAAACCGGCCTCGGCGCAGTAGCCGAGGATCCGGTCGTGCAGGCCGGGTCCGAGCTCGCGCGGAAAGAGCACGAACGGTTCGGCGGCGAGCCGTCCGGCGTCGACCACCCGCTCGGCGGCGAGCGGGTGGTCGACGGGCAGCGCCGCCATCAGCCGTTCCGCGCCGACCGGGTCGACGGTCAGCCCGGCAGCCGCATCGGCGGGCAGCGGCGGGCGCAGCAGACCCACGTCCAGCGCGCCTTCGCGCAGGGCGTGCGCCTGCTGCATCGTGGTCAGCTCCCGAAGGTGCAGCGTGACGTCCGGGTAGTCCCGCCGGAAGGCACGCAGTGCCTCGGGCAGCAGGACGTTCGTGGCCGAGCCGACGAACCCGAGCGACAGCTCGCCCGACTCGCCCCGGCCTGCCCTCCGCGTCGTGCGCCGCGCCGCCTGCACCGAGGCGAGGATGTCGCGCGCGGCCGGGTACAGCGTCTGCCCCGCGGCGGTGAGCCGCACCCTGCGGCTGCTGCGGTCGAACAGCGCGACCCCGAGGTCGTCCTCGAGCGCCTTGATCTGCTGGCTCAGCGGAGGCTGCCGGATGCCGAGCCGCTCGGCGGCCCGGCCGAAATGCAGTTCCTCCGCCACGGCAGCGAAGTAGCGCAGGTGCCGCAGCTCCACCGGCGTCCTCCCTCGATCGATACGGCCGGGATATCGATGGCCCCTCGCGCAGCTATATCACGTATCGAGAGGCGCCGGTCGGTCCCAGGATCGAGGCATGCGCAACGTGTTCACCATCCTGTCCAGCACCGCTGCGGCGATCGCGGCGGCCGCCGCGACCCTGGTCGCCCCCGCACCGCCGACCGAGGCCGGGCGCGAGCTGGTCCGCGCGGAGTTCCGGGTCACGAGCGATCCCGGCGTGCGGATCGCCGTCCGGGAAGTCCGGCCTGCCGGGCGACCGGCGCGGCCCAAGCCCCCGGTGCTGCTCCTGCACGGCGCGCGCGTGCCCGGTGTGGCGAGCTTCGACCTGCCCGTCCCCGGCGGTTCACTCGCAGCCGACCTGGCCAGGGCGGGACACCGGGTCTACGTGATGGACGCCCGCGGCTACGGCGCCTCCACCCGGCCCGCCGAGCTGCAGCGGCCGCCGGAGTCGAGCCCGCCCGCCGTCCGCTCCGCGGCCGTGGTGCGCGACGTGACCGCCGTCGTGGAGGCGATCACGCGTCGCGCAGGCAGCGGCCAGGTCGCGTTGCTCGGCTGGGCCACCGGCGGACACTGGCTCGGCCAGTACGCCGCCGCCCATCCCCACCGCGTCAGCCACCTCGTGCTCTACAACGCCCTCTACGGACCGCTCGACGGGCACCCGACTCTGGGCAGGGGCACCGACAACGAGGACCCCGACCACCCCGGCCGGTTCAACGCGGCCCGATACGGGGCCTACCGGCTGAGCACCGCTGCGAGCCTGCTTCCATCGTGGGACAGCGGCATTCCGGTCGAGGACAAGTCGGTGTGGCGCGATCCCGCCGTCGTCGACGCCTACGTTCGGGGCGCGCTGGCCTCGGACCCCACCAGCGGTTCCCGGCAGCCGGCGAGCTTCCGCGCCCCGTCCGGGGCGATGGAGGACAGCTTCTACCTCGCGACCGGCCGGCAGCTGTGGGACGCCAGCCTGGTCACCGCGCGGACCCTGATCCTGCGCAGCGAGTACGACTTCTGGAGCAGGCCGGGCGATGCCGACCTGCTGGCCGAGCACCTGGTGCACGCGCGGTCGGTGCGGTCGGTCGAGCTGGCGGGCGCGACGCACTACGCGCACCTCGATCGCGCCGAACGCGGTCGTGGGCAGTTCCTGGCGGAGGTGCGGGACTTCCTCGCGACGCCGTGATCCCTCGCCGACTGGCGTCTTCTCTTTCGTGAATCGCGAGAGGACTTGACACGAAGGGGACAATAAAAAATCGGCGTGCTTTCCGGAAAACAAAGGAAAACCCCGCCGAACCTAACGCCAGTTTAGTCACAGCGAGGGGCATGTGTCAACACAGGGGTACGACGAGGAACTGCGATCCGAACGGGACTACGTGGCCGGGTTGTACGCGCGGCTCGACGCCGAGCGCGCGCGGGTGAAGGGGGAGTACGAGGCGGCGTTGCGGGGAAACGGCGCGACACCGATGGAACGGGACGTGGAGGTGCGGTCGCTGGCGAAACGGGTGAGACGGCTGGAAGCCGTGGACAACGGACTGTGTTTCGGGCGGCTGGACAGCGATTCGGGCGCGCGTTCATACATCGGCCGGATCGGGCTTTTCGACGAGGAGAACTCGTACGAACCGGTGCTGCTCGACTGGCGGGCGCCGGCCTCGCGCCCGCTCTACACGGCGACCGGCGCCAACCCGGAGAACATGCGGCGGCGCCGCCAGTTCCACACCAGGGGGCGGCACGTCGTCGGCTTCACCGACGAGGTGCTCGGCCGTCCGGGCGACGCGGAGGGCGACGCCAGGGGAGACGCGGCCTTGCTCGCGGCCGTCAACGCACCGCGCGGTGACGGGATGCGCGACATCGTGGCCACGATCCAGGCCGAGCAGGACGAGATCATCCGGCTCGACCACCCCGGCGTGCTGGTGATCGAGGGCGGCCCTGGCACCGGGAAGACCGTCGTGGCGCTGCACCGTGTCGCGTACCTGCTCTACACCCAGCGGGAGCGGATGGAGCGTCACGGCGTGCTCGTTGTCGGGCCCAACCCGGCTTTCCTCGACCACATCAGCCGCGTGCTGCCGTCGCTGGGGGAGTCCGATGTGGTCTTCCTGACCACCGGCGACCTCGTGCCCGGCCTTCGCGTCACGGCCGAGGACACGCCGCAGGCCACTCGGCTCAAGGGGTCGCTGGCGATGCTCGACGTGCTCGCGGCGGCGATCGCCGACCGGCAGCGGCTGCCGGAGGGGCCGGTGCCGATCCAGCTGAAGGACGTCACGGTGCGGATCGACGCCGCGACCGCGGAGTGGGCGAGGGAGGAGGCGCGCACGAGCGGCCTGCCGCACAACGAGGCACGGTCGGTGTTCACCGAGATCATCACGTACGTGCTCACGGAGCGGGCGATCGGACGGATCGGCAAGGGTTGGCTGACCCGCGACGACCGAGCGGAATGGGAGGAGCTTCGCGGGAACCTGCTCGACGAGCTCGCGGAGAACGAGGCGTTCGCCGCCGCGATCGACGACCTGTGGCCGATCCTGACACCGGAGACACTGCTGGCGGGGCTGTACTCCTCGCCCGAGCGGCTGCGGGCGGCGGGCGCCGACCCGGCGTTGTGGCGTGCCGACGGTGCGGCGTGGACGGTGCCGGACGTGCCGTTGCTCGACGAGCTGGCGGATCTGCTGGGCCGGGACAAGGAGGCCGATCGGGCGGCCGAACGGGCTGAGGAGCGCAAGCGCAGGGCCGAGGCCGAGTACGCCGCCGGGGTGATGGACCTGATGAAACTGGACCGGGAGGAGCAGGACGAGGACATCCAGCTGGTCGCCGAGAACCTGCTCTACGCCGAGGATCTGGCCGAGCGGTTCGTGGAGGCCGATACCCGTGAGCTCGTCGAGCGCGCCGCCGCCGACCGCGACTGGACCTACCGGCACGTGGTGGTCGACGAGGCGCAGGAACTGTCCGAGATGGACTGGCGCGTGCTGATGAGGCGCTGTCCGAACCGGTCGTTCACCGTGGTAGGGGACCTGGCGCAGCGCCGGTCGGAGGCCGGGGCGACGTCGTGGGGGGCGATGCTGGAGCGGTACGTGCCCGGCCGCTGGGTCCACCGGTCGCTGACGGTGAACTACCGCACCCCGGCGGAGATCATGGCCGTCGCCGGCGCGCTGCTCGCCGAGTTCGCGCCGGAGGCGCGGCCGCCGGACTCGGTGCGGGCGTGCGGGATTCAGCCGTGGTCGAAGCAAGTCACCGGCGAGGAGCTGCCCCTCGTCATCGAGGAGTTCGTCCGGGACGAGGCCGGCCGCGAGGGCACCAGTGTCGTGATCGGACCGCCGGACGTGCCCGGCGCGGTGACACCGGCGGAGACGAAGGGCCTGGAGTTCGACGCCGTCCTGGTCGTGGAGCCGGAACGGATCCTCGCCGACGGCTCGCGTGGCGCGGCCGAGCTCTACGTCGCGCTCACCCGAGCGACCCAGCGCCTCGGCGTGTTGCACCAGGACCCGCTGCCACGGGTGCTGAGCGGGCTCGCCGAAACCGGGGCGCCGGTCGGATCGGCGTAGCGGGCGCGTGTGGCCGGCCTCGGGCGGGGCCGGCCACACGGCGTCCGCGGTCACCGCGGCGTCAGCCGGATGACGGGGTAGCGCCGCTCGGACTTCTTCTGGTACTTGGCGCAGCGCGGCTGGGCCTCGGTGATGCGCTGCCACGCCTTCTCCCGCTCGGCGCCCTCGAGCACGTGCGGCGTCGCCGGGACGGCGGACTGGCCGTGGAACTCGATCGCCGCCTTGTCGGGGTGTGCCATCAGGTTGAAGTACCAGTCGGGGTGCCTGCTGCCGCCTCCCGAGGCCACGATCAGGCGCGCGTCGTCGCCGTCGGCGAACCAGGTCAGCGGCGACTCCCGCGGCTGCCCGCTGTGACGGCCCACCGTGTGCAGGATGAGCATGTCCATGCCCATGACCTTGCCGGCCTTCCTGCGGATCTTCTCGTTGGTCCTGACGTTCATCCGCCGCTGGAACCAGTGCGACGCCCTGGTGAGCGGACCGCGCTTCTTCTGATTGCCTGTCTGCTGGCTCGAGGTCATGCGCTCACGGTAGGAACGGCCGCCCGGTCGGCGCTTCTCGATTCCTGATCGGTCAGCCGGAGGTCACCGGAACGAGCGCGATCACCGGGACGACCGGCCGATCCCGCGCTGGTACTCGGCGAGCCCCCGGTACCGTTCGGCCCGGAACGTTACCGCTCGTCGCGCTCGGCGTGCGGAGCGGCAGTGGCGCGCCGTCGGACGGTCCGCCTCGCCGGCACGCCCGCCCGGTCCAGCATCAGCAGGCGATCACCCTCGTCGTTCGGCCGCGACCAGTTCCCTGGTGGCTGGGGCGACCTCGGCCGCGAACAGCTCGGTGGTGTATTCGTCGTCGGTGGCGAGCACGAAGCCGGTGATGCCGTGCTCCAGCGTCAGCCCGGCCAGCTCTTCGGCCCACTGGTCCGGCGGGCCGTTGAGCAGCGAGGTGCTGGTGTCCCCGAACCGCCCGTTGATGTTGAGCAGCCGCCGAATGTCCGAAGGCGAGCGTCCGGCCGAGGCCGCCGCCTCGTCGATCCGCTCGTTCAGGTCGCCGAGGACGGCCGGGCCGCCCGGCAGATAGGGCAGCGAGGGCAGCCACCCGTCGGCGGTCTTTCCCGTCAGCGCCAGCATCTTGGGTTTGTAGGCGCCGATCCAGACGCCGATGTCGTGCGCCGGGGCCGGGCCCCGCTTCGCTCCGTCGGCGGCGTAGTAGTCGCCCTTCACGTGCACGCCGCCCGGCTGGTCGGCCGCCCAGATCTGCCGCATGATGGCGATCGCCTCCTCGAGGGCGACCACCGCCTGCGCGGGGGAGAGCCTGCGGCCGCCCATCGCGTCGATGGCGTCCCAGAACGCGCCCGCGCCGAGCCCGAGCTCGACCCGCCCGCCGCTGAGCACATCGAGGCTCGCGGCACTGCGGGCCAGCACGGCGGGCTGCCGCAGCGGGAGGCTGAGCACGTTGCCGCTCAGCCGGATCCGCTCGGTGCGGGAGGCCACATAGGACATTAGCGTCCACGTGTCGTGGAAGCGTGGCTGGTAGGGATGGTCCTGGAAGGTCACGAGGTCCAGGCCTGCCCGGTCGGCGGCCACCGCGAGGTCCACCGCGTGGTGGGCGGGCGAGGCCGAGGGCGTGACGAAGGTACCGAACAGCAGGTCGTGTCCGTAGTCGGGCATGGGTTCACTCCTCAGTGGGATCGGCGTTCGGGGGTGACGTTGAAGTTGTCGCGGAAGACGTTGCCCGGGTCGTAGGTGGCCTTGAGTTCGCGCAGCCGCCGCAGCGTCGCGGGCGGGAAGGCGTCGGCGAGCCGCTCCGGCCGGGGATCGGTCTCGAAGCTGAGGTACAACCCGTCGAGGTGCCCGGCCAGCCGGTCCCATTCGGCGTCGACCCGCCGACGGTCCACGCCGAAGGTGGTGACGGAGAAGTTGGCCGACCGGTGGGCGTACGCGGTCGCGTCCGGGGGCACGTCGGCCACCGCGCCCCCGACTGCCCGGATCTGGAAGAAGTACACGGCGCCGCTGCGGAGGAGTCGCTCGGCGTCGGCCGCGAACTCGGGTGTGATGTGCTCGGCGAACGCGGACCTCGTGACCGGTTCGCCGTGGCCGTTGTGCGCCTCGGGGCTCGCGTTCGCCATGACGGACGCGTAGGACGTCAGCACCACCGACTGGTCGTGGAGGGGACCGATCTCCGCGAAGGGCCGCAACCGGTCGAGAACGGTCTCCGGGTCGGCGGAGTCGACCATCGCCATCAGGTGCGCCACCGGCGGCCTGCCACGCCGGGGCGGGCCGACGAGCAGGAAGCTCGTCACGTCCCTCGGCGCGGCCTCCTGCGTGGCGCCCCAGCGGTGCAGCAGCCCGGCCGTGTCGCTCGCGTCGAACACGAGCCGCGCCCACCCGACGTCACCGACCTCGTCGGCTTCGAACTCGAACGAGGTGACGACGCCGAAGTTCGCGCCCGCGCCGCGAACGGCCCAGAACAGCTCTGGGTTCTCGTCGTCGCTCGCGCGGACCACGGAGCCGTCGGCGAGCACCATCCGCACCGCGCGCAGATGGTCGATCGTCAGCCCGTGCTCGCGGGCGAGGAACCCGAGCCCGCCCGCGGTGGCGAGGCCGCCGACCCCCACGCCGCCGTAGTCACCGGAGGTCAGCGCCAGCCCGTGGGGCGCGAGCGCCGCGGCCACGTCCGCCCACCGCGCGCCGGGGCCGATGTGGACACGGCGGCGGGCGGGGTCGACCACCTCGATCGAGTTCAGCCGGGACATGTCGATGACGATCCCACCGTCGTTGGTCGAGCGCCCGCTGATGCCGTGCCCGCCGCTGCGCAATGACAGCGGCAGCCGCGGGTGCGCCCGTGCGAAGGCCAGCGCCTCGGCGACCTCCTCCTCGGTGCCTGGCCGCAGCACCAGCCCTGGCGCGCCGCCCCGCAGGTAGGTCGACCTCACCCCGGCGTAGCCGACGTCGCCCGGCTCGATCGCGGCGTCAGCCAGCGCGGCGGGGACGTCGTCGTACGCGATGCCTTCGCGTCGCCTTGCCCGGACCGCAGCCCGGCGGAGCGGCGGCAGGGAAGTGCCGGGCAGCTCCCGGTCGACGGCCTCCCGCAGCGCCGGGGCGACCTCGCCCGCGAACCGCTCGAGGGTCGCCGTGTCGTCGGTCGCCAGGATGAACGTGCCCACGCCGTCCTCCACGCCGAGCGGCAGCAGCGCGTCGACCCACGCCTCGCCGGGCCCGCCGAGGAAGTCGCCGGAAACGTTCAGCAGGCGCCGGATCTCCCTCGGGTCCCGGCCCGCCGCCACGGCGGCCTCGTCGATGAGCTTGTTGCCCTCGGCGAGCTGTCCCGGTCGCAGCAGCTGGTGCGTCACCACCCAGCCGTCACCCTTCGCGCCGAGCAGGCGCAGCATGCGCGGTTTGTACGCGCCGAGCCAGAGCGGGACGTCGTGGGCGGGTTCGGGTCCGCGCGCGGCGCCGTCGACGCGGTAGTGCTCACCGTTCAGCCGGATCGGGCGCTCGTCGCCGACGTCCCAGCTCGCCCGGATGATGTCGATGGCCTCGCTGAGGGCGGTGACCGACTCGCCGGGGGAGAGCGTGCGCCCGCCCATCGCGCCGATCGCCTTCCAGAACGCGCCCGCCCCCAGCGCGAGCGCGAGGCGGCCACCGGACAGCCGGTCCAGGCTCGACGCGGCACCGGCCAGGACGGCGGGGTCGCGCAGCGGCAGGTTGAGCACGTTGGGGGCGAGCGTCACGCGGCGGGTGCGGCCGGCGAGCCAGGTCAGGAGCGTCCAGGCGTCGAGGTGAGCCGGCTGGTACGGGTGGTCCTGAATACTGACGAGGTCGAAACCCAGCTCCTCGCTGCGCGTGGCGAGTGACACCACCCGTGCGGGCTCGGTGGCCGTCGGGGTGAGGAACGTGCCGAAGGTCAGTGCATGACCGTAGTGCATCTCGCGCTCCTTAGGTTGATGCGTCAACCATATTAGCCGGGTTAAGTTGACGCATCAACCTGTTGGGTTACGCTGGGCACATGGCTACCTCCGGGCTCTCCGCGCGCCAGGCGGACGTGTGGGCGCGCTATCAGGCGATGCGGGTGCGACTGGCCGGTCAGCTCAACCGCGAGCTCGCCGCTTGCTCGGGTCTGTCGGAGCCGGACTACGAGATCCTCACCGCGCTGCTCGACACCCCCGGCGAGCCCGTGCGGGCGCTCGCCCTGCGCTGCGGCCTCGGATGGGAGAAGAGCCGGCTGTCCCACCAGTTGCGGCGCATGGAGCAGCGCGGGCTCGTCACGCGGTTCGACTGCGCAGAGGACAGCCGCGGCACCGTCGTCCAGATCACCGACCTCGGCCGCGAGCTGGCCGAGGAGGCGACGGCACACTACAAGCGAGCGGTGCGCAGGCACGTCGTCGACGCGCTCACCGAGGAGCAGCTCGACGCGCTCGGCGACATCGCGGACGCGGTGCTCAAGGGGCTGCCCCGGCACGAGCCGCACGGGTCATGACGATTCGGGCCGCCGCCGGACCGCGCACCGGCTCGCCGACGATCTTGCCCAGGCGCCGTGCGACGGTCCGCGGGCTGACGTGAAATCCCCGGAAGAGCTCGCGTTCAGGCCGGGCTCGGCTCGCCGAGAGCGACGATCAGCTCCGCCAGGCGGTGCGCGCCGGGGGCCTCCACCGGGTAGTGCCCGGCGCCCTCCAGCAGCACCAGCTCCTTCGGCGCGGCGAGCCGGTCGAAGAAGCGCAGGCTGACCTCGGTGGGGGTCCACCGGTCCTCGCCGGGATGGGCGAGCACGAAGCGGGGACCCGTCGCTTGTTCCGGCTCCACGCCGGGCGCCGAATCGAGGAAGCTGCGCAGGAAGCCCAGCGGCACCCTGTTCCCGCCGCCGAGCCGGTCGCCCAGCACCAGCCCGGTCAATCCCGGGTCGTTGCTGATCGCGCCCATGTTGGTGACCCAGCGCAGGGGTACCCGTAGCGACGCGAGCGGCCCGGCGAGCACGCGCAGCGCCGGACGGGCCGCGGCGCCGAGCCACGCGAACCGCGAGATGTGCCTGCGGGCCAACGGATCCCTCGGGTCGAACAGGCAGGTCGCCAGCACGCGGTCGGCGACACCGGTGCGCGTCGCCGCGTCGTAGGCCAGCAGCCCGCCCATGCTCGCCCCCACGACGACGAGCCGCCCGGCGTGGCTCCTCCGCTCGGCACGCAAGAGGTCGCAGACGAGCGCCACCCAGTCGGGGTAGCGCACGGCCGCGCGGCGCGGAACGCGCGTGCGCCCGTACCCGGGCAGGTCGGGCACCACGACGTGCAGGCCGTGCGACGCGGCGTAGGCGGCATAGGGCCACAGGGCGGCCGCGTGCCCGCCCGCGCCGTGCAGGAGGAGCACCCGGACCGGCGCCGCGGGATCGCCCACGCGCTCGAGGTGGATGTCGGCATCGCGCCACCGCCACCACGTGGACTCCCTGCGCGGCAACGGGTTCGCGCGCAGGTCCTCGGGCAGTCGGGCGAGGTAGGCTTCGTGCATGACCTCGATCCCAGCGGGTTCGGAGCCCCGTGACAACTCGCGTTAGGACCATCATCGACACGCCCCGGAAAAGGCCGCGCCAGCAGCGGTCCCGCGAGACCGTGGAGGTGGTGCTGGAGGCGGCTGCTCAGGTTTTCGAGCGCGAGGGGATCTCCGCCACCACCAACCGGATCGCCGAACGCGCCGGTGTCTCGATCGGCACGCTGTACCAGTACTTCCCCAACAAGCGGGCGCTCCTCCACGCGCTGGCGGAGCGGCACCTCGACGAGGCGGGGGAGCGGCTCGCGGCGCTGTCGGCGGAGCTGGCAGCCGCGCGCCCGGACTGGGAGACGACCGTAAGCATGGTCGCGGCGGCGGTCGACGACCTGCACCGGAACCGGCCGCGGCTGCACGCGGTGCTCTACGAGCACACGCCGCGCACGCCGGACGGCGTGGAGCGCCTGCGGGCACTGCACGACGGGCTCGCCGAGGAGCTGGCGGCCCAGCTGCGCCGGTGTGGCCGAGGAGGAGCGGACGCCGAGCACACGGCCGCGCTGCTCGTGCACGCCGTGGACGGCCAGCTGCACCGGGTGCTGCTCGGGGCCGAGTCGGCGGCCGACGACCTGGCCCGCACGATGCTGGCGCTCAGCCCCGGCCGGGACTGAGCGCCAGTGCCGCTACGACGCCTGTTCGGCGTCGGACGTCTCGGTGGAGCCGTCCGCCGTCACGGCGGGCGGCCACGGCTGCGAGGACGTGCCCCGGATGATCCGGTCCCGCTCGACGCGGACCCGGTAGGGGTTCGCGATCTGCCGGAACTGCGCGGCGGTGTCCGTGTGCTCCATTCAACCTCCTGCTCGTCGGGAACCGGCCGAGCCGGTTCGCACGCTGCCGATCGGTCGCCGCGGACAGGAACGCCAGGAACCTGTCACCAGCGGCAGGAGCGCCCCCGGCCGGAGGGCCGACGGCTCGGGCGCCCGCGACCGGGCGCCGCTGCCCTCAGTCTAGTCGTTGATCACCTGATCGGGTCCCATGGGTCAGTAGCCACCCAGGCCGTTGAGGTAGTCCGCGACCTTGCGCACGGCGGCGGGATTGCGCGGTCCCTGCACCAGCTCGGCGTAGTCGAGAACGAGGAACCGCTTGTGCTCGACCGCGGAGACGTGCCGCAGCGGCGGGAAGCTCTCCAGGAAAGCCCGCTTCTCCGCCGCGCTCGTCGGGGCGTAGTCGTTGATGACGATCACCTCGGGGTCGCGCTGCACGACCGTCTCCCACTGCGTCGTGGTCCAGCTGTCGGCGAGGTCGGCCATGACGTGCTCTCCGCCACCGCGCGTGATCACCTCGTGGGAGGCGGCGTAGCGCCCGCCGGTGAACGGCTGGTCGGTGCCCGAGTCGTAGAGGAAGACCCTGGGGCGCGGCCGGTCCTCCGGTACGGTCGCCTCGGCCTCCCGCACCACCTCGCGGTACTCGGTGACCAGCTGCTCGGCGCGCTCGGAGACACCGAAGACGCGGCCGAGGTTGCGCAGGTCGGTGTAGAGCGCCTCCAGCGGAGGCATGATGCCGCGCGAGCGCTCCGTGTTGCCGTTGCGGCAGGATTCACTGAGCACATAGGACGGTACGCCCAGCTCGTCGAGGTGCCGCGGCGTGAGCCCGGTGTCCTCGCGGAAGCCGTAGTTCCAGCCCGCGTACACGAAGTCGGCGCCCGCCTGCAGGATCACCTCCTTGCTGATGGTGTCGACGCCGAGGTTCGGCACCCGCTCGAAGTCCTCGCGCCACGGCGAGGACGCGATGTCGCGCTCGTGCGGCAGGACGTAACCGGCGATGCGGTCGCCGAGCCCTAGCGCGAACAGCGTCTCCACGATCCCGCTGTCGTAGGCCACGATCCGCTCCGGCGCGCGGTCGAACGTCACCTCCTGGCCGCAGTTGGTGACCGTGACGGGATAGCCGTCGGCGGCGGAGCCGGGCTCCTCCCGCACCTGCGCGCCGCAGCCGGAGACGAGCAGCGTGGCGGCGAGTGCGAGCACGGGCAGGGGGCGTCGCATCACGGCGTTCCTTCCGGGTCGGGTGCACTGCTGAAGACGAGCTGGGGCGCGCCGCTCACCGGGTGTTCGAGCACGTGCGCGTGCACGCCGAACACGGTGGCGAGCAGCTCCGGCGTCAGGACGTCGCGCGGACTGCCGCTGGTCACCACGCCGCCGGCGTCGAGGACGTAGAGGACGTCACACGCGCCCGCGGCCAGGTTCAGGTCGTGCAGGGCGACCAGCGCGGTGACGCCCGAGTCGCGCACCAGCGCGAGGATCTCCAGCTGGTGGCGGATGTCGAGGTGGTTGGTCGGCTCGTCGAGCACCAGCACGCTCGGCTCCTGCGCGAGCGCGCGGGCGATCAGCACCCGCTGCCGTTCCCCGCCGGAGAGCGTGAGGAAGCCACGCCGCGCCAGGTGCCGCACACCCACCCGGCGTAGTGCGGCGGCGCAGATCTCGCGGTCGGCGTCGCTGTCGGCCTCGAGCCTGCCCTGGTGTGGGGACCGGCCCATCGCCACCACCTCGGCGACCGTGAAGTCGAACTCGGCGTGCTGTTCCTGGGGCAGCGCGGCCACCCGCCGCGCGCTGTCGCGGGCGGTGAGCCGCCAGACGTCGTCGCCGTTCACCAGCACCCGGCCCGCCGAGGGGCGCAGCGCGCGGTACACGCAGCGCAGCGTGGTGGACTTGCCGCTGCCGTTGGGGCCGATGAGACCGACGACGGCGCCCGAGGGCACGGCGACCCGCAGGTCCGACACGAGCCGCGTACTCGCGACGGTGACGGTGAGCCCCTCGATGCCGACGTCCATCAGCGGCCCCCGAACACGTAGCCGCGGCGCCGGACGAGCCAGACGAACACCGGTACGCCGAGCGCCGCGGTGAGCACGCCGAGCGGCAGCTCCTGCGGGGCGACGAGCGTGCGCGCCAGCAGGTCCACCCACACGAGCAGCACGGCGCCCGCGAGCGGCGCCACGGCGAGCAGCCTGCGATGGTCGGCCCCGGTGACCATGCGCACCAGGTGCGGCACCATCAGCCCCACGAAGCCGACGGCCCCGCTCACGGCGACGAGGCAGCCGGTGACGGCCGCGCAGACCACGAACAGCCTGCGCCGCAACGGCCCCGGCTCGACGCCCAGCGCGGCCGCGGTCTCGTCGCCCATCGCCAGCGCGTTGAGCGCGCGGGCCTGCGACAGCAGGTACGCGATGCCGGCGGCAACGGCTGCCGCGGCCAGCGGCAGCGAGGGCCACGTGACGCCGCCGAGGCTGCCGAGCAACCAGAACAGCGCCGAGCGGGCCGCGTCGCCGCGCGGGGCGAGGAACACCAGCACGGTCGTGACCGCGGAGAAGCCGTACGCGAGCGCGGTGCCGGTGAGCACGAGCCGCAGTGGCGTGAGGTCCTGTGGCGACCGCGCGGCGAGGTAGACCAGCGCGGTGGCGCCGAGCGCGCCGAGGAAGGCCGCCACCGACAGGGCGTAGACGCCGAGGGCGGCGAACGCGCCGAGCACGATCACCGCGGTGGCGCCCACCGACGCGCCGGAGGACACGCCGAGCACGAACGGGTCGGCCAGCGCGTTGCGCACGAGAGCCTGGCTCGCGACGCCCACCGCGGCGAGCCCCGCGCCGACCACCGCGGCCAGCAGCACGCGGGGCAGCCGCACCTCCCACACGATCTGGTAGTCCGGCAGGTCGGCGGCGTCGATCCAGCCGCCCGTGAGGCCCGCGCCGAGATGGCCGAGCACGTCGGACAGCGGCACACGGGCGGCACCGAGGGCCAGCGCGCAGATCAGCGAACCCAGCAACCCCAGTGCCAGCGCCACCACGAGCGGGACGGGTGCGGGGCGGTGCGGGGCGGCCTGCCGTGCGACGGCGTCGGCCATGTCGTCCGCCTTCCGGAATGCGGGCCCACGGCGAAGGCCGCGGCGCCACGCCCGCGCTACGGCGGGCCGCGTTCCGAGGCTCCGGCCCGCAGACCTCGACGGGTGTCCAAGAGCGCGCCGCGCTCGCCGGGCGTTCGGGCTCGCCGTCCCTCGGACGGCCTACCGTTGCGGGTCAGCGCCGGACTTCGACCGGCTTCCCCCATGCGGGCGCGGATGCGGTTGTCGTCCATGATCGTCGGGCAGCGGCGGCGAGGGTGTCAATCCGCTGTGACGTGGACGTCAGCGGCGCGGGCCGGTGCCCAGCGAGGCAGCAACCGGTCAGAATCGTTCCCGCGGACGCGGGAACCTGGCATCGTGCGGCGAGGTCGTGACGGGAGCTGAGCATGTGGCGAGTTGGCGAGTGCCTGTGCTGCGGGAGGCGAGTCTGGGGCACGCGGCGTGGCTACTATCTCGACGCCGGCGAGGCCGGACTGCTCCTGCGGCTGCTCGGCGCGCCGAGGACGGAAGGCGAGGTCCGGCCGATCTCGCTGTACGGGCACCGGCGCTGGCTGGTGCACGCCTCGTGCGCGCGACTGCGGCCTCAGGAGATGGAGGCGGTCTTCCGCGAGCAGCGGATCGCCGCGCTGCAACGCGATCAGCGCGTGCGCGAACGGGCCGAGCGGCTGCGCGGCACGGAGCTCACCGCGGGCATGTCGCAGCGGGAGGTGGTCCGCCTGCTCGGAGAGCCGCTGGCGAGGATGAGCGTGGGGGAGCTCCTGGCCAGGCAGCGCTCGGTGCGGTTTTTCGGCGGGAGCCCGGGTGAGGTCGAGCTGTGGTTCTTCGAGGTGCTGCCCTCGCCGGACCGGGTGCTGCGGATCGCCTTCGGCGACGGCCGGGTGCTCGGCATCGAGGAGGTGGACCGACCGTAGCGGGAGGTGCGGCTAGGATGCCCCGGCCAACCTCGAACCCGGCACGAAGGATCCGCGCTGATGGAAATCTGGATCAACCCGGCCTGCTCCAAATGCCGCTCCGCACTGTCGCTGCTGGACGCCGAGGGAGCCGACTACACGGTCCGGTACTACCTGGAGGAGCCGCCCACTGCGGACGAGCTCGACGCCGTGCTGAAGCGCCTGGGGCTGGAGCCGTGGGACATCGCCCGGCTCGGCGAGGCCGCTGCCGGTGAGCTGGGCCTGGCCTCGTGGGCGCGCGACGCGGCGCATCGGGCGCAGTGGCTGGAGGCTTTGGCCGCGCACCCGGCCCTCATCCAGCGGCCCATCATCACCGCGGACGACGGGACGACAGTGGTGGGGCGCTCGGAGGAGGCCGTGCGCTCCGTCCTGCCGTAGCGGTGAACGCGACCAGGGAGCCCACGTCGGCGACGACCCGTTCGGCGTAACCGCCCCGTATCGACGTCGGCCACCACCCGGCGGCCCACTCGCCGGGCACGGCGCCCCGACGGCCGCGACGACACCGGGTCGGCGCGTGCTCGGGCCGTTGCTCCTCCGGTGAGTGGGGTCAGTCGCTCACTGCCGGAGGCGCGCACCGAAGCGCCGGCACGCCGCGGCGAACTCGGCGGGTTCGTGGACGGTGAAGTCGGCGTCGAGGAAGGCGAGGCTCGGCAGCAGCCAGTGCCAGGAGTCGAGCGACAGCACCGCGCGGGTGCGGTCCCCGGCGACAGGGGCGAGCTCGACGTCCTGGTACGTGAACGTGTCGGCCACCGCGGTCACCGGGGCGTCGATGGTCAGGACCACCCGCCGCCGGTCCTTCGCGAGCCCCTGCCGGAGGTAGTCGATCCCGGTTCCGGCGGGCAGCGGGCGGCGGGTGAAGCGCAGGCTCAGCTCGCGCAGCCCCGTGATGCGGTCGGTGCGGAAGACGCGCCAGTCGTCCCTGCCGGTGTCAAAGGCCAGCAGGTACCACCGCAGGTTCAGGTGAAGCTGACGGTGCGGCTCCACCCGGCGCGTGCTGGTGACGCCGGTCGCCGCGGTGTAGTCGAAGGTGACGACGTGCTCGTGGTGGATCGCGTCCGCGAGCGTGCTCAGCGTCCCCGCACTGGTGCTCGGGGCGCGTGTCGGCGTGGTCTCCAGGCTCTCGCGCAGGGCCGCCGCGCGCGGACGGAGTCGTTTGGGCAGGTACTGGTCGACCTTGCCGTAGGCGCGGGTCGCCGCGTCGTCGACGCCTCCCTCGGTGGCGTCACCGATCGCGGCCAGCGTCGCCAGCCCCAGCAGGGTCGCGATGGCCTCGTCGTCGTCCAGCAGCAGCGGCGGCATGGCGCGGCCGGCGGCGAGCCGGTAGTAGCCGCCAGGGCCCGGCTGCGTCTCGACCGGGTACCCGTAGCCGCGGAGCCGGTCGACGTCGCGCCGCAGCGTGCGCGGTGTGACGTCGAGCCGGGCCGCCAGCTCGTCGCCCGAAAAGGCCCTGCCCGTCTGCAGCACCGCCAGCAGGGCGAGGACTCGTCGCAGCACATCGGCCATGGCTCCATTGTCGCGATAGTCACGGACATTTTCTGACCACATCTGCCCGTACGGTCGGGGGCATGGCGGAGCGTCACATCCGGATCCGGGGAGCCCGGACCAACAACCTGAGGTCACTGGACATCGATGTGCCACGCGGGCAGGTGGTGGTGTTCGTGGGGCTGTCCGGCTCGGGCAAGTCGTCGCTGGTGTTCGACACGATCGCGGCCGAGGCCGGTTTCCAGCTCACCGAGACCTTCCCACCGTTCACCCGCAACCGGCTGCCGAAGTGGACCCGGCCCGACGTCGGCCACATCGACGGCCTCTCCCCGGTGGTGGTGATCGACCAGCGGCGCATCGGCGGGAACGCGCGCTCCACGGTCGGCACCATCACCGACACGTGGACCTACGTGCGGCTCCTGTTCTCCCGCGTGAGCACGCCGCACGTCGGCGAGTCGAACCACTTCTCCTTCAACGACCCGGCCGGCATGTGCGCAACGTGCTCCGGCCTCGGTGAGGTGGTGACCAGCGCGGTCGACCGCTTCGTCGACCTGGACCGGTCTCTCGAGGACGGCGCGATCCTGTTGCCGGGCTTCGGAAACGGTGGTTACTGGTACTCGCGGTACGCCGACATCGGCGCGTTCGACGTGAGCACGCCGCTGCGCGACTGGACGCAGGCCGAGCGGGAGGCGCTGCTGTACGGCGGCGAGCACGCCGCGCGGCTTGGCACCAAGCCTCCGAAGGACTACGAGGGCGTCGTCGAGCGCTTCGAGCGGATCTACCTGCACACCTCGGACAACCTGTCCGACCGCAAGAAGGAGACGCTCGCCCGGTTCACGCGCTCCGCGGTGTGCCCCGACTGCGAGGGCGACCGGCTCAACCCCATCAGCCGGACGGCCACGGTGCTCGGCCGCACCATCGGCGAGCTGGCCCGCATGGAGGCCGCCGAGCTCGCGGAACTGGTGACGGAGGTGACCGACCCGAGCGTGGCCCCGGTCGTGGCCGCGCTCAAGGACCGGCTGGACGCGATGGTCACCATCGGGCTCGGCTACCTCCACCTCGGCCGCGCCACCACGAGTCTGTCCGGGGGCGAGTCGCAGCGGATCAAGACCGTCAAGCACCTCGGCAGCAGCCTGATCGAGCTGCTCTACGTCTTCGACGAACCCACCGTCGGCCTTCACCCGCACGACGTGTCCGCCATGACGGCGCTCCTCGAACGGCTGCGTGACAAGGGAAACACCGTGCTGGTGGTCGAGCACGATCCCGCAGTGATGGCCATCGCCGACCAGGTCGTCGAGATCGGTCCGCGCGCGGGGGAGGAGGGCGGCAGGCTCGTCTTCCAGGGCACGTTCGCGGAGCTTCGGGAGGCCGGCACGCCCACCGCGGCTGCGCTGGCGCGCAGCCGGCCCGTCAAGGACCGGCCACGAACGCCGCGCGGGCGCATCACGGTCAGCGAGGCCACGCGCAACAACCTCCGGAACCTGACGGTCGACTTCCCGGCCGGCGTACTGAGCGTGCTCACCGGCGTCGCGGGTTCGGGCAAGTCCAGCCTCGCGGGCGAGCTCGTCGCCCAGCACGACGCCGTGGTGATCGACCAGAAGCCCGTCAGCACCAACCGCCGGTCGACCCCCATCACCTACACCGGCATCGCCGCGGCGATCCGGAAGCTGTTCGCTCGCCGCAACGGCGTCCCGGCGGCGCTGTTCAGCGCCAACTCCGAGGGCGCGTGCCCCGACTGCGGCGGTCTCGGCGTGATCTACACCGACCTCGCCTTCATGGACGGGCAGGAGACGGTCTGCCAGACGTGCCGGGGCCGGCGCTTCACCGACGAGGTGCTGCGGTACCGAGTGGACGGACTGTCCATTGCGGACATCGACGACCTCACGATCACCGAGGCCGTCCACCGCCTCTCCGACCGTGCGATCACCAGGGGGCTGCGCCATCTCGACGACGTCGGCCTCGGCTATCTGCGGTTCGGTCAGCCGCTGACCACGCTGTCCGGTGGCGAATGCCAGCGCGTCAAGATCGCGAAGGAGCTGCGCGACACCAGCGGCCCGGCCCTCTACGTGCTCGACGAGCCCACCACCGGGCTCCACCTGGCCGACATCGACACGCTGCTGGGGGTGCTCGACGACCTCGTGGACCACGGCCACACGGTGGTCGTCATCGAGCACAACCTCGACGTCATCCGCCGCGCCGACTGGCTCATCGACCTCGGGCCGGGACCGGGCAGGCACGGCGGCCGGATCCTGTACGAGGGACACGTCGCGGGACTCACAGGCACCGCGACCGCACAGGCGCTGGGCTTGAGTCTCCAGCGACTGGAGACCCTAGCCTCCACGGCATGACGATCACGGTCCTCGACACCTACCCGGCCATGCGCGACATCCTGCGGGCGCCCGTACCGGAGCGGCCCGCGCTGCTGCGGGCCATGCTGGAGCCGGCCGCGGGCATGTACCGGTACTTCCCCGGCGAGGTGGACCTCGTCGCGATGCACGGTGCGGGGTCGGGATTCCCGCTCGACCGTGAGGAGGCCCGGTGCCGGGAAGCCCTCGACGCGCTGCACGAGGCCGACGCGTGGGCCCGGATCGAGCGTGCCCTCGGTGACGCCCTCACCGTGCAGCTCGCCGCGACCCCCGGGATCACGGTGCCGGACCTCACCGTGCTCATCGTGCTCGGCGACCCCGGCGACGCCCACTTCATGGGTCCCGCCCTCGGCATGACGGCCAACGGCAGCGTGTCCGGCTACCTGTTCCTGAATTTCTGGCCGTACCCGGAGAACCTGGCGCGGCTGGAGGCGACGGCCGTGCACGAGCTGAACCACAACCTGCGCTACAGCCCCGGCGGCGTCAGGTGGGACCCGGCGACGGTCACGGTGGGGGAGCAGGTGGTGTCGGAGGGGCTCGCGGACGCGTTCGCGCGGCAGCTGTACGGCGACGAGCTCGGCTATGCCCGCATCGGGGTGCCGCACCTGCGCGACGACGCGGTGTTCGCGAAGGTCGTCTCCGGCCTCGGCGTGACCGGCATGGAGAACTTCGCCGCCTGGGTGCACGGCGACGCTACGGCCGCCCGCTACGGCGGGACGCCGGTCGGGCTGCCGAACGGGGCAGGCTACGCCGTCGGCAACCGGCTCGTCGACGCCTACCTCGCCGCGACCGGCCGCACCGCGGCGCAGGCCCTGCTGGTGAGCAGCCAGGAGGTGATCGACACCGCGCTCGACCGGATCCGGTGAGTGACCACCCGCAGTGAAGGCCACCTTCACTGCGTTGAACGCAGGCATGGTGGCCTTCACTGCATTAGGGCCGTACCGCGGGAGGGGCCGCTCACTCGGCGGTCATCGTGTCGGGGATCCAGAGCACGATCTCGGGGAACGCGATGAACAGTGCCGCGACGGCGACCACCGCCAGCACGAACGGCAGCGCACCCCAGAAGACCTCCGCAGCCGGACGCCCCGCCGTGCGTGCCACCACGAACACGTTGAGGCCAAGCGGAGGGCTGACGAGACCGATCTCGGCGAGCAGGACGATGAGCACGCCGAACCAGATCGGGTCGTAGCCGAGCTCCGTGACGAGCGGCAGCACCACCGGCACGGTGAGGGCGAGGATCGCGATCTGGTCGAGGAAGAACCCGAGCAGCACGTAGCAGAGCGCCAGGAAGACGATGATCACGATGGGCGCGACATCGAGCGAGGCCACCCAGTCCACGACGGTGGGCGTGACCCTGGTCGAGGTGATGAAGTAGCCGAGGATGTGGGCGCCCAGGATGATCATCAGGATCATCACGCTGGAGCTGATGGTCTCGGTGATCGCGTGCTTGATGGCCGCCCAGGTCGCCCGCTTGCGCGCGACGAGCAGCGCGAACCCGCCGACCGCGCCGAGTGCGGCCGCCTCGGTCGGTGTGGCGACTCCGAAGTAGACGGTTCCGGTGACAAGGGCGAACAGCGCCAGCACCGGACCGGCCGAGGTCAGGCTGCGGAGCTTGTCCCTCCAGGCGTGCCGCTGGCCGGGAGGAGCCGCTGACGGGTTCACCTTGATGAGGACCATCAGGGTGGCGATGAGTGCGAGGGTGACCAGCGCACCGGGAAGGAAGCCCGCGACGAGCACCTTGCCCACGCTCTGCTCGGCGAGGATGGCGTAGAAGACCAGGATGATGCTGGGCGGCACCATGGCGGCGAGCGTGCCGACGACGGCGACGAGCCCGGTGGAGATGCGGGTGCTGTATCCGGCGTCGATCATCTTGGTGGTCGAGGTGTGCGCGAGTGTCGCCGCGGCCGCGGTGCTGGAACCGGAGACGGCCGCGAACATCGCGCCCGCGCCGGTGGCGGCGATGCCGGCGCCGCCGCGGATCCGGCCCACCCACACCTGCGTGGCGCGGAACAGGTCATCCATGACGCCGCTCGCCACGACGAACTGTGCCATGAGGATGAACAGCGGGATCGGCGACAGCGAGTACGACGACACGGCGGCCGCGGGGGCCGACTGGAGCACGCCGACCACAACGGACAGTCCACCGTCGAGGTACAGGCCGAACGTCCCGGCGATGGCGATGGCGAAGCCGACCGGCACCCTGATGAGCAACAGCAGCAGCATCACGACGAGCACGACGAGGACGGACATCAGGCGTCGTCCCCCTTCTCGTCGTCCCGCCGGACGTCCCGGCGCGCGGCCAGGTCGCAGACCAGGCGCACGGTCAGCAGCGCCGCGCCGACGGGCACCAGCACGTGCCACGTCCACGTGGGGATGCTGAGCTCGGCGCCGCCGGGCGGCGGGATGTCGCGGGAGCTCCAGGCGTCGTGCGTCGTCAGCAGGCCCGCCCAGAGCAACAGCGCGGACAGGCCGAGCATGAGCACCCGGGCGATCACCGTCATCGCAGCGCGCACCGGGGCGGGGCAGCGCTGGTAGACGACGTCGATGGTGACGTGGGCGCCGGTGCGCACCGTGTACGCCAGCGCGAGGAAGAAGTAGCCGGGCAGCAGGTAGTCCTGGATGAAGCCGAAGTTCCAGCCGATCGGAGAGGCGATGAAGTACCGCATCGCGATCTCCACCACCATCAGCAGGGTCATGGTGACCAGCGCGCCGGCCGCCACGGCGAACGCGGCGCGCTCGACCGCCGAGGCCGCTCGAAGCACGCGGGAGCCGGCCCGCGCGGTGGCCGTCTCCGGCCGGGTGCGCCGGGGCGCGTCAGTCGTCGTCATGGTTCTCCCGTTCCACGCGCCGGAGCTCGTCCTTGAGGTCTCGCAGTGCGGCGGCGCCGGGCCTGCCGATGTCCGCCATGTTGGCGGTCCACTGCTCGTGGATGGGTGCGGTCGCGCGGTTCCAGGCCTCGCGTTGCGCCTCGTCGATCCGCTGTATCCGCACGCCGGCGTCGCGCAACGTCTGCCTGCCCTCGGCGTTGCCCTCCTGCAGGGCGGCGCACAGGCTGCGGGTGGCCTCCTGGCCGGCCCGGCGGAGCGCGTCGCGCAGGTCCTCGGGCAGCACCTCCCACGCCGCCTCGTTGATGCTGTAGGTCATGGTGAAGCTGCCGAGCCGGGCGCCCAGCGTCGCGTAGCGGGTGACCTCCTCGAGGTGGTACGGAGCCGCGCTCACCGGGCCGAGCACGGTTCCGTCGACGGTTCCGCGCGAGATCGCCTCGTACATCTCGGTGGCGGGCATGCCGACCGGCGCGGCGCCGAAGCCCTCGACGGCGCGGTCGATCGTCCCGCCGGAGGAGCGCAGCTGCAGCCCGCGCAGGTCCTGGGGGGTGCGGACGGGCCGGGAGCCGGTGAGCACCTCGTAGTCGGGGATCATGCCGACCACGAGCGGTCGCAGGTTCTTGGGCTGGAAGTCCTCCCGCCAGAGGACACCGCCCTCGGACATCAGCCGGGCCACCGCGACCGAGCCGGTGCACGAGTCCTCGACCAGGCCGGGCAGGTCGGCCACCCCGGACAGTGGCAGCTCGGCGGGAACGTAGGCGGGGGCGACCGAGCCGAGGTCGACGACCCCCGAGCGGATCAGCGACGGCAGGTCCGCGGCGTGGCCCATCTGCTCGGCGGGGAAGTAGTCGAACCGGAGGCGGCCACCGGAGAGCTCCCGCGCCCTTTCCATGAGCACGCCCGCCCCTGCTTCGGCGAACGGATGGCCCACCGGGTAGGAGTCGGCGACCTTCAGTGTGTAGACGCCGTCTGACTCGAGGCTGGGCGCCGGGGGAGCGCACGCGCTGCCCAGCAGCAGCACGAGCGGCACCGCCAGCAGGGCGCCGACCCGCCGAGGTGACTGCCTCATCGCATCACCGTTCCTAAATACGAATGGCTGTTCCGATATGCCACCGTAAGGAGTGGTCTGCCCCACTGTCAACGGTGGGGCTGCGGGTGCGGGAAGGCTGAGCCGGCGGTCAGGCCAGCCGGGCGGCCACGGCCTGGGTCGCGCCCACCAGCGCGTCCGCGATCTCCGGCAGGCGTTCCGAAATGCGGGTGGTGGGTCCGGCGACGGCCATGGCGGCGACCGCGCGGCCGTGGACGACGATGGGCCTCGCGGTGGCGCTGACGTCCGGCAGCGTCTCCCCGCGGTTGGTCGCCACACCCTCGGCGCGGACCCGTTCGAGTTCCTGTCTCGCCTGCTCGAACCGCTCGGGGTCGTCGATGATCGAGTGCAGGTAGGCGTCCCGCTTGCGGGGTGACCACGACGCCAGAAGCACCTTGCCCGCGCTCGGCGGGTACAGCGGGCGGCGAACCCGCAACGGGGCCGAGTAGCGGATCAGCTGCCGCGACTCGGCGGCGGCGACGTAGACCACCGAGTCGCCCACGCTGGTGCCGAGCATGGCGGTCTCGCCGAACGCGTCCCGCAGCTCCTCGAGGCTCGGCCGCGCGGCGTCGGCGAGGTTGGGGCGTTCCGCGGTGAGCAGGTTGCCCAGTGCGGGACCCAGGTGGTAGCCGCCGGCGTCCTCGACGAGGTAGCCGGTCGACACGAGGCCCTTCACCAGTCCGAACACGGAGGACTTCGGGGCGTCGAGCGCGGAGGCGAGGGTGCCGAGGCGGACGCCGGGCTGGTCGGCCGCCAGTTCGAGGATGGCGGTCACCCGGCTGACCGTGCGGTGGGATTTGGCGACTGATTCGGTCATGTCCACTCCTGGTCCGTTCGTATCTACGAACGATAGTCAACCGACTCCAGCGGTTGACAGCGCCCAGCGCGACTGCCTATGTTCGGAAATAAGAATCCAAGGTCGTATATACAAACGACGTGCGTGAAAGGCTCCTCGTGCATTTCGAGCTGACCGACGACCAGCGGCGGCTGCGGCAGGCCGCTCGCGACCTCGCCGCCGCGTTCCCCGACGAATACTGGGCCGAGCGGGACGAACGAGGGGAGTTCCCCTGGGACTTCTACCGGGCGTTCGCGGACGGCGGCTGGCTGGGCATCGCCATCCCCGAGGAGTACGGCGGCGGCGGGCTGGGCCTGCTCGAGGCGTCGCTGCTGCTGGAGGAGGTCGCCGCGTCCGGAGCGGGCATGAACGGGTGCAGCACGATGCACCTGACGATCTTCGGCCTCAACACCATCGTCAAGCACGGCAGCGCGCAGCTGCGCGAGGAGGTCCTGCCGAATGCGGCGGAGGGCAGCCTCCACGTGTGCTTCGGCGTCACCGAACCCGACGCGGGCACCGACACCACGCGCATCAGCACCTTCGCCCGCCGGGACGGCGGTGACTACGTCATCAGCGGCCGCAAGGTCTGGATCACGAAGGCCGGTCAGTCCCAGAAGATGGTGCTGATCACCAGGACGACCCCGCGAGCGGAGGTCGCCAAGCCCACCGACGGGATGTCGCTGTTCCTCGTCGATCTCGACTCCGACGCCGTACAGCTGCGGCCGATCCCCAAGCTCGGCCGCAACGCGGTGCCCTCCTACGAGGTCCTGCTCGACGAGCTGAGGGTCCCGGCGTCCGCCTTGGTCGGCGAGGAGGGCAAGGGTTTCACGTACCTGCTCGACGGCCTGAACCCGGAACGGATCCTGCTGGCGCACGAGGCGCTCGGCATCGGCAGGGCCGCGCTGCGCCGCGCGGTGCGGTACGCGAACGAGCGCGTGGTCTTCGACCGCCCGATCGGCCGGAACCAGGGTGTGGCGTTCCCGCTCGCCGAGGCGGTGACCCGGCTGGACGCGGCCGAGCTCATGGCCCGCAACGCCGCGTGGCGCTACGACAACGGCCTCTCGTGCGGGCGGGAGGCGAACATGGCGAAGTTCCTGTGCGCCGAAGCGGGGTTCGCCGCGGCGGACCAGGCGATGCAGACGCACGGCGGCATGGGCTACGCGAAGGAGTACCACGTCGAACGCTACTTCCGGGAGTCCCGGATCCTCCGGCTGGCGCCCGTCAGCCAGGAGATGGTGCTGAACTACGTGTCCCAGCACGTGCTCGGCCTGCCGAAGTCGTACTGAGGGAGCGAACGTTGCCGACCGTCGAAGGGGCCCTGGCCGGGATCAGGGTCGTCGATCTGTCCCGGGTGCTCGCCGGGCCGTTGTGCACGCAGATGCTGGCCGACCACGGGGCCGACGTGGTCAAGGTCGAACCGCCTGCCGGGGATGAGACGCGTGGCTGGGGCCCGCCGTTCGTGCGCCAGGGAACCAGCGCGTACTTCACCGGACTCAACCGGAACAAGCGCAACATCGTGCTGGATCTCAACTCGGCCGAGGGGCAGGCCGTCCTCGGTCGTCTGCTCGAGGAGGCCGACGTGCTCGTCGAGAACTTCAAGGCGGGCACCCTCGCCAGGTGGGGCTTCGACGACGACCATCTCCGGCGCGCCTACCCGAGGCTCGTGCACAGCCGCGTCACGGGGTACGGGGTCGACGGGCCGAGGGGATCGGCGCCGGGGTACGACGCCATCCTCCAGGCCTACGCGGGGTTGATGAGCGTCAACGGCGCCGCCGACGGCCCCCCGACGCGCGTCGGCGTGCCCATTGTGGACATGGTCACGGGGATCCTGTCGTTCTCGGGGATCCTGCTGGCGCTGCACGAGCGGCAGCGGTCGGGACGCGGCCAGCTGATCGACAGCACGCTGCTGGACACGGCGGTGACCCTGCTCCACCCGCATTCGGCCACCTGGTTCGCCAGTGGGCAGGTTCCCGCGCGCACGGGTTCCGCGCACCCGACCATCGCGCCGTACGACACCTTCGCCACGCGCAACGGGCCAATTTTCCTCGGCGTCGGCAACGACCGCCAGTTCCGGAGCCTCGTCGAGGTACTCGGCCGTCCCGCGCTCGCCGACGACCCGCGCTTCGCGGCCAACGCCGACCGCGTCATCAACCGTGCCGAGCTGAGCGCGATCGTCGGCGCGCTGCTGGCGGAGCACGACCGTGAGGAGCTCGGCGCGCGCCTGCTGGAACGCGGCGTGCCGTCCTCGCCCGTGCACGACGTCGGCGAGGCGCTGACCGACCCGCAGGTGCTGCACCGCGAGATGGTCGTGGAGCTCGACGGCTACCGGGGGATCGGCATTCCCGTCAAGCTCACGCGGACGCCGGGCAGCGTCCGGACCGCGCCGAGAGACCGTGGCGCCGACACGCTGGAGGTGCTGCGCGACCTCGGTTTCGGGGACGACCACATCGCCCGCGCCGAGGGCAGGGCACCCGCCGAACCCGGGCCGGGGACCTGACGACCGGCCGCGCTCAGCGCGGAGGGTACTGCTGTGGCGGCGGGGGAGGAGGGTACCGCAGGTACGGCGGCGGAGGGTACTGCGCATACGGCGATGGCGGCGGCGGGGGTGGTGGTCCCTGCGGAGTGCTCGCGGCCGCGGCCTTCAGCTTGGCGGCCCCGTAGAGCAGGTAGCCCGCCGCGACGACGGCGAACAGGAAGCCGAGGATGGTCAGGGCGAAGTCGCCGTCGTCCGGATCGAGGAAACCGCCGTACAGCCCGACGTCGGCCACGACGAAGTACACCAGGTACGCCAGCGGAAAGGCCACCCACGTCAGCGGGTGCCACCACCGGGTCGCCGCCTGGTTGCGCCCGACGAACAGCCAGTCGGCGAGCACGGCCAGCGGCGTCAGCAGGTGCTCGAACAGCGACCACGTCTCGCCGAGGTCGCCTCCCATGAGTGTCAGGAACGTGACCCCGACGAGGAGCAGCAGGACCGCGAGCGCACCACGCAGCCACGGCGAGCGCGGCTCGTGCGCGCGCCCGCCGGTGAACAGCGGGTACGCCAGCAGCCCGAGGTAGACCACCCCGGTGAGCAGGCTGGCCTGCTGGGACAGGCCCGGCATGGCCCCGTCGAGGCCCACATCGGACACCACGGCGCCGAAGCCGGTGAACGCGAAGACCACGATCAGCAGGCGCCACGCGCTCACCCCGGCGAGCACGGCGGGCGCGACCCTCGGCGCCTGCGGCTGCCACTGCTGTGGGTACGGATACTGCTGTGGTTGTGGCTGCCGGCCCCGCTGGTAGGTCACGTGTCCCCCCTCGTCGTCGCGAGTGGACGCTACCGAAGATCATCCGGCGATGTCAGGAGGACCGGGCATTCGGTGCTCCGTCACCCCGTTGCCGGTGCGACCGGCTCCCGGACGTGACCGCGCGGGAGCAGCTCGTGGGCCGCGAACATCCGGTGCAGAAGCTGGATCGCCACCGAACCCTCGCCCACCGCGGACGCCACCCGTTTCACGGAGCCGTGCCGGGCGTCGCCGGCGGCGAAGACGCCGGGCAGGCTCGTCTCGAGCGGCAACGGGTCGCGTTCGAGCGGCCAGGCGCCTTCGCCGAGGTCGCCTCCCGTGAGCACGAACCCCTGCGCGTCCCTGCCGACCTCGGGCGGAAGCCACCCGGTGTGCGGGCGCGCGCCGATAAGCACGAAGAGCCCATCCGCGCCGACCGTCTCCTCGCTGCCGGTCACGCGGTCGCGCAACACGAGGTGCTCCAGCCTGCCGTTGCCCCCACCGCCGACGATCTCGGTCGCCGTGCGGACCCGCACTCCCGGCGTCGCCTCCGCCTCGCGCACGAGGTAGTGCGACATCCCGTCGCCCAGCGACCGGCCTCGGACCACGATCGTCACGCTGGGTGCGTACCGCGCGAGGTACAGCGCGGCCTGCCCTGCCGAGTTCCCGCCACCGAGGACGTAGACGTCCCGGCCGCACATCGCGGGTGCCTCGGACGTCGGGCCGCCGTAGAAGACACCGGCCCCGTTGAGCGCCTCGAGCGCCGGCACGCCGAGCCGGTGGTAGCTGGCGCCCGTCGCGAGCAGCACCGCGCGGGACCGCACGCGGGCGCCGGTGGAGAGGGTGACGGACAACTCGCCGTGTTCGCGCCGCAGTCCGGTCACCTTCTGCATGAACGCGAACTTCGCCCCGAAGACCCACGCCTGGTCGTACGCCCGCTGAGCAAGGCGACGGCCGCTGACGCCTCGGGGAAAGCCGAGGTAGTTGCGGATCAGCGAGCTCGACGTCGCCTGTCCGCCGAGCCCGCCCTCGTCCACCACCAGGGTGCTGAACCCTTCCGACGCGCCGTACATGGCCGCCGAGAGGCCCGCGGGCCCGGCGCCGACGATCACGAGGTCGAACTCGGTGCGTTCCGGGTTCACCGGCGAGCCCGCCGCCAGCGCGATGTCGGCGTCGCTGGGATTGGTGAGCACCGTGCCGTTCGGGAAGACGACGATCGGCAGCTCGGCGGGCACCCCCGCGGCGGCGATGTGGGCGCGCCCCTCGCTGGAGTCGGCGAGGCAGAACGCGTGCGGGATGGCACAGCGGCCGAGCACCTGGCGCAGTTCGTAGGCCCGGCCCGACCAGGACTCGCCGACCACGTGGATCGTGTAGGGCGAGCTCCGGCGCGCCTCCGACCACTCGAGCAGCAGGCCCGACACCGCCTGGTGGAAGACCTCGTCGGGGGACGCCATCGGCCGGAGCAGGTAGTGGTCGATCCGGCCCCGCGCTATCCCGTCGAAGATCGCTTCGCCCGTCTCCCGGTCTCCCCACTGCCCCCATTCGATCAGCAGACCGCGCTTCGCGTGTGGATGGAGACGGCGGACGTGAGCGAGCAACTCGCTTCCTGTCATCCCCGACAACCACTGTCCGGAAAGGACCAGGGCGACCTCCTCGCCGTCCGCGGCGAGCTCGTCGAGACACCCTTTCGCCTCGTGCGACGAAGCCACGCTGACGACGCGGTAATGGCGCGCGTAGCGCTCTCGCAACTCCCGCTCGACGTCGCGCAGCACCTCAGCGTTCTCGTCGACGACGACGAGCGTAGCGCCAGACATGCCCCGACTCTAACGCCGCCGCACCACAACACAGAGTTCCCGTTTTACAAGGATCTTGCTCCGAGGCACAGCGACCAGGGGCGCGTGCGGGGGCGTTTCCAGTGGGGTGCCTGCACGCCTGGGCAGATCAGGTCGGCGGTGGCACGCCGGCGGGAGGACGGTGTCTTTCACGCCGTACGTATAACGACCTATACGGCTCGACTTTGTGGGGCCGGATCCAATGGACCGCCTGCGTCAGGTCGCGGGCCGGTCCCCGAGACGCTGGGGACGCCGACGGGCTCCTCGGGTCCGGTCAGCTGGAAGGCGTTCCCTGCCAAGGGGATCGGGGCCTGGTCGCTCCCGGCCGGTCAGGCGGGGCCCGCGCTCGTCGGCGCTCGTCGGCGTGAGAGCACGGACTCCCCGTTGTGGGCTGTCCTCCGGCCGCCGCGCCAGGGAGCTCGGAGCTCCGCTGGCACACGCGCCGCCGGGAAACCGGTCGCCGACCCGGAAGGGCGCTGTTACCTTGCGGCCGTGGATCTCTTCTCGCGCTCGTGGGCGGCACTGCGCAGCGCGGTGGCGGGACTCGCCGACGAGGACTTCGCCCGGCCCTCCGGCTGCACCGGCTGGCTTGTGCGCGACCTGGCGTGCCACCTCGTCATCGACGCCCAGGACGTCCTGATCACCCTCGCGACCCCCGTGGATTCGGAGCCGACGCGGGACGCGGTGACCTATTGGAACGTCGTCGAACCGCCGACCGGCACGGACCCGCTCGACGCGCTGATCGTGCGCCTCGCCGCCGCGTACGAGGAGCCGTGGTTGCTCAAGTTCCACCTCGACGACGTCGGCTCCGCGGCCGGGCGGGCGGCGGAGCTCGCCGACCCGGAGCTGCGGGTCGGCACGCGCGACGAGGTCCTCACCGCGGGCGACTACCTCGCCGCGTACGTCCTGGAGTGGACGCTGCACCACCTCGATCTGATCGCGCACCTGCCGGACGCGGCCGGGCCGCCCGCCGAGGGCCTCGCCCGCTCCCGCGAGCTGCTGGAGAAGATCGCCGGGTTCGCGTTCCCTCGGTCGTGGCCGGACACGGACGCCCTGCGCGTCGGTACGGGGCGGCGGGCCCCGAGCGACGCGGAGCACGCGGAACTGGGCGACGTGGCCGCGAAGCTCCCGCTCGCCCTCGGCTGAGCGCCGTTCGCGCAGGTCATGGCCACCGGCCAGCGATGGCCGCCGCGCGACCTTCCCCTGGCCCGCCGCCACCCGCACCGTGATGATCATGTCCGGCGAGGGGCCGGGCGGTGGATCCAAGGAGGATGACGCGTGGCAACGGTAACCAACCGCCGATGGCTCGCCGGACTCGCGGGCGGCGTCGCGCTGGCCGCCACGGCGACGGTCACGCGGTCGCCGCAGCTGGTCGGCGCCGACGGCATCGCGCTCGACGTCCACGGCGCGATCTACGTCGTCACCGCGCAGAACCTCGTCCTGCGGGTGGGCGCCGACGGCGCGATCGAGACCCTCGCGACGGCCGCCGACGGGCTGAACCAGCCGAGCACGGCGGCGTTCGGAACGGCGCGCGGCGACCAGCGGACGCTCTACATCGCCAACTTCTCGCTGTTCTCGCCGACCCCGACCCCGGGTGTGCTGACCCTCGACGTCGGCGTACCGGGACGCCCGCTCCCGTAGGGTCACGTCACGATCAGGTGGCTCCGGTGGTGCCGTGGGGTCCCGGCCTCGTCGAGCAGACTCAATGCGAAGTCGGCGTAGGAGATTCGGGCCTCGGGCTCGCCGTGGGCGCGTACCTCGTACCTGCCCGTGGGCTCGCCCTCGTGGCCGAAGTCGCCCGCCGGGGTGACGTAGACCCAGTCCAGCGCGTCGCCCTCGTCGCGGACGACCGTGAAACCGGCTTCGTGGGCCAGGCAGAAGGCTCGGAACTCGGCGGGGAAGCCGGGCGCGTCCACCGCGCGGGTCCCGTCGGCGCCGGGCAGCAGCACGGACAGTCCGATCGCGACGAGTCTGTCCACTCCGGCCCGGGGCAGCCCCTTGACGAGCGCCCGTGCGGCGCCGGGGAAGAATGCGTCCGGATCGGTGCCCTCGCCGTACACGGCGGCCGCGTGGATCGCGGCGTCGTGCCCGGCCGCGAGAGCGGCCACGGTCGCCACGTCGGTGACGTCACCGGCCGCGATCCGCACGCCCTCGGTCGCCAGGCCGCCGTGCCGCACGGGGTCGCGCACCACCGCGGTGACGTCGTGTCCACGTCGGCGTGCCTCGGCCACGGCCGACCTGCCCGCGCGGCCACCCGCGCCGAAAACGACGATCTTGCTCATCCCCGGAATACCTCCCGTCGAGTAGGTGCTCTGGAAGCTATCCAGCGGGGCGGTTACCACCTGGATACCGAGACAGGCAGGAGAGCACCCATGAGCGACCGGCGGCCGCTTCCCCGCGACATGTTCGATGAGGTCTGCCCGTCCGGGCTGGTGCCGTTCCGCTTCGGTGACAACAAGTGGTCGGCTCTGGTGCTGCGGTGCCTGGAGGACGGCCCGCGCCGGTTCTCCGAGCTGCGCGTGCCGCTGCACCGCGTCACCCCGAAGGTGCTGACCCAGTCGCTGCGCGGCCTGGAGCGCCGCGGGCTCATCTCGCGCACGGTGCGGTCCGGCCCGGCGCCGCACGTCGAGTACGCGCTGACGCCCTTGGGGCGCGGCATGCTGGAGCCGCTGGCGACCGCATGCGCGTGGGCCGCGGAGAACTGGGACCAGATCCTCGATGCGCGGGAGCGGCACCCGTAGGCTGGCGCCGTGCCGGAGTCCTCACCGTCCGATCAGCTGCGTTTCGTCGGCGTGTCACTGGACTGCGCCGATCCCGATGAGCTGGCCGCGTTCTACGTCGGTCTGCTCGGCGGCCGGTTGCTGTGGAGCGAGGAGCGCAGCGCGGCCGTGCAGGTGCCGGGACTGCTGCTGGTGCTGCAACGGGTGCCGGACTACCAGCCGCCGGTCTGGCCGGGGACCTCGATCGTGCACCTGGATCTGAGCGCGGGGGAGAAGCTCGCCGAGCCCGAGCAACGGGCTCTCTCGCTTGGCGCGACGAGGGCCGAACCTCAGCCCGATCCGCGCTGGCGGGTGTTGCTGGATCCGGCCGGGCACCCGTTCTGCATCACCACCCTCGCGCCACCCCCGGAGCTGCTGGAGTCCGCGTACGGACGATGACGGCCGGTCAACCGCCGCGGACGTTCACCGATTGGCACGTGGCGCGTCGCCCGCGGAGGAGCGCGTCGTTCACCCGGCGTCGGGCCCGGATTTCGATCATGACCGTGCCTCCCCGCGAGCACGCGAGTGTCTGCGTGCCGCTGCCGCCTACGGCGTCGGGCCGGCGACGCGCACCGCGCTGGGGCGCCTCGAGCTCCACTGGCAGGACTCGCAGCGTCGTGCAGCCGTGATGGGCCTGCGTGACTTCGACATCCAGGTGCACACCGCCGAGGGCCGGCGCACGGTGAGGGAAGCCGGGGGCAACGAGGCCGGGCCGGATCACCGCCACGTTCGAACCCGTCCAGGACGGCCGGGTCCCGGTCGTCGCGTGCGGCCCCGACGGCCACAGGTACTCCCGGATCGTCGAGCTCGAGGTGTAGGCCTCCTGGCCGCGGATTTCACGCGCTCGCCACACTCCGGTTGGCCCGTTCGTCGGCGCTCGCCAGCCAGAAGAACACGAACGGCAGCACGACCTCGATGCCGGTCAGCACCACCTGGAACCACTGTGGCGGGCCATGGATCGCCAGCGAGAGCAGCCTGCCCGCACCGCCGAGCAGGAAGATCCCGGACAGCCACCGCACCACGGTCGCGGAGATCGGTGACCGCCGTGCCGCCCACACCCAGAGCAGGCCGTAGCCCAGGAACAGCGCGCCGTAGAACCGTTCGCGGCTGTCGACGGTCGCCCCTGCCGAGCCCTCGCCCGGCACCGAGTCGATGCCCAGCGCGAAGTGGAACACGCCGATGGCCGCGCAGACGATCCCCATGAGCAGCGCGAGCGATCTCAGCAGCCTCGCCATGTCGAGCACCCCCCTTGCGCACTAGTAGACACGCGTCTACTAGTGAATTCGAAGCTACTGCCGCTGGTAGACACGTGTCAAGTAGCGTGGTGAGATGACCACTCGCAGCAGGCTCCTCCCCGCCGAACGCCGCAGGCGGCTCCTCGACGTGGGCGCCCGGCTGTTCGCGGCCAGGCCGTACGCGGACGTGCTGATGGAGCACGTCGCCGAGGAGGCAGGCGTCTCAAGAGCCCTGCTGTACCGGTACTTCCCGAACAAGCGGGACCTGTTCGCCGCCGTGTACCAGCGCGCCGCGGACCGGCTCCTGGCACAGACGAGGCTCGAGCCAGGGTTGCCGTTGTCGGCGCAGCTGGCGGCCGGCCTCGACGCGCACTTCGAATACTTCGTCGCGAACCGCAACACCGTGCTCGCGGCCAACCGCGTGCTCGCGGGGGACCCCGTGATCCAGGCCGTCATCGAGGGCGAGCTCGACGTGCTGCGCGGCAGGCTGCTCGACGTGACCGCGTTCGAGGACCGGGACCGGGAGCTGGTCTCCTCGGCGCTGATGAGCTGGCTGGTGTTCGTGCGCGCGCTGTGCGTCGAGTGGCTGACCACCGAGGCGTTCTCGCGCGCGCAGCTGCGCGACATGTGCGTCGGTGCCTTGCTCGGCGCGCTCGGCGCCGTCGTCGATGTCGACCGGCTCGAGCGCCCTGGCTAGGACGGGCTCACGGGGTGGGCGGGCCGGTCGAGGCGCGAACGACCACCTCGACGGGCTCGGCGACGACCTCGGTGATGTCGTCCTGCGGGTGCGTGGTGGCGAGCAGTTCGAGCGACCGCCTGCCGAGACCCTCCAGTGGCATCCGCACGGTGGTGAGCGCGGGGACGAGGTGGCCGGCGAGCGACATGTCGTGCATGGCGATGACGGACATGTCGCCGGGCACCGAGAGTCCCGCTTCGTGCAGGGTGCGGAGCGCGCCGACCGCGGAGGCGACGTTCGCGACGAACACCGCAGTGGGGCGGGGCCGGACCGCGAGGAGTTCCCGCATCGCCGCCGCCCCGCCCTCCGGGGTGTAGTCGGCGTGGGCCGTGTAGCGGGTGCCGGTGCGCAGCCCGGCGGCCGCCATCGCCGCGGTGTAACCGGCTCGCCTGCGGCGGGCGGTGTCCGCGGTCTCCGGGCCCGCCAGGTGCGCGATCCGGCGGTGACCGAGCGCCGCGAGGTGCTCCACGGCCAGTCCGCTGCCGCGCTCGTCGTCCAGCACCACATATCGCCGCGAGCCCTCGATACGGCGGTTGACCAGCAGCCAGGGCACCGACGCCGAACGCAGCCGCTCCAGCTCGTGCCCGGATTCCTCGCCCGCGAACAGCAACCCGTCGACGCGGCTCTGGCCGAGCAGGTCGAGATAGTGCTGGAGCCCCAGCCGGACGCCGCCGGAGCTCGCGGTCATGAGCCCGTAGCCCAGCTGGTTCGCGGCCTGCTCCGCCCCCTTGATGATCTCGGCGTACACCGGGTTGGCGAAGTCCGGGATGAAGAGCCCGAACATGTAGGCCCGCGCGGTGCGCAGGCTGCGAGCTGCCGCGTTGGGCCGGTAGCCCAGCCGCTCGATGGTGTCCAGCACGCGCTGCCGGGTCTCCTGCCGCACACTCAGCCTCGGGTCGTCGTTGATGACCCTGGACACCACCGAGCGGTCGACGCCCGCGACCGTCGCCACGTCCGCGAGCGTGACCTTGCCGCTGTGTGCCTGCTTGGGCCTGCCCGGCATCACGTCCTCGCCTTCGCTGTGACTACGACCTGGCCCGGAGTCTAGCCGTCACGTCGGGCCCGGCCGGGTCATGCGGTGTGCCGGAGGCTGCACCATTTCCAGCACGGCGCCGTCGGGGTCCTCGAAGTAGCAGGTGAAACCGCCCTCGTTGACACCGGCGGTGATCGCGTTGGGCGGTGAGTAGAACTTCACCCCCGCCGCGGAAAGCTCGGCGTACCGTTCGTGGATGTCGTCGACGGTCAGCGCGAGATGCGCGGCGCCCGGGTCGCGGATTTCGATGCCGAGTCGCCTGCCCACCGGGTTCAGGTACTGGACGAGTTCGAGGTCGTGGCTCGAGAGGTTCCGCGGCTGGCCCGGCACCGCGAGCTGCGCCACGCGCAGGTGCGCGTCGGGATAGCCGACCAGCGCGCTGGTGTAGGCGTTGCGTTGTTCCTGTGTGTGCACCAGCTCGAAACCCAGCCGGTCGCGGTAGAACGCCACCGAAACGTCCAGATCGGACACTGTGAAGCTGAAGTGCCAGACACCGTGCAGCATGTCGCTCCTCAATCCATTTCCAGTCCGCCACAGACGTTGACCGCCTGTGCGGTGATGTACGACGCGGCAGGGGAGAGCAGGAACGCCACCGTCTCGGCGACCTCCACCGCGGAAACGGTGCGGCCCAACGGGATCCGGGCCACCATCCGGGCGTAGGACTCCTCGGGGGTGATGCCCTCGAGAACGGCGCGCTCCCGGTGGATCGCCTGCGTCATCTCGGTGTCGACCACACCCGGGCAGACGGCGTTCACCCTGACCTGGTCGGCGGCCAGTGCTTGCGCCGCCGAGCGCACGAGGCTGATCACTCCCGCCTTGCTGGCCGCGTAGTCGGCCGAGGTCGGCCGGGCGCCCCGGCCCGCCACGGAGGAGATCGCGGTCAGCGCCCCGCCGCCGTGTGCGCGCGCTCGCCGGGCCGCTTCCTGGAGGAGAAGGAAGACGCCCTTGAGGTTCACGGCCATCGTGGTGTCCCAGCAGTTCTCGGACAGCTCGAGGAACGGGCCGTTGCGCATGATCCCGGCCGCCGCGACCGCGAGTGTCACCGGGCCCAGCTCCTGTTCCGCGGCGGCCACGACGTCCCGGACCGCGGTGCCGGACGTGATGTCCGCGGGGAAGGTCGCCGCGCGGCCGCCGCGCGCGGTGATCAGCTCGGTCGTTTGCCTCGCGCCGTCGGCGGCGATGTCGGTCACCGCCACGTGCGCGCCCTCGTCGGCCAGTAGCAGCGCGCAGGCTCTGCCGATGCCGCCCGCCGCGCCGCTGACGATGGCGGTCCTGCCTTCGAAACGTCCCACTTCGTTCCTCCTTCAGGGCTTTCCGGCGCGCCACTGGGCGAGTGCCGCGTCGACGGTCAGCTGCGGGTCCCCGACGTACCGCTCGGGGGACACCGGCTCGAAATCATCCGGCAGTACGTCGCGCAGGGCGTCGGCCAGGGACTCGCCGCTCGCCCGGCAGCGGCCCACCGCCTCGTAGACGGCGTCGTGCGCGCGCTCGCGGCCGAGCCGCGGCGCCAGCAGCATCATGTACGCCTCGGCCAGGACCAGCCCGCCGTCCGCGTCGAGGTTGGCGCGCATGGTTTCGGGAAAGACCTGCAAACCCTCCACAATGGAGGAAGAGGTGCGCAGCGCGGCGGCGCACAGGCTCACGAGCTGGGGGAGCACCTGCCATTCCGCCTGCCACTCTCCCGCCGCGCGTTCGTGCCCGGCCTCCATGGCACGGAACAGCGAGGAGGCGAGCGCTCCCGCCGTGGCCGAGAGGCCGATGACCGCCTCGGACTCGATGGGGTTGGCCTTCTGCGGCATCGTCGACGAGGCGCCGCGGTGATGCCCGGACGCCTCGCTCAGCTCGGCGATCTCCGTACGGGAGAGGTCGACCACCTCGCGGGCCAGCCGGGCGCAGGTGGCTGTGAACAGCGAGCAGGCCAGCCCGAACTCGGCGAGCCCGTCCCTGGCGACGTGCCACGGGACGTCGGTGGTGCGAAGGCCGAGCAGCTCGGCCACACGCGCCCGCAGTGCGGGGGCGGTCGCGCCGTAGGCGGCGGAGGTGCCGCCCGCACCGAACAGGGAGACGACACCGAGCCGCTCCCGTGCCGTTGCCAGCCGGTCGCGGTGGCGGGCCAGCTCGGCGAGGTAGGTGGCGAGCTTGGCGCCGAACGTGGTGGGCACGGCCTGCAGCGCGTGAGTGCGGCCGGCGATCACCGTCGACACGTGCTCGCGGGCCAGCTCGGCCAGTGCGTCACCGAGCCGGGTGAGCAGCTCGTCCAGCCGGTCCGCGGCGTCCGTCAGCTGCAGGGCAAGGCCGGAGTCCATGATGTCCTGTGTCGTCGCTCCGTAGTGGACCCGCCCGCGGCGCTCCTCCGGAAGCGCGGCGTCGATCTGCCGGATCAGCGACAGGATCGGGTAACCGACGGTGCGGGTTTCCTTCCACAGTCGCGAACGGTCGATGTTCGCCGGCGTCGAGGCGGCAGCGATGGCGTTGGCATCGGCCGGATCGAGCTGGCCGAGCTCGCCTTGCGCGGTGGCCAGAGCGGCTTCGACCCGCAGCCACGAGCTGATCATGGCGTCCTCCGACAGGATCGCCGCCATTTTCTCGTCGCCGTACAACCCGAGCAGCATCTCGAAGCGGTGCGGGCCCATCGTCCTCCCTTGTCGTAGTCAATCGTTTGTCTTACCGTACTGTCGCAGTCGCACTAAGGCAATGATCGAGAGATCAATCGTTTGACTTCTACAGGACGGAGGTGGCGATGACACGGGAAGGGCCCGAGGCCGATCTGCTCGCGATGTGGCGGATCCGTGCCTTCGAGGAGAAGCTGCGGGAACTGCACAAAGCCGGTGACCTGCTTGGCTCTGTGCACCTGTGCATCGGGCAGGAGGCCGGGCCCGTCGGCGCGTGCACCGCGCTGACCGAGCAGGACGCACTGTTCGCGACCTATCGTGGCCACGGCTGGGCCATCGCGCGGGGGGTCCCGCTGCGGCCGCTGTTCGCCGAGCTGCTCGGCAGGGCGACCGGGGTCAACGGCGGGCGTGGCGGCTCGGCCTACTTCAGCGCGGCCGACCATGGTTTCCACGGTGAGAACTCCATCGTCGGCGGTGGCGTCTCGCACGCGGTCGGCGCCGCGCTGGCCGGCAGGCACGACGGCAGCGGCCGGATCGCCATGACGGTGTTCGGTGACGGCGCGATGAACCAGGGCGCGGTGGCGGAGGCGATGAACTTCGCGGCCGCGTTCGACCTGCCCGTGCTGTTCCTGTGCGAGAACAACCGGTACTCCGAGCTGACGCCCATCCGGGACATGGTGCGCAACGAGGCGCTCACCGACAGGGCGACCGCGCTGGCATCGCCGCCACTCGCATCGACGGAAACGACCCGGCCCTCGTGCGCTCCACCGTCGCCCGGTACGCCGACGCGGCGCGGGACGGCCGGGGCCCCGCGTTCGTCGAGCTGATCACGCAGCGACTTGTCGGCCACTACATCGGCGACGTGCAGCAGTACCGCACCCGCGCTGAGCTGGAGGAGGACGGTCGCGCCGAGCCCATCGCGCGGGCCACGGCCGCGCTCGCGGAGTCCGGAGTGGACACGGAGGCGATCGAGCGCGCCGCCCGTGACGAGGTCGACGCGGCAGCGGCGACCGCGCTGGCCGATCCGCCTGCCGACCCAGCGACCGCGAAGGAGCACCTGTATGCCTGAGCTGAACTACGCCGGCGCGGTCAACGCGGCGCTGCGCCGGTGCCTGGAGGAACTGCCTGAAACGCTGCTCTACGGCGAGGACGTCGCCAAGCCGGGCGGCGTGCACGGGGTGACGCGCAGGCTCTGGAAGGACTTCGGCGACCGGGTGTTCGACACGCCGATCAGCGAGTCGGCGATTCTCGGCACCGCCGTTGGAGCCGCGATGATGGGCAGGCGGCCGATCGTCGAGATCATGTGGGCCGACTTCTTCCTCGTCGCGCTCGATCAGCTGGTCAACCAGGCTGCGAACATCCGTTACGTCTCGCAGGGGCGACTGGCGGCGCCGTTGACGGTGCGGACCCAGCAGGGCAACTCGCCCGCCGCCTGTGCCCAGCACTCGCAGAACCTGGAAGCGCTGTTCACGCACGTGCCCGGCCTGCGCGTGGTCGTGCCGTCCACGCCGCAGAACGCCTACGACTCCATGGTCTCGGCGGTGTACTGCGACGACCCGGTGGTGGTGTTCGACAACCGCACGCTCTATCTGGGCGAGAAGCAGCAGGTGGCCACCGGCGGCGCGCCCGCGCCGATCGGCGGCAGCACCATGCGCCGTACCGGCGCGGCGGCCACTGTCGTCACCTGGGGAGCCATGACGCACCGCGTGCTCGCCGCCGCCGACCGGCTCGCCGAAGAGGGCACCGAGGTCACGGTGCTGGAGACGCCGTGGCTCAACCCGTTCGACCACGAGGCGGTGCATCGGTCCGTCGCCGCCACCGGCGGGCGCCTCGCGGTGGTACACGAGGCCAACGTCACCGGCGGGTTCGGCGGCGAGGTCGTGGTGCGTGCGCTGGAGGCCGGTGTGCTGTCCGGCAGGCCGTTGCGCCTCGGCGCGGCGGACACCCGCATTCCGGCGGCGACCGCACTGGCCGGTGCGCTGATCCCGGACACCGAGCAGATCCTGACCGAGCTGCGGAAGTTCACCCGCGCCTGAGGACCGACGGAGAGTCAACGATGACCAAGATCCGCTACCGGGTGTTCGCGATGAACTTCCTGGCCTGCCTGATCAACTACGGGGACCGGGTGGCGCTGTCGGTGGCCGCGCCCTTCATCCTCGCGGAGTTCGACTTCTCGCCCGCTGTCTGGGGCGTGATCCTGAGCGCGTTCTTCTGGACGTACTCGCCCTTCGCGCTCGTGGGCGGGCTGATGGTGGACCGGATCGGGGTCCGGCGCGCGTACACGGTGTGCATGCTTTTCTGGTCGCTGACCATCCCGCTGACGGCGAGCGCCTGGAACGCGGTGTCATTCATCATCGCGAGGCTGTTGTTCGGCGCGGGGGAGGGGCCGCAGGCGCCGATCAGCACCAAGCTGACGGCCAACTGGTTCCCCCGCAGGCAGACCTCGACGATGCTCAACCTCGCGCAGGCGGGTACGACGATCGGCCCGATCATCGCGACCCCGCTGATCATCTGGGCCTGCACGTCGATCGGCTGGCGTCCCACGTTCGTCCTGCTCGCCTCTTTCGGCGTGGTCTGGTGCGCGGTGTGGTGGTTCGTGGCGAGGGACCGGCCCGCCGACCACCCGAAGGTCGACGACGCGGAGCGCGCGTTCATCACGGCTGACCACGAGTCCGCGGCCGAGCGGTCGGCCGCGCGGCAGACCGCGGGGTTCTGGGAGCTGCTGCGGGACCGGCGCATCGTCGCGCTCGCGATCGCGTTCTTCGCCTACTCCTGGGTGCTGTTCATGTTCATGACCTGGTACCCCCAGTACCTGGTCGACGCGCGCGGCGTGGACAAGGGCGATCTCGGTGGTATCGGGACGATCCCGTGGGTCGCGGCGACGGCGGGGCTCGTGGTCGGTGGGCTGGTGGCCGACCGGCTGATCCGGCGCACCGGCAGCTTCGTCACGCCGCGCAAGTGGATGATCGTGGGCTGTCTGGTGGCGGTAGCGGTCTGCTTCGGTCCCTCGCCGCTGGTGAGCTCGCCGACGCTGGGCATGGTCCTGGTGTGCGTGGCGACGTTCTTCCTGCTCGCCAGCTACCAGTACCAGGCGCTCGTCGTGGCATTGGTTCCGTCCCGCTACACCGGGCGGCTCGCCGGTGTGATCCAGATGTGCTCGACGCTGGCCGGGATACTCGCGCCGATCGTGACCGGTGCGGTGGTGCAGGCCACTGGCAGCTACACGTCGGCGTTCGTCTTCGCCGGCGTGCTGACGCTCGGCGGCGCACTGGCGGTGCTCATCCTGGTGCGGGAGCGTGGGCGGACCCCGGCCGAGGTGCCGGTGTGAGCGGAGCGGGGAGCCGGGCCGGTCCGGCTCCCCGCGCGCCGCTACAGCAGCTCGGCGGAGACGATGGCGGGCAGCTGGCGGAGGCTCTCCAGCAGCTGCTCGACGTCGGTGGTCATGATCGTGCAGACGACGCTGCTCTCGGCGACGCCGTCGTGGATGTCGACGGTCAGGTCGTGCACCTGGTATCCGCCCTGGTGCAGGGCCGAGGACAGGGTGAGCAGCCCTTCGACACCCCCGGTGAAGTAGGTGGCGATCCGGCGGCGCATGGGGAACGCCGCGCGGGCAGAGGGCATGCGATGTGTGGCTGGGCCGATGGCGAGAGACATGGAGGATCTCCAGTTCGAGGACTGACAGGATCCGGGCCAGGCCCCGAGAAGAATGCCGCTCGTCCGCGGTCGGCAGCGCTGCGCGCCGGCGACCTGGGTTCAGCCGGCGCGCCTCACTACTACGTCTCGCTTCGACGTCAGAGGCAGCTGCATGCCAGGCACGGTAGCAGACGTCGCCCGCGATCTCGACCCGCGTAGCGCGGACAGGAGTCCCGCGCCTCCGGGAGCAAGCGGAGGCCGAGTCGCACCAGGCACTGAGCGACCGTGGGTTCCGGAACAACAGGGACGAGGTCTGCGCCCGTGTCGAGCGCCGCAACGCCCGGTTCCTGGAGCGCCTCGTCGTGCGGGGCCGAGCCCGGCCCGTGGTCCCTCGGTGCTGATCTCGGTCCCGGTGACCGGACTGGTCGCCCGGTTCGCCGAGCCGGACGGGCTCCCGGCGCCGGGGACGAGGTCGCCGACATTCACCTGCGCCTGGCGGGGATGACCGAGGAAAGAGCGCGCGCCTCAGCGCAGGTGGCCGCTCTCGTGCAGGTGGTCGAAGATCAGCCGGTTCACCGGCGACACGCGGTCGCGGTCGGCGTAGATCAGCCAGCGCAGCTCGTCGATCTCGCCGGCGGGTGCGGGTGTGCCCCGGTAGTCGGCGGTGTAGCAGGTCATGCGCACCACGGTTCCGCCGGTGCGGCCGTGTGCCTGTGCCTCGAAGGTGCCGACGTGCACGGCGGTGCCGGGCTCGATGTCGACGGTGAGCTCCTCGCCGATCTCCCTGGCGAGGGTCTCGAGATCGGTCTCGCCGGGCTCGCGTTTGCCGCCGGGGAGGTAGTACACGTCCTTGCCGCGCGACCGCGCACCGAGGAGCCTGCCGTCCTCGATCCGGAGCCAGGCGATCTTGTCGATCGTCGTCATGGTCCCTTCCTACCGCGCTCCAGCGCCTCGCCGATGCGGCGCACCCCCTCGGGGAACGCGCCCGGGTTCGGGCCCGCGTAGTTGAGCCGCAGGTACGGCCCCGTGGGCTCGGCGGGGAACCACTCGGTGCCCGCGGCGACGATCACCCCCGCGGCTTCACAGTCCCGCACCAGCCGGGCCAGGTCGGTGGCGTCCGGCAACCGTACCCAGAGGTTCAGCCCGCCCTGGGGGATCGTGTCGAGGTGCGCGGCGGGGACGTGTTCGGCCAGAGCGCAGGTGAGCAGGTCGCGGCGGGCGGCGAGCTGGTGCCGGAGCCCGCGCAGGTGCGTGCGCCAGGCCGGCTGGGTCACCACGTCGAGCGCGGCGGCCTGCAGGAGGCCGCTCACGTACATGGCCTCGGCCTGGACGTCGCCGAGGATGCGCTCGCGCGCGGGGCCTCGCGCGATGATCCCGGCGACGCGCACGGCCGACGACACGCTCTTCGTCAGCGACCGCAGGTACACGACGTGCCCGCCGTCGTCGCGCGCGGCGAGCGGCACGGGGTCGGCGGTGATCCCGAAGTCGTGCGCCCAGTCGTCCTCGATCAGGAAGGCCCCGTGCCTGCGCACAGTGTCGAGCACCTGGTCGGCCACGTCGGGCGACCAGCGCGCGCCGGTGGGGTTGGCGAAGTTCGGCTGTGCGTAGCAGGCGCGGGCGCCGGTGCGCTGGAAGGCGCGGGCCAGCTCGTCCGGGTCCGGCCCGCCGCCGCCGCTGGGCACCGGCACGAGCTGAACGCCCGCCTGCCTGGCGGCGAGGATCGCGCCCCAGTAGGTCGGTGACTCCATCAGCAATGGCCTGCCCGCCCCGGCCAGCGCGCGGAACGCGGTGCTGAGCCCGCTCTGACTACCCGGTATGACGATCGCGTCGCTCGGCGCGGGCGGCGTGATCCCGGCCGGGCAGGCGGCGCCGAGTTCGGCCGCGAACCAGGCCTGCAGTTCCGGGAGTCCCGCCGCGGGTGGTCTGCTGACGGCCGCGGCACCGCGGGCGGCGCGGGTGAAGGCGGTCCGCACGAGCCGTTCGGGTAGCAGTTCCCGGTCGGGGAAACCCGAGTGCAACGCGATCACGTCGTTCGGCACGGTGCGCAGCGGGGTGGACAGCGCGGGGGAGCGGTTCGCCGGAGACCCCAGCGCGGCGGTCTGCCAGCTGTAGTCGTGCGGACGGGCGACCCGCACCGCACGGACGAAAGTGCCGACACCGGGACGGCTTTCGATCATTCCCCGCGCGGCGAGCACCCGCAGGGCCTTCTGCACCGTGACGGGGCCCGCGCCGTAGCGTGCCGCGAGTGCGCGGGTGGACGGCAGCTTCGCACCGGGCGCGGCCGTGGCGATCCAGTCGCGGAGCCCCGCGACGATCCGGCCACTGCTATCGTCGGACATGTCAGCCAATAGTAGCGCTACTCGCTCCGGTGCTTCGGCGCTATCGCAGCACCCGGCCGGCCTCTGGTGGGGGCTGCTCGGGGTCGCGGCGTTCTCGTGCACCGTCCCGTTCACGCGCTTCGCCGTCGAGGACGGCGGGCTGTCGCCGCTGTTCATCGGCTCCGGCCGGGCGGTGGTCGCCGCGCTGCTCGCGGCCGCCGCACTGGCGCTCACCGGGCAGCGGCCGCCCCGCGGCACGCAGTGGGTCCGCGTCGCTGTGGTCGCCGGGGGAGTGGTGGTGGGCTTCCCGGTGCTCACGTCCTTCGCGCTGACGGCCGCTCCCGCGAGCCACGGCGCCGTCGTGATCGCGCTGCTGCCCGCGGCGACCGCCGTGCTCGCCGTGCTCCGGGGACACGAGCGGCCACCGAGATCCTTCTGGGTCATAGCGGCCGTGGGCGCACTCGCCGCCGTCGCGTTCGCCGCGACGCAGGGCGGTGGACTCGGTGGGCTGCACTGGTACGACCTGTTGCTGTTCGGAGCAGTCGTCGCTGCCGCGATCGGCTACGCCGAGGGCGGGCTGCTCGCGCGCGAGCTCGGAGCCTGGCAGACCGTGTCGTGGGCGCTCGTGCTCGCCGCGCCAATGATGATCGTCCTCACCGGACTCTCGGTGGTCAGGGACCCGCCGAGCGCCACCCCGGCCGGGTGGGCGGCGTTCGCCTACCTGGCCGTGGTGAGCATGTTCCTCGGCTTCTTCGCCTGGTACCGGGGGCTCGCGATCGGCCCGATGACGCGGGTCAGTCAGGTGCAGCTCGTCCAGCCCGTGCTGAGCATCTGTTTGGCCGCGCTGCTGCTGCGCGAGCAGCTCACCTGGCCAACGGTGCTGGGCGGCATCGCCGTGATCGCCTGCGCCGGAACCGCCGTGCGCGCGCGGCTCGGACCGAGCGCGTCGTCCACTGTGGCCGGTGAGGTCACCAGATCTCGCCGGCCCACTCCGGGCGGTCGATGAACGGGTTGCGGTTGTGCTGGAACCGTTCGTGGATCAAGTTGTTGCGGTTGCGTTCGAAGGCGTCCGGCGGGTCGGCGGCGTGCCACTCCAGCAGCACCGAGAGCCTTCCCAGGTAGGGGGCCGAGCCGTTGCCCACCTGGTCGTTCGGCTCGAGGTCGGCGAAACCGTCGGTGCCCTCGTACCGCACCGCCATGTAGAGGATCATCCGTGCGACGTCGCCCTTGACCTCGTCGCGCGGTTCGAAGGAGTCGCCGTCGGTGTAGTTGCCGGGCGCGCCGTCGACCTCGCTGCCGCCGTTGTCGAAGTCCTTGCTGTCGCGGGTGCTGTTGACCTGCACGTCCGTCGGCCGCAGGTGGTGCAGATCGGTGCCGGGGCCGGGCGCGGTGCCGAAGTCGCCGTGGGACTTGGCCCAGACGTGCTCCCGGTTCCAGTCGCCGACGTCGCCACCGTTGCCGTTCTTGGCACGGGATTCGCCGCTGTAGAGCAGGATCACGTTGTTCGCGTTGGCCGGATCCTCGTCGGTGACCTGCAATCCCTCCCACACCTGGTCGTAGGACAGTTGCTCGCTTTCGCTGATGATCTCGTGCAGCCTGGCCTTGAGGGCGTCGCCGGTCAGTCCTTCGGTGCCGGAGTAGTAGTCGTCCTGTGCGGTGGCCGAAGGCGCCAGCACGGTCCCGGTGACCGCGAGCGCGGACAGCGTGCCCGCCAGCGTGCGTACGATTCGAGTGCGCATCTGTTCTCCCCGTGATCGTTTTCGCCCGATCACGCTCGCACGCCGAAGTGCCGGCTCAGTACCGACGAACGTCGTTGACCCCGTGAACTTCCGGTGACGAGCACGCCGACGCAGCCTGTCGAACGGCCTCGGCGAGACCCACGGCGTCGTGGGTCAGGCCGGTGATCGTCACGCTCCTTCGCCCGCCGACGGGGGAGCGCAGAGCGACGCGGTAGTGGACGTCGAGACCCAGTGCTCGCTGGAAAGCGGTGTCCCTGCCGTTGTCCTTGACTCCGGCGATGTCGCTCCAGCTCACCGCCCAGGACGTTCCGGCGTAGGCGTGGCCGAGACCGCCTTGGTACAGCGTGAAGACCTCGTCGGTGCGGGTGGCGGCCAGCCGGGCCTGCCACAGGCCGGCGAACAGCGCGCCCAACCCGAATCCGGTGACGAAAGCGGGGAAGACCATGGCGGATGCCGGTTCGTTGCCGGCGATGAGCAGCATCATCAGCATGCCGAGGCATCCGGCGACAGCGCCGAGGGGCGTGGCCAGGATGGCGATCCTCCGCCTGCGCCGGTTGTCGGTCGGGTACCGTCCGAGCACCGCGCCCAGCTCGCTTTCCGTTGCCATGGTTCACCCTTCCCGAGTCGGTGAAGGCGAAGGTATGGCAGTGCGTCGCGCGGCGGTGCGTGCTGACCGGAGGCTGCCACGACGGTTACCCGGCGCTGTGCTCCGGAGACACGACGACGCCGTCCCCGATATCGCCCGGCACCCAGCGCAGCAGGTCCCCCGGTTGGCAGTCGAGTGCTTCGCAGAGCGCGGCGAGCGTCGTGAAGCGGACCGCCTTGGCGCGGCCGTTCTTGAGGACCGCGAGGTTGGCGGGGGTGATGCCGACGCGGTCGGCCAGCTCGCCCACGGACATCTTGCGCTTGGCCAGCATCACGTCGATGTCGACGGCGATCGGCATCAGATCACCTCCCCGAGCTCGGCCCGCAACTGCGTGGCCTCGGCGTCGCGGGCGACGGCCTGGGCGAGCAGCATCCGCAACACGAGGACGGTGAGCGCGACCCCGAGTATCGCGACGACCGCACCGCACAGCAGGAGCACGATGCCGGGGGCGACGGCCTCTCCGGGAGCCAGCACGACCGCGAGCGCGAACACCAGCAGCGCGCCGGCGACGATCGCGCCGATGACGATGTGCACATAGCGGAACGAGGCGTGGGAGAACACGGTGCCACGGCGCACCATTGTCACCAGCCGCCAGACGCAGACCAGGACCACCTGGATGGTCACGATGCCGAGAACCACGATCACGAGGATCGGGGTGCGCAGGTAGGCGTAGTCGGGGTCGAGCGACTCGAGGTCCCTGGCCAGCAGCGTGACCATCACCGTTTGGACGAACACCGAACCGGCGAGCAGCACCGCGAGCACGGCGCGCAGGGCGAGCACCGTCAGCTTTCCCATCGTCTCTCCTTCGATCGACCCGCGATAGGAATCTATCGAAAGTCGATAGTAGGGGAGACGTATGGCCGCAGGCCACCTCGCTACGGAGTTGTGACCTGACGGGATCTGGTCAACGACCGGTCGCGGCCTCCACGTGCCGAAGCAGCCCCCGCGCGTCGCGGGTCAGGCCGGTGACCGTGATCTTCCGGTTGCCCGCGCAGTGGATCGTGTAGCCGAGGTCGGCGCCCGCCCACCGGGCGAGCGCGGTGTCCTTGCCCCGGCGGACGTCCACACGTTCCACCTCCGCCCACGTGACGCTCACGGGGCGGCCCGCGCGCGTACAGCGAAGGCCGTTGTCGTACAGCTCGAAGACCTCGCCGCGCCGGTTCAGGAACCAGATCCCGAACGCGGCGCCCAGGATCAGCAGGCCGAAGCCGAGCCCGAGCACGGCGCTCGGCAGCAGCAACGGGTCGCCTGCCGTGCCAGCCAGCCGGCCGGCGCCGTCGTCGACCGCCACCCAGAACGCCACCCCGGCCGCGGACACCGCGGCGCCGGCTAGCAGCAGGACCACCGCGAGCCGGCCACGCCGTGCGTTCTCGGTGCTATACGTTCCCAGCACCGTGCCCAGGTCGGTTTCCGTTGCCATGTCGGCCGCCTCCTCGTCGTGGCTTCGACTCCGCACCGGCCGACGGTGGCACGAACGCGGGTCCGGAAGGCACTCCGTGGCCACTAGCGGCCATCGCGCGCGTTGAATAGTTCGTCCCGCTCGAACGCGCCTCAACAGGGGAAACGCGACGTACCGTGCACGAATGCAGTTCGGTGTCCTCGGGCCGCTCGATGTCGTGGGTGACGGGCATCGGGTTCAGCTGGGCGGGCCCAAGCAACGAGAACTGCTGGCGATGCTGCTGCTGCACGCGAACCGGGTGGTGCCCGCGGGCCGGCTCGTCGAAGCGCTCTGGGGCACGGAAGCGCCGGCGCGCGCCGACGTGACCCTGCGCAGCCACGTGCTGCACCTGCGCCAGCGGCTCGCCGCGTCCGGCGGCACCGACGTGCTGCTCACCCGTCGGCCCGGCTACGAGCTGCGGGCCGATCCCGCCGACGTGGACGCCCACCGGTTCGAGCTGCTCGCCCGGCGCGGACAGCACGCCCTCGACGACGGTGACCCCGAGCGGGCCGCCGACCTGCTTCGCGAGGCCCTCGCGCTGTGGCGGGGACCCGTGCTCGACGATCTCGGCCAGCCCGCGTTCGCCCAGGCCGCGACCGCCCGGCTCGAGGAGCTCCGCCTGGTCGCGATCGAGAACCGGATCGCGGCGGACCTGGCCCTGCACCGGCACCACGAGGTGATCGCGGAGCTCGAGCGCCTCGTGGCCGCTCACCCGTTCCGGGAAGGCTTCGTCGGCCAGCTGATGCTCGCGCTGTACCGCTCGGGCAGACAGGTCGACGCCCTGGACACCCACGCGTCGGCGCGCAAGCGGCTCAGCACCGAACTCGGTTTGGACCCCGGCCCCGCGCTGGCGGAGCTGGAGACTGCGATCCTGCGGCACGACCCGGCGCTGTCCCTTCCCGCACGGAGGCCACCCGGCCACGACCGCGAGGTGCTGCCGCCCGCCGACGCGTTGTTCGCGGTGGTCCGCCGGGTGCCGATCGTCGGCCGTCCCGCCGAGCTGCACCGCCTCCGCGCGCACTGGGCCGAGGTGCGGAAGGGCGCCCGGCGGGTCGTGTTCGTCTCGGGCGAGGCCGGGGTGGGCAAGACCCGGCTCGTCGCCGAGTTCGCGCACGGACTCGGCGACGACGCCGCGTTACTCGTCGGCCGTTGCGATCCGGCATCGCCGGTGCCGTACGGTCCGGTCGCGGGCGCGCTGCGCGCGAGCGCCGCGGTCGGTCGCGTCGTCGCCGGTGCGCCGGACGGGTTCCGCGACCGGCTCTCGCCGCTGCTGGACGGCTCGGCCGGTCCGCGCGAAGCACCGGCCGACGACGCCGCGGACGAGCGGCTCGCGTTGTTCGACACCGTGGTGTGGCTGCTGGATCGCCTCGCGGCCGAGCTGCCGGTTGTGCTAACCGTGGAGGAGGGCGAGCACATCGACCGCGCCAGCTCCCTGCTCATCCGGCACCTCGTCGGCCACCTCCCGAGGCGGATGCTGGTCGTCGTCTGTTTCCGCGACCCGCCGGGCGGCAGGCATCCGCCGTTGCTCGAACTGCTCGGCGATCTGGAGGGCTTCGCCGACCGGCTCGCGCTGCACCCGCTCACCGAGGACGACTTTGGCCCGCTCGTCACCGGGCTGACCGGGGCAGGAGCGCCGCGGGACTTCGTCAGAGCGTTGTGGCGCCACACCGGCGGGAACCCGTTCTACGCGACCGAGGTGGTCCGCGACCTTTCGGCCCGCGCAGCGCTGACGGCCGACGGCCACTGGGCGGTGCCCGCCGGCGTGCGGGACGTGCTGCGGCACCGGATGCACGCGCTGCCGGAACCCGTGCGGCAGGTGGTCCGCGTCGCCGCGGTGCTCGGCCGCGAGGTGGAGTTCGACGTGCTCGCCCGGCTGGTGGACGTCGACGAGGACTCGCTCATCGACGCGCTCGACCTCCTGGTCGCTGCGGGGCTGCTGGTCGAGGCGGGCAGCTCCTGGAAGGCGAGCTACGCGTTCCCGCACGACCTCATGCGCGACGCCGTCCACGCCGACCTGGCCGTGCCGCGGCGGCAGCGGATCCACGTGCGGGCCGCGAGGGCGCTGCTGGCCCGCCGACCCGGCCGCGCGCAGGACGTCATCGCCGCCGCCGCGCACCTGCGGCGAGCGGGGGCGGCGGCCGATCCGGTGGAGGCCGCCGACGTGGCGCTGCGGGCTTCCGACGAGGCGGCCCGGCTCTACGCCTGGGACGAAGCGGTCGGCCACGCCGAGACGGCCGTCGCGATCCTCGGCGACGGGGGCGCGCCCCCGGACCGGCTCGCTGACGCCAGGGTGCGGGCGGCGATGCTGCGGCTGAAGTCCAGCATCGGTTACCCGCTCGCGGTGCGGCACCTCGAAGCCGCGCTCGAGTCGTACCGCGCGGCCGGCGACGACTTCGCGGTCGCGTCCGTCCACAGCAGACTCGGCGCGGCGCTGTGCGCCCACCACTCCGTGCTCGACATCCCCAGGGCCATCGAGCATTTCGCCGCCGCGGAGGCGGCGCACGGGGAGGGCAGGGCGGCGTTCCACCTGCAGCGCGGCCTCGCCCTCGCGGCCATGTACGGACTGCGGACCGAGCTGCTCGGCACGTCCTCGCGCCGGGCTGGCGAGCTCGCGGCCCGCCTGGGTGGTCGCGAACTTGCCGTGCCCGCGTGGTGGGGACAGGCGTGGTTCCGGCTCAACCGCGGGGAACTGTCGGCGGCCGCGGCGACGCTGTCCGGGATGTGGACGACGGCCCGCGACTGCGGTGACGCCTACCTCGGGTGGATGACCGTGAACGCGGCGGCCCTGCACGCGACCGAGTACCTGCTCGATCCGGTGGCGGGACGCGACTGGTGCCGGCGGGGCCTCGCGCAGTCCCGGCTCGACACCTTCGCGCACCCGCACCAGTCCGTGCTCGACCAGCTGACGCTGGCACTCGCCCGCGCGGGGGAACTGGCCGCTGCCCGTGACACGGCGAGCAGGCTCTCCGCCGACGCCGTCAGCCTGCGGCTGCTGCTGATCCTCGACGGTGAGTGGGAACGCGCCGAGGCCGCGCTGGCCAAGGCGCTCGCCGCCGACGAGGCCGCCGGTGACCTGAACGACGCCGCCGTGCACGCGCGCTGGCTGGCCGGCGCCCGGTTGCTGCTCGGCGCCGAGGCCGGGGCGGTGGCCGCCCTGGAACGGGCACTCGCACTGGGTGTCGAGGGGCCACAGGTGCCCACCGAGCTCAGCGCTCGGGCCGAGCTGGCCCGCATTCACGTGGTGAGCGACATCGAGAACGCCGAGCGGCACCTCGCCCGCTGCGATGAGATCCTCGGCGGGGGCGAGGACTGGCGTGGCCTCGCGGGCGTCGTCGAGCTGGCGAGGGGAGCCGTCGCCGGCGCACGTGGACAGTCGCGGGAATCGGACGCCGCCTACGAGCGCGCGGTGCGGATCTTCGCGACTCACCGCCTCCCGTGGCATCGCGCGGCCGCCCTGCACGCGTGGGCCTGCCTGCTACTGGCCAGCGGACGTCCCGCCGAGGCCGAGGGCAGGCACCGCGAGACTTCGGCGCTGTACGACGAGCTCGGCGCCGTGCCGCGCTGGCGCAGACCGCCGGCCCCGCCATGACCGGCAGGCAAGGCGTGGCCTTCCACGCTCGTTCCACGTCGCTTCCACCGTGCCGCTGGACCGTGGGTTCGACAACCACGGACACCACGGAAAGCGAGACCATCATGAACGAGCGCGGGACCACGACCCGCTCGGCGCGCGCGGCGATCGCCGCGGCGAGCGCGACGTTGTTCGCGTGCCTGCTGGCGGCCCAGTCGGGGCTGCTGGCGCTGACGCCCGTACTGGCCAGTGTCGCGGCCGACTTCGACGTCTCTCCCGCGACCGCGGGACAGCTGCGCGCCGTCTCCGGCCTTGCGGCGGTCGTCGCCGCGGCCGGTCTCGTCGTCGCGGCGCGCCACCGGGACCTGCGGCGGCTGCTCACCACCGGCCTCTCGGCGATCACCGTCGGTGCGGTCGCCAGCGCGGGAGCACCGTCCTTCTGGGTGCTGGCGGGCGCCCAGGCGGTGCTGGGCGGCGGGATCGCCCTGGTGCTGGCGGCAGGCCTGGCCGCGGCCGCGAGCTGGGTGCCGCCCGAGCGGCGCGCCACGGCCCTGTCGTGGGCACTCGTCGGGCAGCCTTCCGCCTGGATCGTCGGAATGCCGGTGGTGGGCGCACTGGGTACGCACAGCTGGCGGCTCGTCTGGGTCCTGCCCTTCGCGGCGAGCGTCGTCGCGCTCGTAGCCGTGGCACTGCGCCGGCGAAGTGCGCCCGAACCCGGGCACCTTTCCGCACGCACGCTGCTGCGGCGTCCCGGAACGGCCCGCTGGGCGGTCGGCGAGTTCCTGGCCTACGCGGGCTGGGCAGGTGTGCTCGTCTACTCCGGCAGCCTCCTCACCGAGGCGCACGGCGCGTCGGTATCGGCCGCCGGCACGGCTCTCGGGATCGGCGCCGTGGGGTTCGTGCTCGGGATCTTCACGGGCCGCCGCTGGGTGACCGGTTCGGCACGACGGCTCCTGCTCGTCACCGGGCCCGTGCTGGCGGTGGCGACGTTGCTGCTGGGCGCCTTCCGCCCGTCCTTCCTCTTCTCGGTGGGGCTGTTCGCGCTGATCGCGTTCTTCGCGGGGGCCCGCATGATCGCGGGCAGCGCGCTCGGCCTCGACCTCGACGGGGTCGGCCCGCTGCAGGCGATGAGCCTGCGCGCCGCGGCCATGCAGTCCGGCTACCTGGGCGGCTCCGTGCTCGGCGGGATCGGGCTCAGCGTGGCCGGCTGGCCGGGCCTTGGCGCCGTACTCGCCACCTCGTTGCTGCTCACCGTGCCCGCCGCCGTGGTCACGTTCCCGGCCGCTCGCGGCAGGTGCGCTCCGGCCTTCGCGGAGGGGAGCGCGCGATGAACGACCGTTACGACGCGATCGTGGTGGGTGCGCGGGTCGCCGGGTCGACGCTCGCGACGCTGCTCGCCAGGGCCGGCTGGCGGGTGCTGCTGCTCGACCGTGACCGGTTCCCGAGCGACACCGTTTCGACGCACATGATGTTCCCCGACACGCTCCACCGGTTCGACGAACTCGGCCTCATGGCCCGGCTCCGGGCCGCACACGACGTTCCGCTGGTCCGCTTCGGCTGGCGCGTGCTCGGTCATCAGGTCGCGGGCGACTTCACCCCCGTCGGCGGCCACGACCGGGGCGCGTCCGTGCGCCGGATCGTCCTCGACGCCGCGCTGACCGGGCTGGCCGAGGACGCCGGGGCCGAACTGCGGACCGGGCACGCCGTCACCGGACTGCTGGGCGCCGATCCCGTCGAGGGCGTCGTCCTCGACTCGGGTGAGCGGATCCCGTCGCGCTGGGTCTTCGGCGCCGACGGGCGTGTGTCGACCGTCGCGAGGCGGCTGGGGCTGCCCGCATCGCGCGAGCGGCGCGGCGAGATGGCCTTCCTGCTGGCCTACTGGCGAGGCCTGCCCGCCTCCGAATGGTGCCACCTCGACATCCACGAGCGGGCGGCGCTGATGTCGGTGCCGTGCGAGGACGGCATCCACCTGCTGTCCCTGGCCGGTCCTCCCGGCCTGACCCGCGGCACGGCCGAGCGGCGGGAGAGCGCCTACCGGGACGGGCTGCGGCAGTTCCCCGCCGTGCTCAACCCGCGTCTGCTGGACCGGGCCCGGCGCGTGTCACCGCTCGTGGTGGTGCCCGAGACGATGATGCGCGGACACTACCGGCAGGCTGCCGGCCCCGGGTGGGCGCTGCTCGGCGACGCCGGTCACTTCAAGCACCCGACCACCGCGCAGGGCATCGGCGACGCGGTGCAGCAGGCGTTCCACATCGCCGGACAGCTGACCGGCGGAGGTGACCTCGCCGGGTACGAGCGGTGGCGCGACGAGCGCGCGGGGGAGCACTACGACTTCTCCTTCGACCTCGCCCGCTTCGGCTCGCCACGGGCCGCGGCGCACTACTCGGGCCTCGCCGCCGATCCCGCGGCCGGCCGGGACTTCCTGGACACGTTCACCAAGCGGCGGCGCCCGTCCGAGGTCTACACGCCCGAGCGGCTCGCCCGCTGGAAGGCCGCCTGGGCCTACGAGGACGGCCAACACCGCGTGCGCACACTCGTCGAGAGCGCCGAACCGCGGGTGCTCGCGAAGCAGGTCCCGGCCTGTCCTGAGTGGACGGTGCGCGACCTGCTGGCCCACCTGACGGGTGTGGTGGAGGACAGCGAGCGGGGCGCGTACTTCCCCGCCGCCGCCGACGCGTGGCAGGACCCCGCGATCGCGGAGGAGCGGGAACGCTGGACCGAGAGCCACGTCCAGCGGCGAGCCGGTCAGGACGTCGCCTCTCTGCTCGGTGACTTCGACGAGGCGACCCGCCGGTTCCTCACCGGTCTGCGACGGGGGAGCGGGCCCGTCGCCAGTGGACCCGCGTGGTTGCTCACCGCGCCGGTCGCCGACCTCGCGGTGCACCTCGACGACCTGTGCGAGGCGCTCGGCGAGCCCGTGGACGAGGGCGCGGCGGTGTCGAGGCTCGGCTTCGCCGTGTACCGCGGCTGGCTGCGCGCCCGGATCACGCGCCTCGGACTGCCGGCGTTGCGGCTCTCCGACGGCGTCGAGCACTGGGTGCTCGGCGACGGCGAACCGGCCGCGGGCGTGACCGCGCCGCGGCACGAGTTGTTCCGTGCAATCAGCGGCAGACGCTCCGCCGCGCGGATCAGGGGCCTCGCGTGGACCGGAGACCCCGAGCCATACCTGCCGGTCCTCGCGCCCTACCCGATGCCAGTCGACGAACGTCCGGCCACACCGGTGGCCGGCTTGATGAAGGGATGACCGGAAATGACCACCACGACCCCGTTCGCGGACATCAAGACGAAACAGCAGAAGATCTGGAGCAGCGGCGACTACGGCAAGATCGCCTGGCTGACCGTGCCACTGGCCGAGACGCTGTGCGCGGTCGTCGACCCGAGGCCCGGTGCGAAGGTGCTGGACGTCGCCACCGGAACCGGCCACGTCGCGATCACCGCGGCCCGCCGCTTCTGCGACGTCACCGGCATCGACTACGTACCGGCGCTGGTCACTGCCGCGCAGCGCCGCGCGCAGGCGGAGGATCTCGAGATCGACTTCCGGGAGGCGGACGCCGAGGACCTCCCGTTCGCGGAGGACTCGTTCGACTACGTGCTCTCCGCGATCGGCGTGATGTTCACCGCCGACCACCAGAAGGCGGCCGACGAGCTCGTGCGGGTGTGCAGGCCGGGCGGGCGGATCGGGCTCGCCAACTGGACACCCACCGGCTTCGTCGGCGAGCTGCTCAAGACGGTGACGCGTCACGTGCCACCGCCACCCGGTGCCCTGCCGCCCACCCGCTGGGGCACCGAGGAGACGGTGACGGAGCTGCTGGGCGGGCGGGTCACCGACCTGACCTTCACCACTGCCAGCGCGCGGCAGCGGTTCCCCAGCGCCGACTTCTTCGCGGATTTCTTCCTCACCCACTACGGCCCGACGTACGCGGCGGCGCAACGCCTCGACGAGCAGGGCCGGGCCACGTTCCGCGCGGACCTCGTCGACCTCGGCAACCGTGCCAACGTCGCCTCCGACGGCACGGTGGCCGCCGACTGGGAGTACGGCGTCGCGGTCGCGGCCAAGCGGTGAGCGGTACCAGCCCAGCACCGCGGTGAAGGCCACCTCGCCCGCGCCCGCGCGTCTCCCTCCAACGCCCAAGGGGAGGCGCTGCGCGCCGCCGTGCCTGTTCAACGCAGTGGAGGTGGCCTTCACCGCGATCGGACTCGCCGCGCTCGTCGCACGCTTGACCTCGACATTGGTGGAACTTCTAGGGTCGTGCGTACCGGACGAAAAGGAGGAACCGATGCTTCCTGGCCTTGACGAGCCGACGAGTGAGCGCGCGGAGCGGCGGCTGCGCGAGGAGCGCGAAATCTGGATCACGACCGTGCGCTCGGACGGGCAGCCCCAGGCGTCACCGGTCGGCTTCCTGTGGGACGGCGCCGAGTTCCTGGTGCTGAGCCAGCCCGGCACCCCGAAGATCGGCAACCTGGCGGGCAATCCGAAGGTCGCCATGCACCTCGACCTCGACCGGGACAGCGAGGACGGCAGCGTCCTGACACTCGAGGGCGTCGCCACGCTCGACGGCGAGCCGCTCAGCGCGGACGAGGCGGCCACCTACGTGGACAGGTACCAGGACGTGATCCGGGCGGCGCAGCTGACTGAGCAGGAGCTGTTCGCCGAGTTCTCGTCGGTGATCCGGGTGCGGCCCACCCGCGTGCGGTTCCACTGATCAACTTCCAACACGCCACATTTTCTAGGGTCCCTGATCTCACAAACCACAAGATGTAGTGTTGCTCCCGCTGGTGGTTCACCTCGTTCGCGCGGGGTGAGGCAAGAGGGAACCCGGTGCGAGTCCGGGACTGCCCCGCAGCGGTGAGCGGGAACGAACGCCGTCACCGTGCCGTCGACGGACGGCGCGGTAGCGCACTGGGCCGACGGGCCTGGGAAGCGACGGCCAGTAGGCCCGGCGCGGTCGCGAGATCGTGCCCGCCCGCGAGTCCGAAGACCTGCCACCGGTACGCGCACCGCCGGTGCGCGTGTCCGGGGGCCCCGAGGGAGGGCTCGCACGGGTCGGCACCGTCGCCGTATCACTGTGCTCTCGTCGCGCCTCGCGCGCCCCCGGCATCGGCTGTCGAGCTCGCGAGGAGAGAGCTGTGACCCATAATGTGGCGGCAACGCCCGAGAGGAACGCACCCGGCGAAGCGCCGCCCGGAGTGCGGGTGATCCGCAGGGACGGGAGCGTGTCGCCGTTCGACGCGGGCAAGATCTCGGTGGCGCTGACGAAGGCGTTCCTGGCGGTGGAGGGCGACGACGCCGCGGCGTCCTCGCGGATCCACCACGTGGTCGCCGAGCTCACCGGGCAGGTGGAGGCGTCGCTGTTGCGGCACACCGGTGCTGAGACGGCGCTGCACATCGAGCACATCCAGGACATCGTCGAACTGGCCCTCATGCGCGGCGGCCACCACAGGGTCGCCCGCGCGTACGTGCTGTACCGGGAGGAACGTGCCAAGGCGCGCGAGCAGCGCGTTCCGAGGCGGGACGAAGGCGGGTTGACGGTGCGGGCCGCGGACGGCACGGCCTCGCCGCTGGACTGGCAGCGCGTGACCGAGGTCGTTGAGGAGTCGGTCGCCGGGCTGGAGGGCACCGCGGCGCAGCCGGTGCTCGCCGAGACGCGCCGCAACCTCTACGACGGCATCAGCGCCGAGGAGCTGGCACTCGCCCTGATCATGGCCGCCCGCACGCTGGTGGAGCACGAGCCGAACTACTCCTATGTGAGCGCACGGCTGCTGCTGGACAAGCTGCGCGGGGAGGCCCTGACGCACCTGGCGGGGGAGCCGAGGCAGGCCGATCATCGGCAGCTGGCGGACGGCTACGGCGACTACTTCCGCGCCTACGTCCGGCGCGGGGTGGAGCTGGAACTGCTCACTCCCGAGCTGCGGACGTTCGACCTCGACCGCATCGCGGCGGCGATCCGTCCCGAGCGAGACCTCGGCTTCGGCTTCCTGGGCCTGCAGACGTTGTACGACCGGTACTTCCTGCACGAGCGCGGCACGCGGTTCGAGCTGCCGCAGGCGTTCTTCATGCGCGTGGCGATGGGGCTCGCACTGCGCGAGGACGACCGCGAGGCGCGGGCGGTGGAGTTCTACGAGCTGCTCTCGACGTTCCACTTCATGGCGTCCACCCCGACGCTGTTCAACGCTGGCACCACGCGCCCTCAGCTGTCGTCGTGCTTCCTCACCACGGTGGACGACGACCTGAACGCGATCTTCCAGGGCTACCAGAACAACGCGCTGCTGGCGAAGTACTCGGGCGGGCTCGGCAACGACTGGACGCCGGTGCGCGGGCTCGGCGCGCACATCAAGGGCACCAACGGGCAGTCGCAGGGTGTGGTGCCGTTTCTGAAGATCGCCAACGACACCGCGGTGGCCGTGAACCAGGGCGGCAAGCGCAAGGGCGCCGCGTGCGCGTACCTCGAGACCTGGCACGTCGACATCGAAGAGTTCCTCGACCTGCGCAAGAACACCGGCGACGAGCGCAGGCGCACCCACGACATGAACACCGCCAACTGGGTGCCCGACGAGTTCCTTCGCCGCGTCGAGGCCGACACGACGTGGACCCTGTTCTCCCCGGACGAGGTTCCCGACCTGCACGACACCTACGGCAACGCGTTCGCCGAGCGCTACCGCGAGTACGAGGCCGCCGCCGACCGCGGCGAGATCCGGGTGTTCCGCCGGGTGCGCGCGGTGGAGCTGTGGCGGCGCATGCTGACGATGCTGTTCGAGACCGGCCACCCGTGGATCACGTTCAAGGATCCGTGCAACCTGCGCTCGCCGCAGCAGCACGCCGGAGTGGTGCACTCGTCGAACCTGTGCACCGAGATCACGCTCAACACCAGCGGCGACGAGGTGGCCGTCTGCAACCTCGGCTCGGTGAACCTCGCCCGGCACGTCACGCGCGACGGGCTCGACGCCGAGCGTCTGGAGCGCACCGTCACCACCGCGGTGCGGATGCTCGACAACGTGATCGACATCAACTTCTACACGATTCCCGAGGCCCGCAGGGCGAACCTGCGACACCGCCCGGTGGGGCTCGGGCTGATGGGCCACCAGGAGGCGCTGTTCGAGCAGGGCATCGCGCTGGCCTCCGATGCGGCGGTGGAGTTCGCCGACCGCAGCATGGAGCACCTCAGCTACTACGCGATCGCGGCCTCCTCGCGGCTCGCGGAGGAGCGTGGGCCGTACCAGAGTTACGAGGGTTCGCTGTGGAGCAAGGGAATCCTGCCGATCGACTCCCTGCGGTTGCTGGCAGAGCACCGCGTTGGCGACGGGCTTGACGTCGACTATTCGTCCACTCTGGACTGGGACACCCTGCGGCACCGGGTCCGCGCCAGCGGGATGCGCAACTCGAACGTGCTGGCGATCGCGCCGACGGCCACGATCTCCAACATCTGCGGCGTCGGCCAGTCCATCGAGCCGCAGTTCCGGAACCTGTTCGTCAAGTCCAACATGTCCGGCGACTTCACGGTGGTGAACCCCTACCTGGTGCGCGACCTCAAGGAGCGCGGCCTGTGGGACGAGGTGATGGTGTCGGACCTGAAGTACTTCGACGGCAGCCTCGGCGAGATCGACCGGGTGCCGGACGAGCTGAAGTCGCTGTACGCCACGGCGTTCGAAGTGGACAGTCGCTGGCTCGTGGACGCCGCGTCGCGCAGGCAGAAGTGGATCGACCAGGCGCAGTCGCTGAACCTTTACCTCGCCGCGCCGAGCGGGCGCAAGCTCGACGAGCTGTACCGCTACGCGTGGCACAAGGGCCTGAAGACCACCTACTACCTGCGGGCGCAGTCGGCGACCCACGTGGAGAAATCCACGCTGCGCGGCACCGACGGCAAGCTCAACGCCGTCGCCCCCGCCGTGCCCACGGTGCCCACCGTGTCGCCCGAGCCGGCGGCGTGCCGGATCGACGACCCCGACTGCGAAGCCTGCCAGTAAAGGACTACCGACCTGTGACGACAATGCAATCCTTCACCGTCGACCGCGGCGCCGACCGGGTCAGCGTCGACGACAAGGCGATGATCAACGCCCGCGCCGACGTCAACCAGCTGCTGCCGCTCAAGTACGGCTGGGCGTGGGAGAAGTACCTCGCGGGCTGCAACAACCACTGGATGCCCACCGAGGTGCCGATGCAGGCCGACATCGCCCTGTGGAAGTCGGCCGACGGGCTCACCGACGACGAGCGGCTGATGCTCAAGCGCAACCTCGGCTTCTTCGCCACCGCGGAGTCGCTGGTGGCCAACAACATCGTGCTCGCCGTGTACAAGCACATCACCAACCCCGAGTGCCGCCAGTACCTGCTGCGACAGGCGTTCGAGGAGGCCGTGCACACCCACACGTTCCAGTACATCTGCGAGAGCCTCGGCCTCGACGAGGGCGAGCTGTTCAACATGTACCGGGAGGTGCCCTCGATCTCCGACAAGGACGCATGGGCGCTGCGCTACACCCGGAACCTGGAGAACCCGGGTTTCGCCACCGGCAGCGCCGAGGCCGACCAGAACTTCCTGCGGGACCTCGTGGCCTTCTACGTGGTGTTCGAGGGCATGTGGTTCTACACCGGATTCGTGCAGATCCTGTCGCTGGGCCGCCGCAACAAGATGGTCGGCATCGCCGAGCAGTACCAGTACATCCTGCGCGACGAGTCGATCCACCTGAACTTCGGAATCGACTGCATCAACCAGATCAAGATCGAGAACCCGCACCTGTGGAGTCCGGAGTTCCAGGCGGAAGTGCGTGGGATGCTCACCGAGGCATGCGAGCTGGAGGTCGCCTACGCCCGCGACACCATGCCGCGCGGGATGCTCGGGCTCTCGGCGGCGTCGTGCGAGCAGTACATGCACTTCATCACCGACCGGCGGGCACAGCAGCTCGGGCTCGCTCCGGTCTTCGGCGAGGACGAGAACCCGTTCCCGTGGATGTCCGAAACCATGGACCTGAAGAAGGAGAAGAACTTCTTCGAGACACGGGTGATCGAGTACCAGAGCGGAGGCGCGCTGGACTGGGACTGACCTGAGACCAGCCGCAGTGAAGGCCACCATGCCTGCGTTGAACGCAGTGCAGGCCACCATGCCTGCGTTGAACGCAGTGAAGGTGGCCTTCACTGCGGTCGGCGCCCCTAGAAGTCGGCCGCCTTGCCGATGTAGATCTCCGAGAACGACGCGGCCGCGGCGGGGGAGGCGAGCAGACGGCGCAGCCGGGCCTGCGCCAGCCGCGCGCGGAACGGGTCCGGCGGCGGGTCGAGCGTCGAGCTGTGGAAGATGTCCGACAACCACTGCGAGAACTCCTGGTACTGCCACACCCGCGCCAGGCACGTCTGCGAGTAGCGCGCCAGCGGCTCGTCGTCGCCGCCGAGGTAGTGCGTGAGGATCGCCGAGGAGAGGTGGAACGCGTCGTGCAGGGCGAGGTTGAGGCCCTTCGCCGCGATCGGCGCGACGACGTGGGCGGACTCGCCCGCCAGGTACAGCCTGCCACGGGACATCGGTTCGGTGACGTAGTTGTGCATGCTCAGCACGCGCTTCTCGATCAGCGGTCCACTGGTGATCGGCCCGTCCGGCACGCCGAGCCGCGCGTGCAGCTCCTCCCAGACGCGCTCGTCGGGCCAGTTCTCCTCGGCGTCGCCGGGAGGGCACTGCAGGTAGAAGCGGGTGACCTGCGGGGTGCGGGCCATGTGCGCGGCGAAGCCACGCGGATGGATGCCGAACATGACGCCGTCGGAGCTCGGCGGTGCCTCGGCGAGCAGTGCGAGCCAGCCGACGCCGTAGTCGTGACTCAGCGTCCGCCCGCGGACGAGCCTGCGCGTGACGCCCTGCGCGCCGTCGCAGCCGGCGACGAAGTCGCAGTCCAGCCTGGTGGGCGTGCCGGTCTCGGGGTCGGAGAAGGTGACGGCCGGGGCGCCCGACTCGATGTCTCGCGGCACGGCGTCGACGACCTCGAACAGGACGCGCCCGCCGCGCTCGACGTAGCGCGAGACGAGATCGGTGACCAGCACCTGCTGTGGGTAGACGAAGTGCCGTTGCCCGGCCCAGCGGGTGTAGTCGAACGGGTGCCGGGCGCCTTCGAACCGGAACTCGAACCCGGAGTGGGTGGGGGCGGACCGCAGAAGCCCGTCGGCCAGGCCGTGCGCGTCGAGGCCGCGCACCGCCCACTCCTCGATGAACCCGGCGCGGGGGCGCTGCTCGATGAAGGCCCGCGTTCGCGCCTCCAGCAGCACGCAGTCGATGCCGTTGTCGTGCAGGATGTTCGCGAGTGCCAGCCCTGCCGGTCCGGCGCCGATCACGACGACACGGGTGCTATCGGCCACGGTGACCTCCCCAAGTACGGCGTTACCCATCTTGCTGACTCGGGGATGGGAAATCAACGAGCTACCGCCTGCCGCGCCGGCCGACCCCCAGCAGCGGTCGGCGCGGCAGGCGGGCTATGGGTGGGTGAGTCTCTCCATGAGCAGCCCGACGAAGTGGTTCATGTCGGCTTTCAGGCAGGGGGCCTGCGCGTGCTTGCCGTTGCAGCCCTCACCCCAGCCGGCGCCGTCGCCGTAGTCGATGAACGTGTGCGGGGTCCCGGCCGCGACAAGGTTGTCGCGCGTGACCAGGTTGGTGTCGCGCGCGATGCTCTCGGTGAGCGCCTGCGGGAGGTTGTCGGCGAGGTTTCCGCCGTTGCCGGTGTACATCGCCACGCCCATGCCGCGCAGGGACTGCACGTGCTGGGCGGGGCTTGTCTCGTTCCACACCGTGTCCAGGGGCCACACCGGCACGCCGAAGATGGCGTCCGGCGGCACGGTGGGCGTGCCACCGGCTGACAGCTGCGTGGTGCCGACCACCGCCACGCGCTGGGCCTGGTTCAGCAGGTCGAGACCGCCCGAGAAGCTGCCGACGTAGCCGAAGAGCTCCGGTCGCTTCTGCGCGTAATGGAACGCGCCGAAGCCGCCCATCGAATGCCCGGAGATGGCCCGGCCGTCCCGGCCGGCAATGGTGCGCAGGTTGGCGTCGACGAACGGGATCACCTGGTCGAGGTGGAAGTTCTGCCAGTTCTGCGCGCCGAGCGAGGCGGGCGGGTTGACCCAGTTGGTGTACCAGCCGCGCCCGGAACCGTTGGGGGCCACGGTGATCAGCGGGACACCACCGGCCGTGGACTCCTCGAACATCTGCTTGTTCAGCAGGCTGTCCGGGTAGTCGGGGTGGCCGTGCAGGTGGTACTGCACCGGGTAGCGGGTGTCGCCGGAGGAGTCGTAGCCCTCCGGGAGCGTCACCATGATCACGTGCTCGCCGGAGGTCTGCCCCTGCAGGGTCGAGTAGCGCGGCACCTCGGCCGTGCGCACGACGAACTTGAACGTGCGCCGCTCGTCGTCCACCCACCACGGCTGCCTGACGACCGTGAGCCCGTGGCCGTCGGCGAAGACCGGTGGCGCGGCGGCCGCCCGCGCGGCCGGGGCGGCCCCGGTGAGGCCGAGCACGCTCATCAGCGCGAACGCGACACCCAGTGCCGCCAGGGTTCTGCGTCGCCTCATCGGCACTCTCCCTCGCACAGCGCGGCGTCGGCCACGCCGGGGGACGACGGGGCCTGGGGGTTCATGTTGGAGCTGGTCATGCTCGACGCGAACCGGCCGTCGTCCGTGGCCATCGTGAGCGACGAGTGCCCGGGCGGCGAGGTGCCGTCGTGCCTCCACGCCACGACGCCGCACGACCGGTACCGGCTGCGCTTGCCGAGCCCGTAGCCGTCCGGGTGTTCCGGTGGGAACGCACCGTCGTGCGCATCTCGGCGAGCGCCTCCGGTGACACGACTGTCGTCCATCGCCGCGCGGACCAGCGCGGCCGGCTCGCAGGTGCCGGCCGGTCGCGCCGTCGCGCCGCTGGCGTTGTCGGGCAGCCCGGCGGTGTGGTTGAGCAGCGTGAACGTCTTGGTCTGGCTGCCCGCGCGGAACGGGCCGGTCGCCGTGACCGCCCGGTCCCCGCCGACGTCGGCCGACCCGCCGGCGAGCGTCCACCAGCCGGCTCCCCGGCCCGCGTGGACGGCGGCTCCTGGGCCCGCTTTCCCCTGGTGCCGGTCGAGGACGGCCTGGGTGCCGGCGTCCTCGTTCTCCTGTGCCGCCGCGGGTGCGATCGGGACGGTGCCGGCGAGCGGGACACCGCTCACAGCCCCGGCCAGCCACCGGGTGGTCGTTCTGGTCATGTCTCCCCAGTTCGGTGAGTACGGTGGGTTGCGCAGGTCACGCTCGCGTGGCCGGTGTCCATTCGCCGTCGAGCGGGTTCTCGGGCTTTGGTTCCTCTTCCTGCTCCGGCGCACTGTCCGAGCCGGACTCGGAAGAAGCGGGGGAATGGGCGCCGGATTGCTCGGAGGCAGTGGTGGATGAGCCGGACGAGTCGCCTCCGCCCGCGAGGTCGCCGATGACGGTGAGCCCTTCCTTGACGACGTTGAGCACGCCGACCGCGCCCTCGATGAGCTTCACCAGGTTCTCGCCGCTGGCCAGCAGCGCGGCCAGCTTGGCCGCGATCTGGCCGCCGTAGTCGACGGCGATGGCCACGCACTGGGGGATCGCCTGCGCTATGCTCGCTCCGAATGTCGCGGGCGCCGCGGCGATCGCCTGGGTCATGATGGGCACGATCTTGCCGACGGCCTCGGTGATGAGCCGGGTGACGATGTCGACGACCTGTGCCACCACCTCGCCCGCGGCGATCATCGCCTTCGAGTTGGTGGCTGCGGTTTCGGCGATCGACGTGATCCCGTCGACCAGTTTGGTCGCGGTCTCCGTGTAGTTCGTCTTGGCGTCACCGGACCACTCGCTGTTCTCTTTGTCTACTGTGGAGCCATATTCCCGGGCCACGGAGCCCGCGCCCTGCGCCGCGCTCTCGTGCTCACCGGCGGGTCCCGACACCGAGTCCGGCTCACCCCGCAGCTGCCCGAGCGGCTCCTCCAGGAACGAGATCATGGGGGTGAGGAAGTCGCACCCGGCGCTCGCGAGCGCCGACAGCGGGCTCGCGGTCGAACCGAGCATGCCGAGCGAGACCGCGGGCTCGCCCGCGATCTCGACCGAGAGCCATTCCTTGCTGTGCACGGAGTCGCTAGCGAGTCGCAGGTCGGCGAGTGCTGTGCTGATCTCCACCGCCGAGCGTTCCTCGGGCGAGCCCTCGGTGTCCTCCAGGGAAGGGTGCTGGGGGTACGTCGTCGTCGCGTTCACCGGGTGCCCTCCCCGATGCCGGTGAGGCCGCCCGCGTGCTCGGAGTCGGAGTCCTCGTACTGGTCCGCGGCCCGCCGCATCCCGTCACCCACTTTGTCCAAGGTGGACGCCGCGTGTGCGAATGCGCCCATCGTCTCGGTCATCGCCGCACCGATTCCGGCGGTGATGAACTGGGCGAAAGCGCCCAACGACCGGGCTCCCATCTCACCGGGCAGCACGGAGCCGATCGACGACAGCCGGTCGGCGTGCGCGGCCAACCTGCCCGCGTGCGCGCGCAGCTGCTCGGGGTCGACGGTGTAGGACGGATGTGGGCTCATCGCACGACCTCCGCGGGGAGGTGCTGCGTGATCTGGGTGAGCGCCGCGTTGTCGCCGAGATAGCCGGCCATCACCTCGGCCATCCGCGCGGCGGCGATGCGCTGGGCCTCGCGGGCGGTGCTGACGATGAGCGCCGCGAGGGCCTCGGCTTCGAGCCTGCGCGCCATGGGCGTCAGCTTGACGTCCTGGAGGGCGCCGGTGGCGTTGACCGACACCGTGACCTCTCCTCGGGGCGACGTCGCGGTCGCCCCGGTCTCCTGCAGGCTCTCGCTCGCCTGCCGTGCTCCGTACGCCGCGCGCTCAAGGCGGTCGCGGTACTCGGCCAGCCACTGCGCTGGTTCCATGAGGGTGTCCTTTCCTTCGTGTGGATGTGCTAGCCGCGGGCCGCGGTCGCCGCTTCGGCCAGCGTCCTGATCAGCTCGTTGTGCCGCAACGGATTGATGCTCACCCAGCCGCGAGTGTCGCTGTCCACCCTGAGCCTCCCTCTCGGACTGTCCAGCCACGACAGTTCGAGAGGGCGTTCGACGGCGCCGGTGCCAGGACGGCGCACCACTCCCAGCTGTCCGCGGCCCACCACCGAGGGCACGAGGTTGACGAGCGCGTCGACGGCGGCCTCGTCACCCCCGCGTTCCCGGACCAGGGTGCGCACCCGCTTGCGGGGAGCGGCGATGCCGGCCGTGTTCTCCAGCAGCCGCAAGGCGTCCCCGATGACGCCGGGTGGCAACGTGATCGGCATCGCAGACGCGGCCGTGGCCTTCGGGATGTACTTCGTGAACGCGTCGGTCAGGGCGGCGGCCGGGACGCGCGTGACGGTGACCGGGCCAGGGGTGCGGCCGATCGACTGGCGGCACACCACGGCGTGGGCCCCGGCGATCATGGCGACGACGCCCGTCACCGTGACGCCGTCGACCACCACCAGGTCGACCGCGTTCCGGTGACCCCGCAGGGCGGCGACCAGGTCCGCCGCGAGGCCGGCCGGGCCGCGTCCGGTGGCCAGCCGCCGCTCGGCCAGCGTGCGGCCCGCCGCGGCGAGCAGCGCCGTGCGCTCGCCCTCGATCCGCCCGAACGACGGCACCCGCAGCGGGAACGGAAACCGCACGCCGGCGAACGTGCCGAGAAGATCCAGCTCCGTCAGTGCCAGCTCGACGCCGTCGCCGGTGGCCGGTGCGATCGTGGCCGTCACGACGACCGCCCCGCCGCCTCGGAACGACCGGTCGCCGTGTGCCCGCCCGGATCGGCGGACTCCTCCGCCGCACGCAGATCCTCGCCGGAGGAGTCCTCGTGCTCCTGGTACTTCCGCTTGGCCTCGGACAGCATCTGCTGGTACTCCCGGACCTCGCGCTCCGTGGCCTTGACCTCCCCGGCGAGACCGGAGCTTCCCGCCGCCTCCCGCAGCCGCATCGCGAGGTGCACGGCGGGTGGCGCGGTGCCGAGCATCGGCAGCCGCTCGGCCAGCCTGCTCGCGGTCGCCACCAGGTCCCCGGTCAGGTCGCCCAGCTCGGCCAGCGCCGTGATCCGCTGGTCGAGCAGGTCCAGCTCGAGCTCGATCCCCTTGCCGTCACTCATTGGTCGACCTCCCCCTGAAGACCGATGACCGCTTCACTGCCGGGCTCCTGCAGCGGGAACAGCTCGTGGTCGATCGTCGGCAGCCGGTTCTCGTGCTCGTCGTCGTCGGAGCCGGGGCGCGCGCCGGCTGCGCCGGGCGGCACCATGCCGCCCATCGCACCCGAGCGGGAGGCGGCCGCCTCGGCGGCGAGCTGCGCGGCCGAGGCGGGTCCGCCGTGCATCGCCATCGAGCCGACCCGCATGCCCTGCGCGAGTGCGTTGGCCGCCTGGCCCATCCCCGCGACCTGGCCCATCCCTGCGGCCTGGCCGATTCCCGCCGCCAGGCCCCCGCCGGGGAGCGTGCCCGTGGTGGCCCCGCCCGCGAGTCCCTTGGCCGTGCCGCCGCCGGAGCCGACGAGGCTCTGCCACGACGGCGTCGCGCTCGCGGTCGTGGCGGACGACGGCGTGGTGGCGCTGGTCGGCGTGCTCGCGGCCGCCGGGATCGTGCCCCGCGCCTGACCGATCAGCTCGCTCGAGCTCGTCAGGCTGGTCTCGTAACCCTGCATCGCGCGCACTGCCTGCTGCTTCTGCATGTCCGTGGTGCCGGCGCCCGTGTAGAAGCTGAACCCGGCGCCGCCCACCGCCCCGAAGGCGCTGCCGGTGTCCGAGGTCGTGGTGCTCGGCTGTGGCTGCGCGGGCTGGAACTGCGACGCCATCCGCCGTCCGAACGCGGCCCAGTCGGACGGCGTCGGTGCGGCCGTGGCCGGGGTGCTCGTAGTCGGCGCCGTGGTGACACCGGCCCAGTTCGCGGCCGCGTCGGTCATCGGAGCGGCCGGGTCGCCGGGCGGCGGTGGCATCATGGCCCGCGCCCTCGCCAGTGCGTCGGCCGCCTGCTCCGCGGCCTGCTCTCCCGCGTGAGCGAGCTCGGCGATCTTCTCCACCCGGTCGGCGAGCACGTCGAGCCTGCGGGCGGCCTCCTCGGCGCCCGTTCCCCGCCAGCTCTCCAGCAGCGCGGTCCGCTGCTCGCGCAACACCTCGGCGTGGTTGACGAGTGCGGCCCGGTGCTCGGCCCACTCCGCGGCGACGGTGCTGACGTCGGTGACGTCGGCGTCCTGCCACAACATCTGGTACAGCTCCCCGTGGCTGTACGCGTCCCAGTTGACGCCGCCCTGCGGCGGTGCGGGCTGACCGAAGTACACATCCCACACGCCGGCGACGCCCGCCGTCGCCGGCTCCTCGGCCGGGGACACCGGCTCCGGCCGTGTCCCCGCCGATGACGTCTCGCTTGCCACCCGAGAATCCCCTTTCCGGTCGCCGACCTCTCATCGGCGTGGGGAGATATTCACGGGAAGCGGGCACAGCGTGGAAGGTCGCGGAGCGGCCATTTCTGGCCGGTGGCATTGACCTGGGGAAACGCCCTAACGGCCGGTGCGGTAGGACTTCGCGAGGTGCTCCTGGAGCCGGGCGTGGCGGAACTGGTAGACGGCGCCCGACTGCCGCAGCACGCCCCGCCGGTAGGCGTCGTCGAGCAGCGTGCCGATCGCCCACGGCAGCTTGCCGGAGAGCGGGAGCCGGAGGCGGGTGAACAGCAGCCAGTGGCCCCACGCCGTGAAGGCGATGATGTACCCGGTGGCCGCGCTCAACCCGCCCGTCAGTCCCACCGTCAGGCCACCGGACGCGTACCAGTTGATGTCGAACGGCAGCGAACCGAGCAGGGCCTTCACGGCGCCGGTGACGGGGAAGCCGGCGAACGTGATGGTGAGGGCGAGGGCCAGCGCGAGGGTGGCGGCGAGGCGCAGCACGGTCGTGCGGTTGGCGGCGAGCAGATCGCCCGGGCTGGTGGCCGTGGTGAGGTTGGCCGGTGCCTCCAGCGCGGCCGCGAGCGCCAGCACCACACCGCAGGCCAGACCGAAGACGGCGGTGAACGTGAGGGCGTCGCCGACGATCGCCTGCACGAGGGTGTCGGCGTCGGAGGCGATCTGCAGATACGGTGCCAGCGCCCTCACGAGAAGATTGCCGAAGGTGTAGACAACGCCCGCGACGGCGCCGCCGAGCGCGCCGGCCGCGAACCGGGTGATGATCTTGCGCCGGAGCCCTGGTCGCAGGCTCGACCGGTCGAACAGCCGCACCCGGACCCGCGCCGGTTCGAGGACTCTGTCCTTGCGCACCACCATCAGCACGTACAGCAACGCGAACGGCAGGCCGATGACCAACCCGGTCAGCAGCCCGTCCACCAGCACGACGTCCCAGTACAAGGGTATGCCGAGGACGAGCCCCGCCACCGGGGTGAAGAACAGCCAGTGGATCAGCGCGGTGGCCAGGATGATCGTCCCCGTCGCCAGCAGGACACGCGAGGACCGGCTGACGGGGCCACCGATTCGCCACCATTCGAGGTCGCCCGTGCCCCGGCGGTCGAGGTCGTCGGCGAGGAAGCCGAGCCAGCGGCGCACGCGGCCGACGTCCCAGCTCTGGCCTTGGCCGTCGGGTGAGGCCGACTGTCCGCCGTAGACGGTGGGCACGAACGTGTCGAGCAGGTGGTCCTCGATGGCCTCCCGCGTGGGGAATCGCGTGGTGTCGAGCAGCTCGGCGGGGTCGCGGTCGCGCGAGTCGCTGTAGACGGTGCGAGCGAGCCCGACCATGAGCGGCGTCTTCAGCGCTGCCGCCAGGTTGGCCGACGCGCCGGACCCGCCGTCCTCGCGCAGCGCATTGATGACGGTGTCCCACGCGGTGCCGTTGCCGTCGCCGGTGGTCACGCGGCGGGCCGTGCGGGGCAGGTAGCCGGCGAGGTCGTCGGGCGTGAGGTCGGTCAGCTCCACCACGGCGGCCGAGGTCAGCACGTCCACCACCGTCACGGCTCGTTCGTACTCGTCGAAGCGGCTGGTCAGCAGCAGCGGCATCGACACGGAGTTGAGCGTTTCCAGGGCGGGACGGTGGAGACCCTCGGCGATCTCGTCGAACCCGTCGAGGACGGGCAGGATGCGCCCGGTGTCGACCAGGACGGCCGCGAGCGTCGCGCCGCCCGGCGCGGCGGCCGCGAGGCCGGGGTGGTCGCGCTGCAGCATCTCGACCAGCCACGTGCGCAACGGCGTCCTCGTCGGATCCCACGAGCCGATGTTGAAGATCACCGGCACCGCGGCGCCCGGTGTGCGCGCGGCGAGCGTGTCGAGCACGAACCGCAGGGTGAGCACGGTCTTGCCCGATCCAGCGCGTCCCAGCACCACCAGCCGTCGTGACGGCACGCGCCGGTAGGCGGCCGCGACGTCGCCCACCTCGCCCGCGAGGTCCAGCGGCCTGGCGGTGACGCCCGCCGGGACGCGGCAGATGTTGTCCCAGTGGTCGGCCAGCCCTTCGGGCGCCTGCCGCCACCGGACGGGCAGCGGGAAGGGGTCGTGCACGCGGCGAAGTTCCTCCTCGCGCCGCAGGCGGGCCGCGATGACCCTGGCCAGGTTGTCGGCGGCCTCCGAAACCTCAGGTGGCACCGCGGGCAGAGCGCTGGGGACGGGGTTGAGCGGAACCTGCTCCGGTGGCTTCGCTGTGGCGGCCGGCGCGGGTTCCGGTTCCGGTGGCTGCGGGTGCTTGCCGTCGGCGGCCGCCAGCAGACCGCGGCGCTCGTCCTGGGTGACGTCCAGCGCGTCGGCGAGCAACGTGACGGTGCCGATGCGCGGGTCGGTGCCGCTGCCGGTCTCGAGCCGGCGAATGGTCCGGACCCCTACCCCGGACCTCGCGGCCAACTCGTCCTGCGTCAGGCCGGCGCGCCGCCGTGCATCGCGGAGGAGGACGCCGAAACGGTCGGCCACGTCGGTGTTCCTTCATTCAGGCGGCGGGTCGCGATGATCTTAGTGAGAGGCGACCGGCCATGAATGGCAGGTGCTCGACCTGGTCTCTGACCAGCGAAAGCGGTGAGACTACGCTGATGTCAGCGAAGTTCCGCTACTGGTGTGGCGAGTGCGGCCACAAGACACCGTGGCTCGACGAGGGCGAGGGCGCCGAACGGCTCGCGGATCACTATCTCCGGCGGCATCCGGGTACCGAGCCGGGTGGCGACTTCGAGATCCGGGCCGGCGAGGGGCAGCGCAGCGGCTGTCTTGGCGGGGTGGCGCGGCTGTTCCTGCTTTTCCCCGGTTGACCGTGGGCCTCCGTGGGTCCTCGGCGAACCGGCGCGGGCTCGGGTTCCGGCGCCTGCTCGGTGGCGCGCAGCGCGGCCGGCCGCCCCTTCGGCTCGCACGGCTCGCTGGTGAGCAAAGCGCTGACGGGACCGAGCAGCGAGTAGGCGAGGAACAGCAGCGCCAGAGGAAGGGCAACGTGGTGACGCAAGGCGGCACATCCGAGATCGTCGCCGGGATCTGGCAGGCGGATCGCGCAGGACACCACCACCGTGATCACGATGGCGATCACCGAGGCGGTGTTGAAGAGCAGGATGATCGGGATCGCCCACAGCGCGCCGAACAACGTGACCGAAAGGTAGACCGGGCGACGCCGACGCCGATGCCGACGGCCGAGGCGACGCAGCGTGCGAAGATCGTCTGGCCGCTCGTCGCGAGTTCCTCGGACTCCAGCTAGGAGATCGGGTAGGCGACGGCGTAGCCCGCCGTCTCGGCGATCCGCAGCCCGAGGCCGCGCAGCGCGCCAGTCGTCGCGCAGCACCTGCACGATCGGCGCCTTCACGATGTCACCGCTTTCGCGGAGGCCCTCGAACACCGGCGGCTCGGGCACCTTCGCCCGCACGACGCAGGAAGGAGCTTGCAGCGCGGCGACGAGTTTCGCGGTCCCGGCGGGTCTGTGCACAGAGGAACCCGATCAGGAAGGAAACTGGGCATGCCGACGAGCGCAGGAACGATGACGCACCTCTACAGCGTCGTGCCGGTGAGCGACCGGGCCGCCGCACTCGGCTGGTTCGCGGCGTTCTTCGGGCGGCCCGCGGACGAGGTCGTGGGCGGCGAGGCACTCTGGCGGGTCAGCGACACCGCGTGGGTCGTCGTCGACGAGCATCCCGAGCGGGCGGGCAACGCGCTGCTCACCCTGGGCGTGGCGGGGCTCGACGCGATACTGGCTCGCCTTGTGGCCCACGGTGCCGGGCACGAGCCGGTGGAGACCTACGGCAACGGTGTGCGCCATGTCGTCGTGGTGGATCCGGACGGCAACCGGCTCTCGCTCGCCGAGGCGCCGTAGGCGAGGACGTCGTTCAGCGGCGGGGAGTCTTGGCCGGGAGCGAACGCGCGTAGCCGACCCCGAGGGCGACCCACCGTTCGAGCTGGTCCCGCGCGCGGACGGCCGAAGCGTCGACGTGGAGCCAGCCCCGCAGCTCGCGTCCGCGCATCACCATCGGCTGTACGCCGGCCTCACCGGTCAGCACGCCGGTGTCCTCCGGGTCCACACGCACCATCAGCCCGCCCTGCCCGCTGGCCGCGACCGCCATGTTGCCGTCCACCAGGAACGCCAGGCCGCCGAACATCCTCCGCTCGGTCAGGTGCTGCTCCCGGGCGACCAGTTCGCGGACGCGGTCGGCGAGTTCGTGGTCGTAGGCCATCCCGGGAGTATCCCGCGCGGGAGTGCCGGGGCGCCACGGCGCGCGCCGACGGATCGGTAGCGTGCCGGTATGGGTGCTGCCGGGCGGGTCCGCCGGTGGGCGGTGCGCGGGCTCGCGCTGCTGCTCGGCTGCCTGCTGGCGTTTGCCTTCCCGGCGCCGGCTCTGTGGTGGCTGGGCTGGGCCGGTCTCGCCCCGCTGCTGATGTTGTTCGCGCGCGCGGGGTCGTACCGGGAGGCGGGCTGGCGAAGCTCGCTGGCGTCGGTGGGGTTCTTCCTCACGTTCTTTCACTGGGTGCTGCCGCACGTGGGGCCGCTGGCGCTGGCGATGGCGATCGTCGCCGGTGTGCTGTGGGTGCCGTTCGGCCTGCTGACGTTCCGGCTGTTGCGGGAGCCATCCCCGGCGCGGGTCGCGCTGGCGGGCATCGTGCTGCCCTCGGTGTGGGTGAGCGTCGAGGCGGTGCGGTCCTGGCAGCACCTCGGGGGTCCATGGGGGCTCCTGGGACTGACCCAGTGGCAGGTGCGGCCGGTGCTCGCGCTGGCGGCGCTCGGGGGAGTGTGGTTGCTCAGCGCCGTGCTGGTGGCCGCCAACGTCGGGTTCGCCGCCGCTGCCCTTCCCGGGGCGAGCCGCGCGGTGCGGCTCGCGGGCGCGAGCCTCGTCGTCGTGGTCGCCGGACTCGTCCTCGGCCACGGGCTGCTGAGGCCGGACGCGGCGGTGACCGGCACGATCCGGGTGGCCGGGGTGCAGGCCGGCGTCGTCCACGATGCCGAGCAGCGGTTCGCCAGGCACGTGGACCTGACCCGCACCGTGAGGGGCCACGGGCAGGACTTGGTGGTGTGGGGGCAGAGCAGCATGCCGTTCGATCCGGCACAGCGGCCCGACGCCGTGAGCCGGTTGCGGCAGACGGCGGAGTCCGTGGGCAGCGACGTGCTGGTGAACGTCGACGCGCGGGGTACGGACGGCCGGATCAGGAAGACGACCCAGCAGTACGGCGCCGGGGGACTGGTCGGCACGTACGAGAAGCGGCGGCTGGTGCCGTTCGGCGAGTACGTGCCGATGCGGTCGCTCCTCGGCGGTCTGCTCCAGGACACCGGGATCGCCGACGAGGACCGGGCTCCGGGGGTCGAGCCGTCGATCCTGCGGGCCGGAGGGGTGCGGCTGGGCCCGCTCATCTCCTACGAGTCGATCTTCCCGGACCTGCGCCGGGAACTCGTGCGACACGGCGCCGACGTGACGGTGGTGCAGGGCTCGCTGACGTCGTTCCACGGAACCTGGGCGCACCCGGTGCAGGCGAGTGCCGAGGCGGTCCGGGCCGTGGAGTCCGGCCGATCCGCCGTGCTGGTGGAGCTGGACGGCACGTCGGCGGCCTTCGACGCGCAGGGCAGGCGGCTGGCGTGGATGCCGCCCGACGAGCGGGGGATCTTCGTGGTCGACGTTCCGATCCACGAGGGAAGCACGCTCTATGTCCGGTGGGGCGACTGGGTTCCCGCCACGGCGTACGTGATCACCGCGGTGACGCTCGTGTTTCTCGGCTCGCGCGTGTTGCTCCGTCGCTGACGACGGCGGCGTGGAAGTCGTCCCCGGGGTCCGGGGTTGCCGGTACGGTCGGGGACGGGGGATCCGTGGCGAGGAGTGAAGTGCGGTCTGACGACGTGGCCCCGCACCGTCCGCTCGTGTCTCTCGACGAGCGGACCGCTCCTCGCGCTGGCGCGGTGTCGCTAGTGGACGGTGCGTTTCGATGCGGTGGCTTCGATTCCGGACAGTAGGAGTTCCAGTCCGAACGCGAAGTAGGCCTCCTTGTCCTCGCATTCGGTCAGCGGTCCCGCCGCCTCGACCAGCCGGGGATAGGTCTTGCCCGGCAGCGACTCCAGGAAGGTCCGGGCGTGCCGGGGATCCGCGAGCCGGCCGGTGGCTCCGGGCACCCCGCTGACGAGGTTGGTGACCGTGCTCAGCGCGTGACGGACGATCTGGGTCGCCTCCGCGGGGGAGAAACCGCCGCGCCCCAGGATGTCGAGCGCGGTCTCGATGGTGCGCAGGCTGCTCTCGGAGGTGACGTTGCGGGTGGCGAGCAGGGGCGCGGTCGCTGGGTGCGCGCGCAGCACGGTGACGATCGACTCCAGCAGCGTGCTCAGCTGCCGTGGCCACGGGGCGGACGCTTCCACGCCGGGAAGGTCGATCTCGTCGTAGAGCAGTTCGACGATGCCGTCCAGGAGCTCGTCCTTGTTGCGGAAGTGCCAGTAGAGGGCCATGGGCGTCACACCAAGGTCCTTCGCGAGCCTGCGGATCGTCACCGCATCGAGCCCTTCGGCGTCAGCGAGCGCGACCGCGGCCCCGGCCACGGCGCGGCGGCTGAGGGGCGTGCGCTCGTCGTCGGCCGGGCTTCGGCGTTCCGATTGTGTCATCGCTTGACAATATACAGCGTACAAGGGCACTGTACGATGTACATGTACAACGTACAGGAAGAGGTGGCCGATGAACCTGAAGCAGTGGCTCTACCGTGGCGGCAGGCCGAACGGGGTGGCGCGCGTCCTCGATCGGGGAACGGCCGCGGTCTACGCCCGCGGCGTCGCCCCTGACTACCTCGTCACCCTGGAGGTGCCGGGGCGGCGGTCCGGCCGGACCGTCAGCGTGCCGCTGGTGATGGTGGTCGTCGACGGCGAGCGCCACCTCGTGTCGATGCTGGGGGAGCGGGCGAACTGGGTGCGCAACGCGCGCGCTGCGGGCGGTGAGGTCACCATCCGGCACGGCCGCCGCGAGAAGGTGTGCCTGCGGGAGGTGCCGCCGGAGCGCCGCGCCGCGATACTCCGCGAATACCTTCGGCGGGCGCCCAACGCCAGGGCACACGTGCCCGTTGACAAGGACGCGCCGCTGGCCGAGTTCGAGCGGGTCGCGCCGGACCTGCCGGTGTTCCGGGTCGGGCCGCGGGCTACTCGGGGGCCGGGCCCAGCGTGACGTCGTCGGGCGGGCCGTCGAACCCGTTGGCCCAGTATCGGCCGCGCAGCGACAGGGTGAGGAGCATCTGCGTGATCTCCTCGGCCGTCATCGTGGGCTCGTCCTGCTCGAGCCACCACTGCAGGATCGCCACCTGCTCGCCGACCCATGCGCGGGCGAGCAGCTCTGGCTGGATCCGCATCGTCACACCGAGGTTGGCGGCGCGCTCGGCGAAGATCCGCGCCGCGCTGGCGGTGCGGATGTCGATGAAGGTCCGCAGGGCGGTGCCGTGTCCCTCGCCGCGCAGGATGACGCGGTACGCGTCGCGTTCCTCCCGAGCGTGCCGGAACAGCTCGAGGGCGGGCTTGCCGGTGAAGCCCCTGGACGACTCAGGGGCCAGCGGCACAAGCCGGGCCTGCAGCTCCGCGTGCACGTCGCTGACGATCTGGTTCAGCAGCGCCTGCTTGTCGCTGTAGTACTTGTAGAACGTGGCCCTGCTGATGTCGGCGTGCTCGGTGATGTCCTCGACGGTGACGTTGTCGAAACCGTTTTGGAGAACCAGCTCCACCATCGCGTTTCTCAACAGGCGCTTGGTTCGCCTGGTCCGGCGGTCCTCGGCCATCTGCCCTCCAGGTCGGCGGAGTCTCCAGGTGACGAACTTTACAACTCGCTACACCATGCAGGTTATTGGACATCACGTTCGCGGTGCTCAGTGGAGCAGGGCCTTGGCGATACCGTTCTTCTGGATCTCCGAGGAGCCGGTGAGGATGCGGAACATCCGCAGGCGGCGGAACAGCCACTCGATCTCCGATCCCTTCACCATCCCGGCCTTGCCGTGGATCTGCATCGCCGTGTCGGCGATGGTGAACGCGTTCTCGGTCACGAAGAGCTTGCACATGAACGCCTCGGTCCGGGGCCGCCTGCCCTCGTCGAGCGCGGTCAGCGCGGCGTAGGTCATCGACCGGGCCGCGTAGAACGCGGTGGCCATGTCGGCGATCTTGTGCTGAATGGACTGGAGGTCGGCCAGGGTCCCGCCGAAGACGGCGCGGTTCTTCGCGTGGGCGATGGTGAGCTCGAGAACGCGGCGGGCGTGGCCGAGGACGGTCGGGCAGTGCAGCAGCCGGTTGGTGGTGACCCGCCCCAGCCCGATCCTGAGGCCGTCGCCGATCTCGCCGAGCAGCTGTCCCGGGCCGACGTAGCAGTCGTCGAGCACGATGTCTGACTCGATGTGCTGGCCCGAGAGCGGAACCTCGCCCGGCAGCACGGTGCAGCCGGGGGAGTCGAGGTCGACGAGGAACGCCGAGTAGGTCTCCTCGGTGCCGGCCATGCGTGCGACGAGGATCGAGAAGTCCGCGAACGGGCCCGCCGAGCTGAACACCTTCCGCCCGGTGATCCGCCAGCCGTCACCGTCCGGCGTCGCGGTGGTGCGCATCGCGCGCACGTCCGAGCCGGCGTCGGTCTCGGTGAGCGAGAAGCAGCACGCGCGGTCGCCTTCGACGACCGGCACCAGGTACCGGCCGAGCTGTTCGGGGGTGGCATAGGCGAAGATCGCCCCGGCGCGAAGCGGGCCGCCCATGTCGCCGAGCACGCTGTGGTAGAGCGTGCGCCCCGACGCCCCGACCTCCTCCTTCAACGCGGCGAGCTCGGTGTGGCTGAGCCCTCGGCCGCCGTGTTCCGGAGGCAGGTGGATCCCGTAGAAGCCGAGTTCCCGGCTGCGTTTCCACACCGGCTGGAGCACGGAGCGGTCGTAGGCCGTCTCGGGTCCGAGGTCGTGGGCGCGTTCGTAGTCGGCGAGCTCGCCCTGGAGGTAGTCGCGCAGCTTGTCCACGACGGGCTTGATGTTCGGGAGCTCGTCGTAGCCGGGCATGAGGTCGAAGATCATCGTGGTCTCCTGTCAGTTCACGGCCCGGTCGGCACCGGCCCAGTACGGCGCACGCACCGCGCGGCGGTCGATCTTGCCGTTGCGGTTGACGGGCAGGGCGCCCACGACGTCGACGGTCCGCGGCTTCTTGAAGCGGTCGAGTCGTTCGGCGCAGAACGCGATCAGCTCCGCCGGATCGATCTCCGCGCCGGATTTCGGGACCACGACGGCCTTGACCGCCTCGCCCCACTTCTCGTCGGGCACGCCCACCACGCACGCCTCGGCGACGGACGGGTGCTCGTAGATCGCGGCCTCGACCTCGCTGCAGTAGATGTTGAAGCCGCCGGAGATGATCATGTCCTTCTTGCGGTCGACGATGAACAGGTAACCGTCCTCGCGGAGGTAGCCGATGTCGCCGGTGAGCACCCAGCCGTCCCGGAACGTCTGCGCGGACAGCTCGGGTTCGTTCCAGTACGCGCTGACGCAGTCCGGGCCGCGCACCACGAGCTCGCCCATGGCTCCCGCGGGAACCGGCTCGAACCGCTCGTCCACCACCCGGACCTCGGTGTCGAACAGCGCGCGCCCGCAGGAGAGCAGGAGCTCGGGATCGCTCTCGATGCCGCGCACGATGTCGTCGCTGGTGAGCACCGTGACCCCGCTCGTGGTCTCCGCCTGTCCGTAGCCCTGCATCACGATGGGCCCGAACAGCTCGACCGCCTCGCGCAGCCGCCGAGGGGACACCGGTGCGCCGCCGATCCGGACGGCTTTGAGCGAGGAGAGATCCGAGGTGTCGCGACCGGGATGGCCGAGCACCATGTTGAGCATCGTCGGCACCAGGAACGTCGAGGTGATCTTCTCCTTGGCGATGACGTCGAGGAAGTCCTGCGGGGTGAACGACGGCAGCACGACGATGGTGGTGCCCCGGCTCAGTGCGGCGAGCACGCCCATGCCGGAGGCGTGGGTGATCGGGCCCGCGACGAGGTACGAGTCGTCCGGGGACGCGGCCACGTCGGGATCCATCAGCCGCTTGCGCACGTTGGCCAGCCGGTTTCCGGTGGTCTGCACCGCGGCCTTGAGCTTGCCGGTGGAGCCGGAGGTGAAGTGCAGGACGCAGGGGGCCTCGAGGTCCACGTCGATCGCGATGGGCTCGTCGGCGCCCTCGGCGAGCAGGTCCGCGTAGGTCTCGGCTCCCGGCTGGTCGCCGTCGAACACGACGAGGGGGATGTCCCGGCCGCTCCCGCGGATCGCCTCCCGGCCGGTGTGAGCGTGGGCGACGTCGGTGAGCAGCATCCGCACGTCGGCGTCGACGAGGATGTGGCGGGCCTCCTCACGCCCGAGACGGTGGTTGACGGGTACGCGCAGCAGCCCGCCCTTGTACAGCGCGACCTCCACCTCCACGAGCTCGGCGCGGTTGGACGCGAACGTCGCCACCGCGGCGCCGCTGCCGATGCCCCGGCTCGCCAGTGCCGATGCGAGCCGGTTCGAGCGACGGTCGAGATCGGCGTAGGTCCACCGCTGTTCGCCGCAGACGAGCGCGTCGCGGTCAGACCAGTACGACGCGCTGCGCGCGACGAGCCGCCCGAGGTTGGTCAGCATGTTGTCCCCATCCAGCAGAACTAATCACCAAGACTGAATACGTTCACTGTGAACGTTTATATACACATTGTCTACCAGTTCGAATGCGCGATGTCCAAAGGTTGACAGCACGTTTACTTATATACAAGATGTCGCAGACCAGTGGCCGTCAGTCAGAGAGGACTGCGCATGGCATCGAGAAAGGGCAGGAGCCTGCTCGCCGTGCTGGCGATCGTGACTCTCGCCGGATGCGGGACCGCGGCGGGCGAGGGCCCGGACGCGCCGGGCAGCCAGATCCGCTACATCGTCCCGTTCAGCTCCGGCGGCGGCACCGACACCGCCGCGCGGGAGACCGCCCGCACGCTCACCGGCACCGGGATCGCCCGCGGAGACGTCTACGTCGAGAACCTCCCGGGGGCGGGCGGTCTGCTCGGCATCCAGACGCTGGCCCGGCAAGGCGACGACAACACGCTGATGCAGTGGGTGGACGTCCTCGCGCCGCTCTACCGGGAGGGCGCGCCGGTGGGGCTCGACGACCTGCGGCCCGTGGCACAGCTGGCCACCAGCCCGATGGTCGTGGTCACCGGCGCCGACTCCCGGCTGCGGACATTTCAGGACCTTCTCGACGGCATGGCTGCCGGCGAGGTCACCTTCGGCCTGTCGAGCACCCTGCAGTCCAAGGAGCCGTCCAAGTGGAAGGAGGTCGCCGAGGCGCGCGGCATCGATCCTGCGGGGCTGAACTTCGTGCCGAGCGAAGGGGTCGCGCAGGTCATCCCCGACGTGGTCAGCGAGCGGATCGACGTCGCGCTGGTGGTGCCGACCCTCGCTCGCAGCTACCTCAACAAGCGTGAGCTGCGCGCCCTAGGTATCACGGCGGACGAACGGCTCCAGTCCCTGCCGGATGTGCCGACACTGCGGGAACAGGGAGTGTCCACTTCGTACTACCGCGCGCAGGGCGTGATCATGTCTGCCAAGGCGTCCGACGACGCGGTCGCCTACTGGGCGGAGGCGTTGCGTGCGGTCAGCCGCAGCGAGGAATGGGCGGAGTACGCGGAGAAGAACGGCCTGCTCGTCCAGTACAAGGGGCCGGAGGAGTACGCGGAGTGGCTGCGCACCGAGGGCGCCACGTTCGGCCGCTACCTGAGGGAGCGTGACTGACGTGGCCGAGCGCACCCGTCGCGGACGCGTCTCCGCCTTCCCCGTGCTCGCCTGCCTCTGGATCGGCACGGTCGTGTGGCAGGCCGTCGAACTCGCGCTGCGGCACACCGACGACAGCGCCGACCTCGGCCCCGCGTTCCTGCCGCTCGCGCTGGGCGTGGTCGTGCTCGTGCTGCTGGTCGCCGACCTCGTCCGGCAGGTCCGGACAGAGCGCGCGGAACCGGCCGAACCGTCGGACGCGCTGGGCACTGGCCGGCGGCTGCGCCGGTGGTTCGAGCCCCCGCCGCGAAGGTTCGTCGCGCTGGCGGTGGTCGCGGCTGCGCTCGGTCCGTGGATAGGCCTCGCCGCGGCCATGGTCGTGCTGATCCTCGGCTGCCTGCGCTACGTCGAGCAACGCACCTGGAGCCGGGCGGTGCTGACCACCGTCGTGCTCGTCGCCGCCCTGTACGTGGTCTTCGTTGTGCTGCTGCAAGTGCGCATCGAACTCCTGCCCGCCTACTGACGCGCACGCGCGCCCTCACGAAAAGGATGTGCCGCGGTGGAAACCTTGACCCTGCTCAGCGGCGGGCTGACCGCCATCCTCTCCGACCCCGCGACCCTCGCCTGGTGCGCACTCGGCGTCACGATCGGAACCGTGGTCGGAGCACTGCCGGGAATCGGCACGGTGACGACCATGGCGGTGCTACTGCCGCTGACGTTCGGACTGTCCCCGGTGAGCGCGCTGGTGCTGCTCGTCGCCATCTACCTGGGCGGAATGTTCGGCGGACGGATCAGCTCGATCCTGCTCAACATCCCCGGTGACGCGTCGAGCGTCGTCTCGACGTTCGACGGCTACCCGCTCGCCAGGCAGGGCCGCGTCGGCTACGCGCTGACGCTGAGCGCCGTGGCGTCGTTCGTCGGCGGCCTGATCGGGTTCGCCGGCCTGGCCCTGCTCGCCGCGGTGCTCGCGAAGGCCGCGATCCTGTTCGGACCCGCGGAGTACTTTCTGCTCGTCTGCCTCGTGCTGCTGCTGACCTCCGGCATCTCGAACGCCACACGCTCGAAGGCGATCGCCGCCGTGAGCCTCGGCGTCATCATCTCGACGGTGGGCCTCGACCGCATCACCGGCGACGAACGGTTCACGTGGGGCATCGTCGACCTCTGGGACGGTGCCGACCTCGTCGTGGTCGCGATCGGCATCTTCGGGCTGTCCGAGGTGATCGTCCGCGTCCGTGACGGCGGCCGGATCGACTCCAGCGGCAAGCTGCCGCTGCGCTCGCTCTTCCCGCCGGTCCCCACCGTCACCCGGTACGCGCCGAGCATGGCACGCGGTGGCCTGATCGGCTTCCTCATCGGGATCTTCCCCGGCGCGGGCGCGTCGATGGCGACGTTCATCGCCTATGCCGCCGAGAAGACTCTCGGCAAGGACCGCGAGACCTTCGGCAAGGGCAATCCGCGCGGGCTCGCCGCGCCGGAGGCGGCCGACAACGCCTCGGTGGGCGGGGCACTGATCCCCACCCTGTCGCTCGGCATCCCCGGCTCGGCGAGCGGCGCGATGATCCTCGGCGGCCTGGTGATGGTCGGCCTCCAGCCGGGGCCAGAGCTGTTCACCAAGTCCGCCGACATCGTGTGGGCGGTGATCGCCGCGGTACTGGTGGCCAACGTGCTGCTGCTCGTCCTCAACACGGTGCTCGTGCCGTTCTTCGCCACAGCGCTGCGGGTGATCTCGCCGTATCTCACCGTGTTCATCGTGAGCCTGTGCTTCGTGGGCGTCTACTCCCTGCGCGGCAACTTCTTCGACGTCCTGCTGATGGTCGCGTTCGGACTGATCGGCTACCTCATGCGGCGCTCGGGATACCCGCTGACCAGCCTGCTGCTCGGGGTGGTGCTCGGCCCGATGCTGGAGGACAACCTCCGCAGGGCCCTGCTCCTCTCGCGGGGCGACTGGTCGGTCTTCTGGTCCAGCCCGGTGACGGTGATCCTGCTGACCACCATCGTCGTGGCCGTCGCGGCACTGCTGGCCCACGCCGTGTGGCGGCGCGCCCGGTCCCGCGCCGGCCGCGCCTCGGTGATGGGCTGACGGCCCGCGTTGTTATCGCCGTCGGAGGACCGATGACCCGTCCGTCCGGCGAAGCGCCTCTTCCGCTGGGAAGCGGGTCTGACCGGTTCGGCGTCCCGATGCAAAACTCCGTCCCGCTACGGCCTTGTTCGGGCCGACGCGGGGGAGGAGCGTTGGTCCATCGGCGACGTCAACGGGACGCCGCCCCGGACGGGCAGGAGGTGCATCGTGCACGCACGGTCCACGACGATCTGGGCGAGGACGGCGTCGATCGACGACGGGGTGGCGCACGTCCGCGACGAGGTGATGCCCACGGCACTGGAGATGGACGGCTGTGTCGGCCTGTCGATGCTCGTCAACCGCGAGGACGGCCGCTGCATCGTCACGACGGCCTGGGAAACGGCGGAGGCCATGCAGGCCAGCGCCGAGGCGGCCGGCGCGCTGCGGGAGAGGGCGCGGGATCTGCTTGGCGGCGACATGACGATCGACGAATGGGAGATCGCGGTGCTACACCGTGATCACCGGGTGGCGGAGGGCGCCTGCGCGCGGGCGACGTGGCTGCGCGTCGAGCCCGGCCAGATCGACCGGATGATCAGTGTCTTCACCGACACCGTCCTGCCCTCGCTCGAGTCGTTCGAGGGGTTCTGCAGCGCGAGCCTCATGATCGACAGGACCTCCGGACGGTGCGTGGGCTCGGTCGCCTACGACAGTGTCGAGGCGATGCGGCGTAGCCGCGAGCGCGCCGACGAGGTCAGGGCGGGCGCGATCCGCGAGTCGGGCGCCGAACGCCTCGACGTCGCCGAGTTCGAGCTGGCCATCGCGCACCTGCGGGTGCCCGAACTGGCGTGAGGCCCCGGGGCCGGGTGGACGCCGCCCGGCCCCGGCCTCGTTGTCATGACGGCCAGTGGCCCGGCGGCGTCGACAGCACCACCGTGCTCGACGGCCGACCATTGGCGCGAGCCGGTCGACCAGGCCCTCGAAGGCTGTCATGGTCAACCGTCAACGGTTGTTGTCGACGGTTGACCGAGGGCCGTGGAACGGCACCTCGCCGCCATCGCCGACGACTTCGCCTGCGCCCCCGACGCGGCCACCGCCGGCGGCGCGCTCACCGCGAAGGCCGACCTGTTCGTGCGGCTGGCGTTCGGGACCACCTGTGTGGTGACGTGGCACCGTGACGGGATCACTGGTGCTCGGCGTCGACGTAGGCACGTCCAGCACGAAGGGCGTGCTCGTCGAGCGGGCGAGCGGGACGGTGCTGCGCACGGCGGTGCGGGCGCACGAGGTGTCGCGGCCGCGGCCAGGGCATGTCGAGATGGACCCGCGCGTGTGGTGGACGGAGTTCCGGGAGATCGCCGGCGAGCTGCTCTCCGCGGCCGAGGGCCGGGTCGAGGCGGTCGGCGTCAGCGGCATGGGCCCGTGCGTCGTGCTGACCGGTGACGGTCCGGCCGGCGCGGAGGAGCCGTTGCGCCCGGCTATCCTCTACGGCGTCGACACGCGCGCCACCGAGCAGATCGCGCGGCTGAGCGACGAGCTCGGCGCGGAAGCCGTGCTGGACCGGTGCGGGTCGTCGCTGTCGACGCAGGCCGTGGGTCCGAAGCTGGCGTGGGTGGCCGAGCACGAGCCCGCCGTCGCGGGCCGGGCCCGGCGGCTCTACATGCCGAGCTCGTGGCTCGCCTCGCGGCTCACTGGCGAGTACGTGCTCGATCACCACTCGGCGAGCCAGTCGGTGCCGCTCTACGACTCCCGGGCCCTGGAGTGGTACGAACCCTGGGCGCGGCACATCGCGCCGCGGCTGGAGCTGCCGCCGCTGCGCTGGCCGGGCGAGCTCGCGGGCGCGGTCACGGCGCGGGCGGCCGAGCAGACCGGGCTGCCCGAGGGACTACCGGTGATCACGGGCACGGTCGACGCGTGGTCGGAGGCGGTCAGCGTGGGCGCGCAGCGCCCCGGCGACCTGATGATCATGTACGGCACGACGATGTTTCTCGTCGCCACCACCGGCGAGCGGCTGACGGTGCCGAACCTGTGGGGCACCCTCGGCGCCTACCCGGGTACTCGCAGCCTGGCCGGCGGCATGGCCACCTCGGGGGCGGTCACCGAATGGCTGCGCGGCATCGCCGGTGCGCCGGAGCACGGGGAGCTGCTGGCCGAGGCGCGGCGGTCCGGCCCTGGCGCGCGCGGACTGCTGATGCTGCCGTACCTCGCGGGGGAGCGGACACCGATCGCCGACCCGGACGCCCGCGGCGTCATCGCCGGGCTGACGCTGGAGCACACGCGCGGCGACCTGCACCGCGCGGCTTTGGAGGCGACGGCGCACGGGGTTCGGCACAACATCGCGGCGCTGCGCGACGCGGGTGCCGACCTGCGCCGGATCGTCGCCGTTGGCGGGGGCACGCAGGGCGGGCTGTGGACCCAGATCGTCAGCGACATCACCGGCATGGAGCAGGAGATCCCGTCGGTGACGCTGGGCGCGAGCTACGGTGCGGCCCTGCTCGCCGCGCAGGCGATCGGGGAGGCCGACGCGGCGCGGTGGAACCCGGTCCGCGAGCTCCGCGCGCCCGACCCGGCACTACGGGAACGGTACGACCGGCTGCACCGGCTCTACCTCGACCTCTACCCGGCGACCAGACCGGTGGTCCATGAGCTGGCCGCCTGGCAGCGCGGGCTGGGTCGACCGCAGTGAAGGCCACCATGCCTGCGTTCAACGCAGTGAAGGTGGCCTTCACTGCAGTTCGGCACCGGCAGCGGCAGCGGGTGCGGTCAGCCCTGCTCTTCGGGCGTGGTGCGCCCACGCACGAACAGCGCGGCGACCAGGGCCAGCAGCCCGACGCAGCCGGCGGCGAGGAACGCCGTGCGCAGGCCGTCGGCGTCGGGGCTGCCGGAGCCGGCGGCGCTGCCGATCGCCGCGACGGTGACGAAGACGGCCGTGCCGAAGGCCCCGGCGACCTGCTGCAGCGTCGAGAGGATGGCGCTGCCGTGGGAGTAGAGGTGGTCGGGCAGCACCCCGAGCGACTCGGTCATGAGCGGCGTCATCATCAGCCCGAGTCCCGCCATGAACAGTACGTGGAACGCGATGGCCGCCGCGAGGGGAGAGCCCGGCCCGAGAGTGGTGAACAACCAGAGCGAGCCCGCCATGGCCACCGTGCCGGGCAACACGAGAGGCCGCGCTCCGAACCTGTCGAACAGCGCCCCGACGGGACGGCCGAGCAGGCCGAGGACGAGGCCGCCGGGCAGCACCGCCAGCCCGCTGACGAACGTGGTCGTGTTCAGCACCGTCTGCAGGTAAAGCGGCAGCAGGATCGCCGCGACGCCCAGCAGGCACATGAACAGCAGAGCGGTGAGGATCAGCGCGACCACGAAGGTGCGGTGGGTGAACGGGCGCAGGTCTAGCAGTGCCCGGTCGGAGCGCTGGAGCCGGGTCTGGCGCCACACGAAGGCCGCGAGCGCGGCGAGCCCGACCACGATCGGCGCCCACGGCGGCACCGGATGCTCACCACCGCCGGACTCACCGATCGAAGACAAGCCGTAGAGCACGCCTCCGAACCCCATGGCGGACAGCAGCACCGAGAGCACGTCGAGCGGCACGGACCTGGTCTCGCTGTCCAGTCGCAGCCAGATCGCGCCGAGCACGAGCGCGGCCACCGACAGCGGGAGCACGATCCCGAACATCCAGCGCCAGCCCATCGACGACAGCACCGCGCCGCCGATGGTCGGTCCGAGCGCGGGGGCCACGGCGATGACGATGGTGATCGTGCCCATCGTCGCTCCCCGGCGTTGCGGCGGCACCAGGCGCATCACCGTGGTCATCAGCAGGGGAAGCATCACCGCGGTGCCGCACGCCTGCACGACCCGGCCGGCCAGCAGCACACCGAAGCCGGGCGCCAGGCCACTCACGAGCGTGCCGACGCTGAACAGCGTCAGTGAGGCGAGGAAGACCTGCCGGGGCGTGAACCGTTCGAGCAGGAACCCCGTGGTGGGGATGACCACCGCCATGGTGAGCAGGAACCCGCTCGTCAGCCATTGGACCGTGGTGGTGGAGACGCCGAGATCGACCGTCAGATCCCGCAGCGCGACGCTCAGAATCGTCTCGTTGAGGATCATCACGAAGGCCGAGACCACCAGCACGCCGATCAGCAGGGTGGCGCGTGGCGCGGCGGGCCGGTGGCCGGACGCCGCTGCCGTGGTGGGGGCAGTGTCGATCAAGGAAGCACCTCGGGAGGAAGGAGAACAGTCGATGAGCCGCGACGTCGGAGGCCCTCGTCCAGGGTGTCACAGCCGCCCCGGATGGCAAATGATTTTCGCCTTTCGCGCTGTCACCGGATCGGGCCGGCCCGGCGAGACCGCGCACGGTGCCCGCGTCGCGTGCCACTGGGCTACTTGACCGGGTCGGATATGGTCTACCGGAGCCGTGACGTGCGGCTTCGGTAGCCGCGAACCCCGCCGGGGCTGGGAGCCAAGTGAGATGACCGATCACCAGGAACCCGTGGCCTTGCCCGGCCTGGCCGCCGGGCTGCTCAGGGAGGCACGGGAGCACCCGTCGCGCCGCGCCGCGCGGACGGTCGCCTCCCGCACGTCGCAGCGGGCCACCGTCATCGCGCTGGCCGAGGGCGCCGACCTCGGCAAACACGACGCGCCTTCGGCCGCGACCCTGCAGGTGCTGTCCGGCCGTGCCCGGCTGGAGACCGCCGACCGCACGTGGGAACTCGACACCGGCGACCTGCTGCCGATCCCGCCGGAGCGGCACGGGCTGCACGCGATCACCGACACCGTCGTGCTGCTGACCGTCGCCCTGCGCTGATCCCGGCGCTCAGCCGAAGGCCAGCTCCACCTCCGCCGTGAGAGCCGGAACGGTGAGCACCGCATCGAACGCGTCGGCCACCGCGGTCGGCATCTGCGCGCTCTGCGCGCGGATGCTGGACAGCTCCGCTGTCGGATCGTCGCGCATCGGGCGCAGGTCGCACAGCGAGATGTCGCCGCCGAGACCCGCCGCGGAGAGCTCGTGCTCGACGCTGCCGGGCGGGGGCGGGTCCAGGACGGTGTCGGTGACGGTGAACCCGACCGGCTGCCCGGCGTCGGGGTACATCTCCGGGACCGACCCGGTGGTGTGGGTGAAGGCCACCGCGCGGTAGTCCGCACCGAGCTCCCGCGCGAGGTAGTAGCCCATCGGGTACGCCAGCGGCCCCTCGAACTCGACCGGGGTCTTCTGGATGTGGTTGTTGTGCGCCATCAGCACGACCCTGGCGTCGGGGCCGAGCCGCTCGAGGTGCCAGTGCAGCGAGTCGGCCATGAGCCGGTCGCGGACGGAAGAGTCCATGGGCAGACCGTCGCCGGCGAACAGCAAGGCGTGGATGGTCGCGAACATGTAGTCGGCGTGGATCGCGATCGCGAGCTGCTGCCGGGCCAGGTCGTAGCTCGCGCGGTCGCCGCGCTGGAGGTAGAGCGGTTCGAGTGCCCGCATCCGCACGGCAAGGCGGGAGAGCGCCGAGGTGAGCGCGGTCTGGTCGGCCGAGGGCAGCTCGGCCCAGCGAGCGGCGGCGGACGCGATCGAGTCGGCCTCCACGCGGGTGCCGATCTCCAGCGCGGTGCGGGCCAGCTCCACGTGCGCGGGGTCGACCGTGTCGAGATAGCGCAGCAGCGGCTCGAGGACGGGCCGCAGGGTGCCGCCCGCGACCGGGGTGTCCACTCCGATCAGGTGCACCGGGTGGTCGCTGGTGGTGTTGTGCCGGCGCAGCCAGCGGGCCATCGTGCCGTTGAGGCCGGAGCTGGTGGTGCCGATCATGCCGGTCAGGTCGCCGTCGGTGCCGTGGCCGTGCAGCCAGGTGTCGAGGGCGGGTGCCTCGGCGAAGCCGAACTCGAAGGCCAGCACCGTGAAGCCGCACCGCTCGGCCAGGTAGCGCAGAAAGCGCCTACGCGCGGCGCCGTACTCGGCGACGAAGTGGGCGCCCTCGCCGAGTGCGACCACGCGCGCACCCGCGGAGAGGTCCGCGAGTAGCTCCAACTCGTCGTCGGCGGCGGTGTCCAGTGAGGACAGGATCCGGGAATGGGCGCGCAGCGACCGTGCGGCCGGGGACAAGGACATGCGAGAGCTCCCCCTGATCGTGACTCCGGGCAACCGCGGCACAAAACGCGCGCGAGGTGTGGGCCTTGCGACTCTATCGGCGCCATGGCACGGGGGAGTGAGCTACGAAGGTTCCAGGACGGCGCCGACCGCTCGTAAGGAGGCATCATGGCCGCTCCTACAATCGCGACCCTGCACGATCGAGTACGCGGTCCGGTGATCACCGCCGACGACGAGGGGTACGACGAGGCCCGCAGAGTTCACAACGCGATGATCGACCGGCGCCCTCGGGCGATCGTGCGGGCCGCCAACGTCGGCGACGTGATGGCGGCGGTGGACTTCGCCCGCGAGAACTCGCTCGACCTGTCCGTCCGAGGTGGCGGGCACAGCGTCCCCGGCTTCGGCACGTGTGACGACGGCGTGGTGCTGGACCTGTCCGGCATGCACAGCGTGTGGGTCGATCCCGCCACACGCACCGCCCGTGCCGAGGGCGGCGCCACGTGGGGTGACCTCAACGCCGCGACCAACGCCTTCGGCCTCGCGACGACGGGGGGCATCATCTCCACCACCGGCGTGGGCGGGCTGACGCTCGGCGGCGGGATCGGCTACCTCGACCGCGGGTTCGGGCTGTCCTGCGACAACCTGCTGTCGGCGGGCGTCGTCACCGCGGACGGCACCTTCCGCGTGGCCAACGCCGACGAGAACGCGGATCTGTACTGGGCGCTGCGGGGCGGCAGCGGCAACTTCGGCGTGGTCGTCTCGTTCGAGTTCCGGCTGCACCCGGTGGCCGACATCTACGGCGGACCGATGTTCTTCGAGCTCGACGCGGCAGGGGACCTGCTGCGGACGTACCGCGAGTACATCTCGACCGCGCCTGAGCAGCTCGGCGGCTTCCCGGCGTTCCAGATCGCGCCGCCGCTGCCGTTCATCCCCGAGGAGCGGCACGGCGAGCCGTTCGCCGCGTTCGTGGCGTGCTGGACCGGCCCGATGGACGAGGCCGAGCGCGCGTTGGCGCCGATCCGTGACGTCGCGCCGATCGTGGCCGAGCACGTCGGCCCGATGCCCTACCCGGCACTCAACAGCGCGTTCGATGCGCTGGTGCCGCCGGGGCTGCAGCACTACTGGAAGGCCAACTTCGTCACCGAGCTCACCGACGAGGCGATCGCGGCGCACCTCGAGCACGGACCGAAGGTGCCTGTCGTCAACTCCACGATGCACATCTACCCGATCAACGGCGCCTGCCACCGGGTCGCGTCCGACGAGACCGCTTTCGCCTACCGCGACGCCAACTTCGCGACCGTGATCGCCGGCATGTGGCCTGACCCGGCGGACAACGAGGCGAACATCCGGTGGGTGCGGGACTACTACGAGGCCACGGCGCCGCACTCGGAGGATGGCGGGTACATCAACTTCATGGCGGACGACGACCAGGACCGCATCCGCGCCAACTACCGGGGCAACTACGACCGGCTGGTGAGCGTCAAGCGCCGCTACGACCCGGACAACCTGTTCCACCTGAACCAGAACATCCGGCCCTGACTAACGGCCGGTTCGGACGGGCCACGCCCGAACCGGCCGGCCGGTCAGCCGAGGTCGGCGAGCTTGCGTTGCAGCACAGCGCGCTCGCGTTCGTTGCCGCACCGGCGCACGGCGAGCTCCAGCTCGGCGCGCGCCTCGTCCGCGCGGCCCAGCCGAGTCAGCAGCTCGCCGCGCACGGTCGGCAGGAGGTGCGAGCCGGCCAGCCCTCCGGAGGCCGCCAGCTCGTCCACGATCGACAGCGCGGTGGCCGGGCCACTGGCCATGGAGACGGCCACCGCTCGGTTGAGGTCCACCACCGGTGACGGCGCAAGCCGGCCAAGTGCCTCGTAGAGCAGCACGACGCGGTCCCAGTCGGTCTCCTCGACCGACGGGGCCACGGCGTGGCATTCGGCGATCGCGGCCTGCAGGCCGTAGGCGCCGAGGCCCCGGCCCGCCCGTTCCGCGCGGGCCAGCGCCGCCCGGCCGCGGGCGATCGCGCTCCGGTCCCAGCGGCGGCGGTCCTGGTGCTCCAGCAGCACCGGCTCCCCGTCCGGCCCGGTGCGGGCGGGAAAGCGGGCCGCGGTGAGCTCCAGCAGCGCCAGCAGGCTGTGCACCTCCGGCTCGTCCGGCACGAGCCGGGTCAGCACGCGGGCGAGGCGCTGCGCCTCGCCCGCGAGGTCGAACCTGATCAGGTCGTCACCGGAGCTGGCCGAGGAGCCCTCGGTGAAGATCAGGTAGATCACGCTCAGCACGGAGCCGAGCCGTTCGGCCCGTTCGTTCGCTGGCGGGACCGCGAACGGCACCTTCGCCGCGCCGAGCGTCTTCTTCGCCCTCGTGATCCTGGCCTGCACCGTGGCGGTCGGGACGAGGAACGCCCTGGCGATCTCGTCGCTCGTCAGACCGCCGACCACCCGCAGGGTGAGCGCCACCCGTGCCTCCCGCGAGAGCACGGGATGGCACGAGACGAAGATCAGCGCGAGCACGTCGTCGTCGATCTGGTCCGGGTCCCACGGCATGTCGCCGCCGCCGTCGGGTGCGCGGCCGGAGGCGGCGCCGCCCTCGCCCAGCCCATGGGCGAGAGCGGCGTACCTCTCATCGAGCGCGGACCGCCTGCGGAACGCGTCGATCGCTCGGCGCCTGCCGACGGTGAGCAGCCACCCCGCGGGGTTGCGGGGCACGCCCTCGCGCGGCCAGGTCACGAGCGCCTCGGCCAGCGCTTCCTGGGCGAGATCCTCGGCCAGCGCGAAGTCGCCGGTGTAGCGCGCGAGCGCCCCGACGATCCGCGCGGACTCGATCCGCCAGACGGCGGCGACGGCCTCCCGGCCACCCATGTCAGAGCTGACCCGTGGACTCACGCCACGCCCGCTCCTTCTTGATCCACTCGTTGTCCTGCGGGAACTCGTCGATCGTGGTGACCCGCCGGATCTCGGTCTTGAAGCCGGGGCCCGTTGCGGGCAACCTCTTGGCCCACTCGATGGCCTCCTCCTTCGACGCCACGTTGAGGATGTAGAACCCGCCGAACAGCTCCTTGGTCTCGCCGTACGGGCCGTCGGTCACCACGGGCGGCTCGGAGGAGTGGTCCACGACCACGCCCTCCGCCGCGTCGTCGAGCCCCTCGGCGGCCAGCAGCACCCCGGCGCGGATCAGCTCGTCGTTGAACTTACCGATGGTCTCGACCATCTCGGTGAAGTCGGCGTTCTGCATCTGCGCGAGGCCCTCGTCGGTGGCTCGCATGATCAGCATGTACTTCATGGTTCGTCGTCTCCTCGGATCGGTGGGCCTGTTTCGGACCCTTTCATGCCACAGGTCGAACGGGGGCGCGCGCGGATCGACACGGTCTCGGAGTTTTCTGTGGAAAGTCGAAATAGTTGAACTTTCATCTATATCGGCGTACCGTCGACACCAGCCGGTCAGTCGTACAACGAGGAGAGCGCACCATGACGATCGCGGCCGTCCGCCTCAACCACGCGGTGCTGTTCGTCAGCGACCTGGAGCGCGCCGTGACGTTCTGGACCCGGGCCTTCGACATGGAGGTGGTGACCAGGGAGCCGAGAGCGGACGCGGCCTTCCTGCGCCTGCGCCGGTCGGGCAACCACCACGACCTCGGCCTGTTCGGGCTCGGTGCCGCCGCGCCCGCGCGACCCCGTGGCTCCGTGGGGCTGTACCACCTGGCCTGGCAGGTCGACACCATCGAGGAACTCGAGCAGGCGAGGATGACCCTCGCGAACCTCGACGCCTACACGGGCGAGTCGAGTCACGGGGCCACGAAGAGCATCTACGGCGCCGATCCCGACGGCAACGAGTTCGAGGTGATGTGGATGCTCCCGAGGTCGGAGTGGGGCGCCTACGAGAACTCGGCCCCGGTGGACCGGCTGGACCTCGCCGCGGAGGTGCGCCGGTGGGGCGGTGTGCCCACGTCCGGCCGGATCGTGACCGAAGAGGACGGCCGGTGAGCGCGGGCGCGTTCCCCGAGCCGGTCGTGGTGACGGCGGGTAGCACGGATCCCCGAGCCCCGCTGGTGGTGCTGTTGCACGGCCGTGGCGCCGACGAGCACAGCATCCTCGGCCTCGCGCGTGCGTTGCCGCCCGGTCCGGCGTACGCCGCGGTCCGCGCGCCGATCGCCGAGGGCGGCGGGTTCGCGTGGTTCGCCAACCGGGGCATCGGCCGCCCGGTCGCCGAATCCCTGCGCGCGACCATGGACTGGTTCCGGACGTGGCTCGACGCCGTCGCCACCGACGGCCGCCCCGTGGTGCTGATCGGGTTCAGCGGCGGGGCCGCCTTCGCTGGCGGGCTGATCCTGGTCGACCCCGAGCGCTTCACCGGTGCCGCCGTGCTCTACGGCACGCTGCCGTTTGATGCCGGCGTGCCGACCGGTCCCGGCCGGCTGGCCGGGCTGCCGGTGTTCGTCGCGCAGGGCACCGAGGACACGGTGGTCCCGCGTGAGCTGCTCGACCGCACGTGGACCTATCTCGACGGCGAGTCCGGGGCGCTCTGCACCGCCCGCCGCGACGCGGTGGGGCACGACGTCGGCCCGGCCGCGCTCGAACACCTCGCGGAGTGGCTGAGCGAACGGGTCGCACTGCCCGCAGCGGACTGACGCCGCGAGCGCACGACTCGCGATCCGGAGCGCGGGACTCGCGGTCGGGAGTGCGCGATTCGCGGTCGGGAGTGCGGGACTCGCGGTCGGGAGTGCGGGACTCGCGGCTGCGGCGCCTGCTCGCCGCGGGCGGGGGCGAAGCGGCGGCAGATTCCTCCCATGGTGCGACCCTGGTCGGATGCGCGATGACGGCGTGCACGCGATGCTGATCGACAGCTGACTCTGCACAGTGGGAGGTTGACGAGAACGGTGAGCGCGAGCACCTCTTCCATCCGCACGGCGGCTCCGTGGCACCTGTGGGTCGTCGGTGTGGTGCTCCTGTTGCTGTACGCCATCGGCGCGTACGACTACGTGCTGACCCAGGCTCAGGACACCGCGTACTTCGAGTCGCAGGGGTACGGACCGCAGCAGGTCGACTACTTCACGGACTATCCCGTCGTGCCGCTGGTGTTCTGGACCGTGAACATCGTGGCCGGTTTGGCTGCCGCCGTCCTGTTGCTACTGCGCTCGCGGTGGTCGCTCGCCGCCGTCGCGACCGCCGCGGTGGCGCAGCTGTGCCTCCAGGCCATCACGTTCGGGTTCATGGACCGATGGAGCGTGCTGGGCCCGCGCCTGTCGCTCCAGGACCTCGGCGTCCTCCTGCTGACCTTCCTCGTGTGGGCCTACTGTCACCGGATGCGACGGCGGAACGTGCTCACCTAGGGCGTGTCTCCTAAAGATCTGCGGTGTGAGCTGGGATTGTTGATCGCATGTCACGGTTTGCGGTGCTTACTGACGCTCAATGGGCTCGGATTGAGCCGCTGATGCCGTCCTCGGATGGCCAGCGAGGCAGGCCGTTTAGGGATCACCGGCAGGTGGTCGAGGGGATCGTCTACCGATTCCGGACCGGGATCGCGTGGCGGGACCTGCCTGAGTCGTTCGGACCGTGGCAGACGCTGTGGAAGCGGCACAAGCGGTTCTCGACCGATGGGACCTGGGATAAGATCCACGCTCGGCTGGTCGCTGAGGCTGACGCCGCCGGCGGGGTGGACTGGACGGTGTCGGTCGACTCCACCATCAACCGCGCCCACCAGCACGCGGTCACCCTGCGACGGGTCGAACATCCCGCAGGTCGGCGGCCCACAGGGGGCTGAGCCGAACTACAAGGATCTACGCGCCGAGCCGCTTGATCATGCGCTGGGACGCTCGCGGGGCGGGATGTCGACCAAGATCCACCAGCTCGTCGACGGCCGCGGCCGCCCGCTGGTCATCGCACTCACACCCGGCCAGGCCGGTGACTCCCCCATGCTCGCGCCGCTGCTGTCCCACCTGGCCGTCAAACGGCTCGGTCCAGGTCGGCCGCGCACTCGCCCCGAGGCCTTGATCGGCGACAAGGCCTACTCATCCCGAGCGATTCGAGCCAGACTGCGAGCCCGGGGCATCAAGACCGTGATCCCACAGCCCGCAGACCAGATTGCTCACCGCAGACGGCGTGGCGCCGCCGGAGGCCGCCCACCCGAGTTCGACGCCCTGACCTACAAGCGGCGCAACGTGATCGAACGGTCCTTCAACGACCACAAGCAATGGCGCGGCATCGCCACTCGCTACGACAAGCTCGCCGCCGTCTACCGAGGAGGCATCGTCCTCCGCGCGATCACCCTATGGCTTCGGCAATAAGGAGACACGACCTAG
>NZ_QEQT01000091.1:0-73293 GCF_003311655.1 Prauserella sp. PE36 | reverse complement strand
GGCACGATCGTGTTCGCCACGTTCGCCGGCATCTACTTCTGGTTCCCGAAGATCACCGGCCGGATGATGGACGAGCCGCTCGGCAAGCTCCACTTCTGGACCACGTTCATCGGCTTCCACGCGACGTTCCTCGTCCAGCACTGGCTGGGTGCCGAGGGCATGCCGCGCCGCTACGCCGACTACCTGGTGACCGACGGCTTCACCACGCTCAACACGATCTCCACGATCGGCGCCTACATCCTCGGTGCCTCGACGCTTCCGTTCATCTGGAACGTCTTCAAGAGCTACCGCTACGGCGAGGTCGTCACCGTGGACGACCCGTGGGGCTACGGCAACTCGCTCGAATGGGCGACCAGCTGCCCGCCGCCGAGGCACAACTTCACCGAGCTGCCCCGGATCCGGTCCGAGCGCCCAGCGTTCGAGCTGCACTACCCGCACATGGTCGAACGCATGCGCGACGAGGGCCACATCACCTTTACCGGCAAAGCGCTGCCCCACCCCGAAGCAACACCGACACCCTCCGAGGTGCTCACCACATCGGTCGATTCGGGCGGCACTACCGAACCCAGCAAGTAACCGTCAGGAACGATCATCGATACCGGCCCATCACCGATCCACATGAGGGACACATGACCGCACAACATCGCCGCATCAGCCGCCGCGACTTCTTGATCATGGGGGCAGGCGTAACGACCGCCGCTGGTCTGGCCGCCTGCACGCCCGGAAACGCTGGCACGGCCGGCCCCACCAGGATCGGGCCGAAGTCACCGGCGGTCGCCGCAGCGGAACGCAAGCGCCGCGCCGCGAGCAGCGCGTCGACATCAGTGTCGCTCGAGGCTAGCGTTAACGATGTTGACCTCGGTGGCGTTGCGGTGCGGACTTGGACCTACGGTGGTGACCTGCCCGGCAAGGAGATTCGGATCAAACGCGGTGACATGCTGAGTGCTGAACTGTCGAACAAGCTGCCCCAGCCGACATCCATTCATTGGCACGGCCTGGCATTGCGCAACGACATGGACGGCGTGCCGGTGCTTACCCAGCCAGAGATCAAAGCTGGAACCACGTTCCGCTACGATTTCGCAGCACCGGACGCGGGAACCTACTGGTTCCATCCCCACGTCGGCACCCAGCTGGACCGCGGTCTGTACGCACCGCTCATCGTCGAAGACCCCACCGACGGCTCCGACTACGACACCGAACTGGTCATCGTGCTCGACGACTGGTTGGATGGCGTCGACGGCCGAGATCCGGATGCTGTTCTGGCCGAGCTGAAGAAGAACGGCATGGTGATGGCCGAGCCCAGCGGCTCCTCCATGCCCGGAATGGACCACGGCAGCATGCCCGGAATGGGCGGAATGCCGCAGTCTGAACTGCTCGGCGGTGACGCCGGTGACGTCACGTACCGGTACGTGCTCGCCAACGGCCGCATCTCCACCGCCCCGGCCACGTTCCGGTCCAGGCCGGGACAGCGCATCCGGCTGCGGCTGGTCAACGCCGCGGCAGATACCGCCTTCCGGGTGGGCGTTCCCGGCGTGCCCATGACCGTCACGCACACTGACGGCTTCCCCGTGGTGCCTCAGCAGGCCGATGTCGCGCTACTCGGGATGGGTGAGCGTCTCGACGCGATCATCACCGTTCCAGACTCCCCCGTCCCGGTCCTAGCGTTGGCCGAAGGGCGCGACCTCTACGCGCAGGTCCTGATCCAGAGCGGCCGCCCAGGCGATCCGGCCACGGGCGCCGCCGCCGCTCCACAACTCGCAAGGCTGCCCGTACTGACGGCAAAGGACCTCAAGGCCACCGAAGAGGTCACCTTTCCGGAAAAGTCACCCGACGTGACCCACACGCTCGTGCTTGAAGGGCCTGGCGCCAAATACAGCTGGACCATCAACGAAAAGGCCTACAATCCGAACGACGGCCTGCCAATTCGATCTGGCCAGCGAGTACGCCTTCGATTCGAGAACAAATCGGAGATGTTCCACCCCATGCACCTGCACGGGCACACCTTTCAGGTGCTCGGCAAGAACGGGCGCGGAGCCCGCAAGGACACGGCGATCGTCCTGCCCGGAACCGCTCTCGACGTGGATTTCAACGCCGACAATCCCGGCCAGTGGCTGACCCACTGTCACAACCTCTATCACGGCGAAGCCGGGATGATGACTGTAGTGTCCTATGTAGAGGAATAGAACCGCAGAAGCGGCCAGCGCCATGTCACGCAGGCATTGGTCGGCCAGTGCTATTAACCCCGAGCACCCGATCGGCCCGCCCTGCTTCTGTTACCAGCAAAAACGTAGTCTTGTCACATCCAGCTCAGCGGCCGTCAGAGTGGGAGCAACCGAGTCACCTCGGCACGGCAGATCCGGAACTGTCGCGAGCTGATCACTAACCGGACGGCTTGTCTATCTTGGCCAGAGCTACTCTGAACCCGCAACTCTTGATGGCCTCGGCATGCATTTTCAGGGCCGCCCGAGAAAAGAAGTACATGATCTCTTTGAGATCTCCCGGCTTGCTGGTAGCAATGGCAAAGACAACCGTCCAGTGCGAGGCTTCGCCGAACGTGGCCCCTGGATCGAGTTGACGAAGCCTATCCATCAGTTCGTCACGGTAGGCGTGGTTCGTCATGAGCATGCGGGCGGAGACGGATCCTTGCTGGAAGAGATGGCTCATCTTGTCCGAGCCGTCCATGCGCTTGACGCAGATCAGTTGCTTGTCCCTGGTGAGCAGGTCGCAGATTTCGACCCGCTCACCAGCGCGGCCGCGATACAGGTCGCGGTCCAGCAACATATACCCACACTTCTGCGCGACCCACCGGTTGTAGCGCTCTTCCCCATAGCGACCCTCCACATGGGCCTTAAGGTAGGAATCGTCCCACCCCGGCATGGGGCGTTCTTCCGGCCACAGCTCAACGGAGTCGTGCAAGTAACGATCGACGAGCTCCACGTACTCCTGATCGATCCGAAACCATGCACCCGCGGTCAGAGTGTAGTGACGGGTCTCGCCACCAATCTGATACGGGACGCTGACCACAGCGTAGGAGCGGAGGGGTTTACGGTCCCCCACGACATGTTCGGACAGGTCGAACGGCTCCACTTTGACTGATGTCAGAGGCCTGTTCCACCCTTTGACTTGGTCGACCGCGCGGTAGACATCTTCCGTCCGCAGCTCGGTCAGCCAGGCTTGCTTCCGGTGCCGTGACAGCCGGTAGGCGTCGGCCAGCAGGTCGAACTCGTCGGGCATCGCGAAACCGACATCCCGATCGCGCCGGCACACCGCATCGGTTGCCAGGCGGTCGAGGCGCTCGACGAGCGTCTTATCCGTTTCGCGCCGAAAGTAGTCCAGGAAGGGAAAGTGTTCTCGGTACGCGGTGGACTGGTACAGATCGAGAACCTCACGCAGTTTGGGCCCGAGCTTGGTGAGGTCGAAGTCATCGATGCTCAGCTGGAGGGAGTCGGCACCCCGGGCGCTCTTGGCAAATCCGGTGACCTTGACATCTCCGCCGAACTTGCGGATCCACTCCTCGTCCGTGAGTAATCCGAGCGCGAACACCTCGTTGGGCACCGGGAGACGACTTGTGGCATTCCGGCGCCCCTTCCCCAACCCACGAGCATCCGCCATCGTGACCTTGTCTGGATCGACGCAGTTGGCGGCGACACGCAAACCGAAGTCAAGCTCGATCCTTCCAGGATCTAGGGCATGGAAGCCGGTGCCAAACGTGATGGCGAAAACGCGGCCAAGAACGTGAACCAGAAGCACAGCACCCGAACTCTTGCTCGAGATCCGGCCCTGCGACTCGACCTCAGCATCAGCGAAGATCGGGCGGACGAAGCTCACCCAACGCGCCTCGCGCTCCGGCGGCGTCCGGATGAACAAGCGCCATGCCATATCCTCCGTCGGCGGCGCCTGGAGCGGCACCTCCAGGAACAGGTCGCGCCGACGCAGTATCTCCTTGCCCAGGGCCACGCCATCACGCAGCAGATATAGCGTGATCCTCATCCAAGCCGCCGCCTCACGGCTACTACTTTGGCCAAAGACGCCACAGGTCTCGACGCCACACGCCGCCGACCACCTGTTCAGCCGCCACGATTCCGCTCGGACAGCCCAACGTGTCGTCACCGTCAGTAATCGAGCCGCGCCCGCCGGCAGGCACGCAGAGGTCACCGTGCTGGGCGTAGACCGGCGATGGTCACCATCACCAGCCGGCGGACCGCAGATTCGGAATGCAGGCTCCTCGCCGCACTGAGAGCATGCAAGCAATAGGTGGCGAGTTCGTCCGGCGCGACGTCATCTCGCAGACCACCCACCTCAGCGACTTCGGTCAGCAGCTCCTTGAACAAGTCATGGACCTGCTGCTCCGCCTCGACAACGTGCGCGCCCTTGTGCAAGACCGCGGCGAGTTCGAGAACAGCGTGATCGTGCGAGAAGCGACCGCTCGAGATGCGCGCATAGGCCTCCAGCATGGCTTGCAGACGCTCGCCGGGAGGGCCGCCCCGCTCTCGGAGTTCGCCCAACTGGTGCAGATGGCACGCGATCTGCCGTTCGTGCCAGGCACGCAGGATTGCTTCGATGTCGGGGAAGTACTTGTACAACGTCGCCCGCCCGATGCCGGACCGCTCGGCGATTTGCGACATCGTGACCGACAGCAACCCGTGCTCGCTCACCAGTTCGGCGGTGGCAGTCAAGATCGCCTCGTGCACCGTGTGGCGATGCGACGCGATCGTCTCGTTCCACAGCTTCGGCACCGGCACCCCCACAGTATACGGAACGTCGATCTCATGACATAGTATTTCTAGGCTGACAGAGTGTATCGTAAAATGGTCAAGGATCGACCAACCGAGGAGGCGTCGGTGTCGAACATGGCACGTGATCCCCTGACCGGCGATGACGGCGAGGGCGTGTCGCGCCCTGGTACGCCGCCCAGGGTCCCCCGCTGGGTCAAGGTGTCCGCGATCGTCGCGGGCACGCTGATCCTGCTGGTCGTCATCGTGCTGGTCACCGGCCTCGGCGGCGATCACGGCCCCGGCCGCCATCTCGGTGCAGGGCACACACCCTCGACAGGCGTCCTGGCGGTCCCGCTCCCGTCGGATGACCGCAGATGACGCTGTCGTCCGTCCTGCGGAAGGTGGTGCTCACGACCCACATCGCCACCTCGGTCGGCTGGCTGGGCGCGGTCGCTGCCTACCTTGCTCTCGATATCACGGCCACCGCCAGCCAAGACGTACAGACAGTGCGAGCCGCGTATCTCGCCATGGGGGCCACGGTGACCTATGTCATCGTCCCGGTGGCCATCGCATCGACGTTCATCGGAGTCCTCAACGCCCTGGGCACTCGGTGGGGCCTGTTCCGCCACTACTGGGTCCTGGTCAAACTACTACTCACCCTCGTTGCCACGACCATCTTGCTGATCGAGACGTCCACCGTGAGGTCCCTAGCGAGGGCTGCGGCCGCCGGAACCGATCCACGGGAGTTGCCCGGAACGCTGCCGCATTCGATCGGCGGCTCGCTTGTGCTAGTGATCATCCTGATCCTCTCGGTCTACAAGCCCCGTGGCGTGACGACGTACGGGTGGCGCAGGCACCAGGAGCAGGGGCGTCAGCAGCGGCCGACGCAGGTCCCTTAACACGGGCGCCACGCCGGTGGGTGACCTCGTGCTCACTGGCCCCGCCATCGCCACGCGGCATTGCGGCGCGGCCGATGAGCGCGGCGGCGACCAGAAGGACCCCGCCCGCGGTATAAGCAGCCGCGATACCGGCCACATCTGCGAGCCAGCCGCCGACCGCGAGGGAAGCCAGGCGACCGGTCTGCCAGATCAAGTCGAGGCAGCGAAAATGCGCCCCCTCATCGCGGGCGGCGTCTCGGGCTGCAGCAACGAGTTGAAGTAATGGCGCCGACAGACGTGGCGACTCCGTATCCGATCAAACGACCCAGAGCCGCGGCCGGGATGCGCGCCGCGGCGAGCACGGATCCACGGCGGCACGCAGCAGGTACGGGCCGAAGACCCAGGCAGGCCGACGCGGATGCACGAGCATCACCAGCAAGGCGCCGGTCGCACCCACGACAGTGCGGCCAGCGCCTGCGCCACAGCCAGAGCCCGTAGCACCCGGTGACGGGCCAACACATAGAAGCCCTCGCGGGCCTCACTCCACCAGGCCGCACGAGCTGCGGTGCCCGCCGAGCACGGTAGTCGCAGGCGAGCGATGACAGCGGCAGATACAGCGAAGCTCGCGGCATTGATCCAGAAAGCCGGGCCACAGCCGACAATCGCGACCACAGCGCCCGCCGCCGAGCAAGCACGATTTGCGAGACGACCGCGGGGGTCCAGATGCCCGAGTTCGCCGCAATTTACTTCTTCTCCCTTACCACAGCGGGTGGGACCGCGCCGGCTGCAGGGTTGAAGAACGACGAAGCCGCAGAGATCGCGAACGCGACGCTGTAGACGCCTAGGACGGAACCGGATTCTAGCGGCAACAGGACGGCCAGCAGCGTCCGCGCAAAGTCGGCGACGACCATAATCCGCACGGGCGAGAGACGATCGACCAGCACCCCGGCTAACGGGTGGAGCGCCAGCACCGGCACTATTTCGGCGACCACGATCCCGGTCACGCCCAGCCCCGAGCTCATCCTCTCCAGAATCAACAGGCTCAGTGCCACGGTGGCGAACGCATCACCCCAGGCGGACGCGGGACAGCGCCTCCGTCCACTTCCACGGCATACCCTGGGAGAAGCTAGAACGTTCTCCCAGGGGGAAGGTCAAGCCGGAGGTGGAGTATGAGCAGGTCGATGACCGTCGGTCAGGTCGCCGCGGCGGCCGGACTGACCCGCAAGGCAGTGCGGCTCTACGAGTACCGCGGCCTGCTGCCGCCGGTCCCGCGTACCCCGGCCTGTTACCGCCTGTACGACCAAGCGGATGTCGAGACGCTCACCTTCATCCGCCACGCTCGCGCCCTGGATCTGTCCCTCGATGAGATCCGAACCATCCTCACCCTGCGCCGCGACGGCACACCCCGTGCCCGCAGGTAGGAATCATGCTCGACGCGCGCCTCGCTGAGATCGGCAGTGCCATCACCGAACTGCAGGCCTGACGTACAAGCCTCACCGCCGCGCGCCGGGTCACGACACCCGCTGATGCCGTTTCCGAGCAAGAAGCACGGATCTGCCCGGTTATAGAGCGCTGACTCCACTCCGGTGCGGACAGCGGCGAGGCCGAGGTGGCGTTGACGGTAAAGACCAACATTGCGGGTCCGGCGACGGATGCGATCCGGGGTCGCCATCGTGCGAGGCCCAGCGAGCCAGCGGGTGCTCGATCACCACTGACGCCAATACGGCAGACCCGAACCGAGTGATTCGAAGGCCGCACCTTCGGATTGTTGCCTCCCACCTACTACTACATCTAGTATTCAGTCGAACACCGTGCGGCAGCCCCGGCTCCAGGCAGGCGCTCCGACCGTAGGGCCGCCGCGGGCAGTGTGCACATGCCGGGTACGCCACCCGCGAGCGGTACGGGAGGGTCGATGCGCGCGCGGCATGTCGTGCTGCTTGTGGGCCTGCTCGGCGCCGCTGTGATGATGGTTCCGATCGTCTTCGTCGCGGTGATCAGCGCCGTCCGATCGGCCGGCGAAGAACCCACACCCGTGCGCGCCGGGGTGGCAACGGCCAGGTTGCCGCCGTTGGCGCAAAGCATGCTGCCGCTGGTGACCACACGGATCAGCGAAACGTGTCCTGAGCTGAGCGTGCTCAGAGTTCTAGCCGAGGTCCAAGCAGAGTCTGGGTGGGACCCAGCAGCGTGGAGCGAGGACGCCAACGGTGGCGCAGTGGGACTGCTCCAGATCAACCAAGCCAACTGGGTCTCCTTGGGTGGCCGGCCGTGGACCAGCACGCCGCCCCCTCCCACTGCCGATATCAGCGACCCCAGCACCCATTTGACACTCGGTATCGACTTTCTCTGCGGCAACCTGCGGGCGATCACGCCGCACCTGCAGGAGACCGGCAAGCCTGTCGACCCGATGGACGCCGTAAGCATCTGCCACATCGCGGGGTGCAGCCGGGTCGTCGGCAGTCGTACCGGGATACCGCAGGCCGGTGAAGCCGGCTGTGGCGCGCGGTGCGCGTCGCTGGTCCGTCGATACCTCGACAACATTCGCCGCTACGAACGCGACTGGTCGGCAACTTCAACCGAACCTGGTCCCTCCGGGAAGCTGCCCCAGGGCATCGATATCGGTCAACTCGCATCCGCGAACGCATACACCGGTAGGCCAACAGGATGCACCGTTCCTGACCCCACGACAGACGGCTGTGTCACGGCCGCGACCGCCAATGGGATCGGCGAGGTGGAACGTGTTTTCGGTTCAGAGGTCCGTTCGGCAGGGTGCTTTGCTCCTCGCCCGTGGAATCCGACCAGCGATCACCCCCAGGGCAAGGGCTGCGACATCTTCCCGGATCGCGCGGGCATCTTTCCCACCGGCGAATCGCTGAGAGCGGGCTGGCGGATGGCGGCCTGGCTCCGCGTCAACGCGGAAGCCCTGCGCGTCAAGTACGTCATTTGGCAGGGGCGATACTGGGATCCGACCACCAGCGATCAGGAGGGCTGGGGCGAGCGATACACCGGCGGTGGCGTCTATAACGTGGCCGATCCAACCGGCGGCCACTACGACCACATCCACGTCAGTTTCAGGGAATAGCCGTGGTTTGGGATGCGAAAAGGATCGCCACGGCGGCTGCTTTGGCAGGCGCGGTCGGCTTGATTTGGCTGGCGGCGTCGGATGCCGATGCACCGCCCGAGGAAACGATCACATCCTCGACAGCGCCAGCGACCGAACAACCGATCGGCCCGCAAGCAAGGTCAGCTGCCGCCCCGCCGCCCGAACGCCCGGGAGTGCCCGGCAGCGGGGTTCCGTCCGGGATTGACTTCGGTCGTCCGACTGCGGTCGCCCGCGCGTACCTTGTGGCCGCGCACACCTTGCGCGACACCGACCGGGGTACAACCAACCGGCGCGTGCTGCCCTATCTCGCACCGGACAACCCGGCCAACCCACGTGGCCTGGTCGTCATCGATCCACCGCCTGCGGGTCAGACAACCACGGCCACGGTCGAGCAACTCCGGGTGGTTGGTTCGGATCAGGCAAGACAGCGAATCGCCTACGAGGCTCGCTGGTCGGGATCGACCGGACGTTCGGATCCCAGGATCGACCGGCGAGCGACGTTTGTCGTCCTCGCGCGGCAGCCGGATGGCCGTTGGCTCGTCATACAGGAATCGACTCGACTTCAGCCCGGCGACTGACCGGGCCGAGCGCTCGCATGCGAACAGAATGGAGATCGACAGCCTCCACCAGCCGGGGCAGATGGGTGGGGTGCGGAGAAAGCGTCCGGTTCCCCGCACCCCGTCCGCCGGGCAGCACAGGCTAGGAAGGCCGCCGACGGTGAGGCGTGGAATCAATCACCCGAACCTCGGAGATACTATATCACCTAGTAGTGACTTGGTCCGGCAACCGGATCAACCTACTATGGCGAATAGGGAGTTCGCGGCACACGGCGGTGAGGTAGATGTTCGGGCTAGGCGATCTGGAAGGCGCTGTGATGGACGTGCTCTGGCGCGCCCAGTCGCCAGTGAAGGTTCGCGACGTGCTCGAGACCCTCAGCGTAAACAGAAAACTCGCCTACACCACTGTCATGACGGTGCTGGACAATCTCCATCGCAAGGGATGGGCCGAGCGCGAGCGGGATGGCAAGGCCTACCGCTACCGCCCGGCGTTCACCCGTGAAGAGGCCGCGGTTCGAGCGTTGCGCGAGGCGCTGGATGCCTCTGGTAACCCGCGAGCTGCGCTCCTACATTTCGCCAACTCAGCATCGGAGCGGGAGACGGAGATCCTGCGCGCCGCGCTGGCCGCTAAGGCTAACCGCCAATGATCGTGGCCGTATCGCTGCTCCTGGGAGCACTTGCCGCGGGGTGGTTCGTTCCGCGTCAACTGCTTCGCGCGGACCTCCGCCGCCGTGATCCCAGGCCCTTGATCGCCGCGTGGCTGCTGGCCATGTCCGGCGTGGCCCTCGCCGGGATCACGGGTGTCGTGCTGCTCCTGGCACCGGATCACGCGGCGCCCAGCCCGCTGACCTGGGCACTGAGCCAGTGCTGGACCGCGCTGCAGCACGGCTCACCACCCAAACTCGAAGAGATCATCGGCGTGCTCAGCGCCGCGATACTCGCGGGCCTGATCGCACGTTTCGCCATCGTCGCTGTCCGGGAGTTCCTCCAGTGGCGACGGGCGAGCCACGAGCGGCTGGCGGTGCTCCGGCTGGTTGCCCGCACCGACGACCACTCCCCGAAGACGCTGTGGCTGGCGCACGATCGCCCGTTGGCGTTCAGTCTTGGCAACCGCCCCGGCGTCATAGTCGCCACGGAAGGACTGCGGCGACATCTTCCGCCTGAAGGCGTCGCGGCCGTGCTGGCGCACGAACGGGCTCACCTTCGCGGCCGCCACCATCTCCTGATCCTGATCGCAGGCATCCTGCGTCGGACCATGCCGTTCGTGCCGCTGTTCCAGCAGGCCGACACCGCCCTCCGTGAGCTTGTCGAGCTGGCCGCCGACGTCTCGGCGGTCCGCACCTGCGGAGCGTCGGCCGTCCGCTCGGCCTTGCTGGGCGTCGCAGGTCCGGGAACACCCGAAGTCGCGCTGGCGATGGCACGGGACGCTGTCACGTTGCGACTCGCCCGCTTGCAGCACGCCGCTCAGCCCGCTGGTGGCGTTCGCGCAGCCCTCGCCTGCGGCATCGCAGGAATGGCGGCCACCGCATTGCCGTTTCTCACCAGCGCTGCGCTGCTCTTCGGCGTCACCATAGTTGCTTGCCCGGCGAATGGCTGGTGACCGGCTGACGCCGCAACGCCGCCGCCATCAGTGCCACGAGCGCGAAGCTCACGATCGCCCATTCGGTAGTGCTGCCGAGCCTGGTCGCCACCGTGGTGGTCGACCGCAGCGGTACCTGTTCGACCATCGACTCCGAGGTGAACTGTCCGGTGCGGCGGAGGTCCGGGTCGCCGCGTCCGGGCGCGAACACGTTCGACGACTCGGGCAGGATCACGAGGTCGGGTGAAGGACCTCGGCCGGCACGGACATCATCGACAAGTTGGTTAGCCTGAGCGATATGATTGGCCCGCACCGTCGCACTCCGGCCCAGGAGCGCGAGGCCGCTGTCGGGCGCGTTTCCCTGAACCACGGCGACATTCATGATCCCGTCCTCCGCCCCGGTCTCGATCAACGACGCCGCCAGCCAACCGGCCAGCACCGGTAACACACCGATCAGGCCTGGCGCAATCGACCGGCGCGGTGTTTGCCGGATTCGCAGCGCCACGACGCCGAGTCCGCAGCCGGCGAGCGCCACGGCGAAGCCCACCAGAACCGCTCCACCCACTACCGCGAGTGGCAGGAAGATCCCCCTCAGGCTGGGTGAATGCGACGCGCCCCCACGGGAATCCGCCGTACGGAACTCGTGAGCGCACCGCCTCCGCAGCCACGACGACCGCGGCCATCCACACAGGGGCCATGGGCAGTCGGCTGACCTTCGCCATGCCTGCTCCCATCAGGCCGAAGAACAACGCTTCCAACCCCACCAGGCCCAACCATGGCCAGACGCCGAAGGCAACCCCCAAGAAATCATCCAGCCACTGCAGTAGCGGCAAAAGGTACGTGACGCCGAACGCCACACCAGCGCCGAATGCATGCCGCACGGGGCGACCGGAGACGGCCAGCACCAACAACGCGAACGCAACCGTCGCGAGCGACCACAGCGGTCGGGGTGGTGAGGCGACAAAGAGGACAATGCCGCCGCCTGCAGCCGCACCAAGGCGAAGCCAAGGTGCAGTCCCCACCACGCGAGCGGAGAAGCACCACCGCGATGTGCGTGCGGGCCGACTCACTCCCTGCGAATCAACCTCCACAGCCACCCGCCCAGCCCTTCTAGCACCACTACTACTATTACAGATAGTAACTTGGTCTGGACACTAGCCGGCCGAGTAACCCTCTCCTCGATGCTGCCGGGTGATCCCGGCCCGCCCGGGCACATGCCCGGGAGCTTGGCAGCGCGTCGACTGATCCGCTCGACAGCTACTGGGTCACCCCGTCGATGTTGCCCTTCTCACGGCATCGCACAGGGACCTGATCTCTCGTTGGGTGTTGTAGTAGTGCACCGAGGCGCGTACCAGCTCATCGAGTCCTCTGTTCTCCATGTCCACCCTCGTCGAGGGAGCGCGCGACACGCTGACATTGATCCCTCGGGTGGCGAGGCGTTGCTTGACATCGGCCGGGGCGACGCCGTCCACGGTGAAGGCCACGATCCCGCAACGTTCGGCACCCACGTCGCGGAGCTTTACTCCGGGCAACTCCTCCAGCCGTGCACGCAGTTCGTCGGCCAACATGTACACCCGCTCGCGGATGCGGTCCAAGCCCCAGCCAAGGGCGTAATCAATGGCTGTTCCCAGCCCGATCTTGGCCGCATAGTTGCACTCCCACGACTCGAACCGGCGGGCGTCCGGCCGCATGCGGTACTCATCTCGGGCTGTCCAGGTGGCCGCATGCAGGTCCAGCATCGGTGGCGAGAGTTGATCGAGCAGGTCCTGGCGGACGTAGAGTAAGCCGGTGCCTCGTGGGCCGCGAAGGTACTTGCGTCCCGTCAGTGATAGCAGGTCGCAGCCGATCTCACCGACATCGAGCGGCATCTGCCCCGCGGACTGACACGCATCAAGCAGATAGAGCACACCGGCCTCCCGCGCGACTTTGCCGACTTCGGCGGCTGGATTGACAAGGCCGCAGTTGGTCGGCACGTGGGTCAACGAGATCAGCCGTACCCGCTCGTCAATCAGCTCACGCAACCGTGGCACGGAGATCTGCCCGGATTCGTCGTTGGCGACCACCTCGACCTTGAGATCGTAGCGGGCGGCAAGCTGGAGGTATGCGATGAAGTTGCTGCCGTACTCGGCCTCGCTGGTCAGGATCCGATCGCCGGCCCTGAACGGAATCGAGTAGAACGCCATATCCCAGGCACGAGTGGCGCTGTCGAGCACAGCGATCTCGCTGGGCTCGCAGCCGAGGAGACATGCCGCAGAGGCATAGGCCGCATCGATGGTCGCGGCGGCCTCCGCGGCCGCCTCGTAGCCCCCGATACGCGCCTCCAGCCTCAGATGCGAGACGGTACTGTCCAGCACAGACGCGGGCATCAGTGAGGCACCCGCGTTGTTGAAGTGCACGACGTTGCTGCAACCTGGTGTCTCTCGCCGCGCAGTCTCCACATCAAAGGCATCGATCGCCAGCGCCGTCATACCGCCTCTTCCCCCACACGCGGTGCCGGAGCGTCGACCACCGCGCCGGAGTGATCGACGAGCCTGAGGAACGTGCGCACCCGCTCCTTCGACGGACGCGTAAAGAACGCTTCGGCCGTTGCGTCCTCGACGACCACTCCACCGTCCATGAATACGATCCGGTCAGCTACCTCCCGCGCGAAGTGTGTCTCGTGGGTAACGATCACCATTGTCATGCCATCGCCAGCAAGCTCCTGGATAACCTCCAGCACCTCGGCGTGCAACTCTGGGTCGAGGGCGGAAGTCGGTTCGTCGAAGAGCACGACCTCCGGCTCCATAGCCAGCGCACGCGCGATCGCCACCCGCTGCTTCTGCCCCCCGGACAGTCGAGACGGATGGACATCGCGCTTGTCGGCCAGTCCAACTCGGTCCAATAGGCGCTCCCCGAGTGCGATCGCTTCGGCGGTCGGTAGCTTCCGCACCTGTCGGGGGCCTTCGATCACGTTGCCCAGTGCGGTCATATGGGGGAAGAGGTTGAACTGCTGGAAAACCATGCCGGTTTGCTGCCGTGCTCGCTGCATCAGCCGTGCCCGGCCGCGTCCGTCACGGCTAGCGCCGCAGGAGAACGCGCAGTCACAGATGCGCACGTGTCCGGAGTCGGGTTCCTCGAGCAGGTTCATGCATCGCACGAGAGTGGTCTTTCCAGAACCGGATGGCCCCATGAGTACGACGACCTCACCTCGCTCGACCGAGAGATCGACGCCGCGCAGGACCTCAAGTTCGCCGAAGGCTTTGTGGATGCCGGTGAGTTCGATCGGGGGCTTTGTCATGCGTACGCCTTTCCCAGTCGCCGTTCGAGCATCCCCTGCCCGACCGACAACAGCGTGTTGATAAGCCAGTACATGGCACCGATCATCAGGAACGCCTCCATGTACCGGAAGTTCGCGTTGCCGATGCTCTCCGCGACGCGAGTCAGTTCGACAACGGTAACCACTGACGCTAGCGAGGTGTCCTTCATCAGCGCGATGAACCGGCCGCCAACGGCCGGGGTGGCGATCCTGATCGCCTGCGGGAAGATGATCCTGCGGAACGTGCGCCAGTACGGCATACCGATGGACGAGGCGGCTTCCCACTGCCCTTTGTCCACACCGAGAATGCCGCCTCTGAAGTTCTCACTGAGGTAGGCTCCGGCAAACAGACTCAACGCAAGGATCGCCGACGGAATTGGTTCCAGCTGTACGCCAAGCTGCGGCAGACCAAAGTAGATGATCATGATCTGAATGAGCAGCGGGGTTCCCCGAAAGATCGAGACATACATGATCGCAGAACCCCTGAGGACGCGGAATGCGGAAATACGCGCCAGGGCGACCAAGGCGCCGAGAGCAGAACCCAGTACAAAGGACACTACGCCGAGCAGCAGGGTGATACCCAGGCCCCGGAGGAGCATGGGGAACGAGTCAACCAGCATGTCCATCGATTGCTCCTAGCTCTGTTCCGGCTGCAGTTCCTTGAGCTCTTCCACCATGTCCAGGCCACCCAGCCACTTGCGGGATATCTTTGTCAGGGACCCGTCCTCAATCATGTCGGCAATTGCTTTGTCGATCTCCTTCTTGAACTCGGCTGAGCCCTTCCGGAAGGACATGGCGTTGACCTCGCTCTCCAACAGGGGCCCGACTGGCTTGACGTGCAGGCCGTTCTGCTTAGCCAGGTAGCTACCCTGGAAGCGGGAAACCAGCATGGCGTCTGCGTTGCCGCGCCCCAGGTCGGTCAGGCCCAGCGTTGCATTCTGGTACGTCTTCACCTGGGCATCAGGGACCTCCTCGCTGGCGAACTTCTCTTGCGTGGTTCCGGCCGAGACGGCGATGACCTTTCCTCGTAGATCTTCGAGCGAGTCGATCGAGTTCGTGGACGACGCGGTGAAGATCGAGACACCGTTGACCTGGTAGGGACTCGAAAAGTCGACCTGCTGTTTCCGTTCGTCGGTCACCGTCTGGCCGGAGATGACGATGTCAAACCGCCCCGCCCGGACGCCCTCGATGAAGCTCTGGAAGTTCGACGCGACGAACTCGACGTTGTCAACACCGATCCGCCGGGCCACCTCACGTGCCACGTCGACGTCGTAACCGACTGGCTGCCCCGAGGCATCGAGGAAGTTCCACGGTGGATTCGCCTGCGTGAGCGCCACGCGCAAGGTGCCGTTGTCGCGCACCTGCTGCAGGACGTCACCGGAACTCCCGCTGGAGCAAGCCACGAGCACTCCACTGACAACGACGGCAACTAGCGAGACCGCGGCCTTGAACGGCCGCCGGATATGTGACATTCCCATAACGCCTCCATCTGCGGGTGAAAGCCGCTGGACGAAGCGGCCCGCGGCAACGCCGAGCCGGCCTTCGCCGTGGTCAGGCCAGGTGGCGTCGGTGTCGACGACCGCCCGCGGATCTGACCTTGTCAGTGGCGAGTTGTGGTAATGGCTAACTACGTCACTCGAGCGAGTGAACACTATGCCCCCGTTGGGTATGTCGTCAATGGGCGAACGGGAGGCGTACGGAGGCGTAACTCGAGCGCAACAGCAAGGCCGAGATCGGGCCTCTTTCAGCGGATTGCGCGTCGTTACTATCTGATTTAGTATTGCCGCTCTGACGCGGGTAGCCGATGACCGACACCGTCGGTACGCACGATCGGGTTCCTGCACTTCGCCGAGGGCGTCGTGGTCGCACGCCGACACGGGAACAACCGATCGCACGGCCACTCGGCCAGGTTCCGCCCAAGCGTTGATCCCGCCGCCGGGATGGTGCGGTCAATCGGCGACGCGGTAACGCTGCCGGGCGCCTCCGACCGAGCTTTGTCTGACAGCGGCGGTCGCGTATGGGGCGCTTGTCGTCCGCCAGCTAAGCTTCCCGATACGGCGCGGAGACATTCGCTGTAGACGGTCCTGCGTATAGACCGCGAACACTTCAGACACGCGGTCAATCTCACCCTTCGGGCCGGGCACACACCAAATGGACGGCTACACCTCACGCACGCAGTCGCGAGTGTGGCAAGGGTGGCCGGACTTCCGATGACGGCCCCTTGGTCCGGTACGCCCGCACGCCATGTCCGATCCGGTAGGCGTCACCACGGGAGTCCTCGACTTGGCCGAGACACCTGTCGATCCCCACTGTCAGAGACGTATTTGCGGCACGCCGTCGGCAGCCGACGACGTGACGGTCGCAGCCACTTGACCTGCTCACCGGAGAGCCGCCGACGGTTCCGCTCGGACCCGTGGTCCTGTTCCACCGAGTTCAGAGGTGTGAGCGCCTCACTGATGGGGTTGCTGTAATACACGCTCATCAGCCGTGCAGCCTGCGGGCGTGCAGGCCCGCCGACGCCAGCGCACCAGTACAGCCGCACCGAGCGCGGCGACGGACATACCGGCCAAGGCAGGCTGGATCGGCGCCCACACGCCCAACGCACCGGACACGCCGAGCATGCCCAAGACGATCTTGTTACAAAGAGGGCAGCCGACTGCGAAGGCCGACAGCAGCGAGGAGCCGAGCACACCGCTTCGCCCACGCTCATCGATCGCCTCGCGGACGATCGCGAACCACAGGCCGGTCAGTACAGCTGTCAGAGTCAGCACCGGATACTCCCACCAGCGGACGGGAGTCATCCGGGTGAACCACAGCGTGTCGATGACATCAGTGGGCACGCCGACAACTGCCGCGCTGAGCGTAGCCGCGAGAATCCCTCGCCGCCATCGCCAGGCTCGGACCGGCGCGGTGGCCGGCTCGGCGGCGGCTTGCTGGTTCAGGAAGTTCGCTCGAGTCATGTTGGCCTCGACGTGATCATGCCAGAGCCGCTGATCACCTCGGCCACCACGACACCGAAGTGCGCGAGCACGCCTTGCGCCGAGGCAGGCTCAGGCGGAATCCGCAGCAACCCCATCCGCACCAGGCCTCGCTCCATGCCGTCGTCCACGATCTACGATCTATCATAGTACCTGGTCGGGGACTGCCCGGCGACGTCGGACTCCGGCGACCGCCCACCAATCAGCGCCGCGCCGACGCTGATGAGCCCCGCGCCCGCGAGATACTCACCGGCGGACCGTTCACCAGCACCTGCGGGCACGTAAACGGAGCGCCGAGCGACAATCTGGGACGCCTCATTCTGCTGCACCGGCAGTCTCAGCGCGGCGTCGACCACAAACCACGCGACGACAGGACAATCGCACCAGAGCGGTCCATCAGCGGAGCGGTAAAATACGCCGTAGGGGTACCTAGGCCAAACCCGAGAGCAATATGTGACATCACCCAGTGAGGCAGCGACGGAGGGCGTGTCTGGCTAGCCGATGTTCGCTCCGCCTTCTTGCAGCCAGGCGAGCGGGTCAATCTTCCGACTGGACGGGTCCCAGACCTCGAAGTGCAGGTGCGGACCGGTGGAGTTGCCCGTGTTCCCGACCTCGGCGATCACCTCACCGGCCTCGACTTGCTGCCCTACACTTACCGCGTAGGAGTTGATGTGGCCGTAGACAGTGATGGTGCCGTCCTCGTGCTGGATGCGCACCCACAGCCCGAAACCGCTGGCGGGACCGGCATCGAGCACTACCCCCCGCATCGGCGCGACGATCGGCGTGCCGGTCACGTTCGCGATGTCCAGGCCGTAGTGGGTGGTGCCCCAACGCGGCCCGTAGTTTGACGTAATCGTGCCTTGAACTGGCGCGACTACCCGATGCCGCGCCTCCTCCTCCGCAGCCTCCCGCGCGCGCCGTTGCCGTTCCGCCTCCTCGCGGGCGATGCGGTCCTTTCTGGCCTGCTCCGCCCTGTCCAGCAGCCTGACCTCGTCACGAGCAGACCGACTGGGAGCAGAAAGTACCAGTGGCCCGGAGCCTGCCGTGGGGCCCCCGATGCCTGTGGCGGTGGCGGCTGTGCTGACCTCGCTGTTGACGTCAGCGAGAAGGTTGACGCGAGGTTCGTGCTGGGTTGGCGGCGACCCGGCCAGGAGCTGGAGCGCCGCACTTCCAGCCCCAGCGGCGACACTCAGGAGGACCGTTGCCGCCCGCAGGTTCGAGGTGGGCCCGCGGCGGGTCGTCGCCGCTGAGCGCCGCGTTGGCACGGTGCGGCTGCCTGGAGGGACGGGTATCAAGTTGTGCTCATGGCCGGCTGGCCGGGGCATGCGATGTCGGGGCACGCGTTGCCTCTTCGGGTCGGGGTCGGGTTGCCGAAGCGGGCCTGCTTCGTTGCGCGAACGTTATCACTATCCTGCATAGTAGGTTTGTGGGGTCAGCTTTGAGGCCACGCCCACCGCCTCTCCCCGCCCATCACGACCGCTGTGGATCGACCCGGCAGACTGGCAGTCGGTTCTCACGGTGTCGGTAGCTCGAAGCACCAGCACGGCGCGGCCCGCTTCGTCACGCGGCCCATGGGACTACCGCTGACCGGTGGTCGATGGTGCAAGGGCACGTCGGAGCGTGGCCGGTCCGAGCTACTACCAGCCCCCTCGGTCGCCGACGCGCCGGAGCACAAAACTGCCGAACGCCACACCGAGCAGCGCACCGCTGATATTGGCGACCAGGTCGGACAGGCTGCAATACCTACCTGCGAGCTGCGTCTGCGCCGCCTCGATGACCAATGGCAACAGAAGTGCGAGCGCCACGCCGGGCAGGACCCGGCGAGTCGTTACGACGATCGCCCCCGCGAGAGGAAGAAGCAGGACGAGGTTGAGCAGGTCACCGGCAACACCACCCCCAGAATGCAGGATTTCGCGGGTCAAATCCGTGAAATCATCCGGCAGGCAGGCCAGCACACCGTTTCGATGCTGCTCGGCGCCAGGCGTGAGGGTGACTGCCAGTGCCGCAGTGAACAGCAAGAGTGTCACCAAGGTGGCCCTAAAGGACCAGTTGGTGCGCCGAGCCAGTTGCCGGGCGAGTAGCACGCTGACGAGCGTGCCAACGACCAGAACTGCCAGCGTCCAGACAGAAAGGGGCACGTGGCCCCCGAAAACCGTCACCGTCACTCCTCACCGTCGGCCAGCCGGGTACCCACCGCGAGATCGTGCCGTGAATGGCGGTCTCGGAAACTAACGATGGCGGACGTGCTACATCGTCGGCGACACCGCTTTACGTTTCGACACTGGTGGACGCGAGTGCCGCAGAACGCTAGTGCAGCAAGGTTGACCGCCCGGTGGCGAGGCTGCGGCGGCCGTGCACGGAAGAAGCCGAGGTGGGCAAAGCCTTCGAATTGTCACCATGCCCTTGATGATGGCCGTCGCTCACACGAGAGGACGCCGAGCGGCCACTAGATAGCCGGTTCCCATCCACCGGCGGGTTCCACGACTCGCCGTCCTCTCCGGATGGTCGCGCCATCGCCGTGCCCACCGCCGGGCCAGCCTGTCGAGTGGTGGCACGAGGGGCGTGAGGTCGTAGTAGACGACGTCCTCCGGCTGCATTCCAACCTGATGCAACATTCGCCGCAACGTTTTCGCACCGACCGCGCGAATGCCGGAAACTCGCGCGCCGTGGCGGTTCGCAGCCGGTACGCCCAGTCGCCGCTCAAGGCGACCGAGAAGCCGGAGTGCCGGCCAGTAGACACCCCATTCGAAGAGCCGATACGGGCTGGCCGGATTAAGCATGGTGACCAGCATGAGTCCACCCGGGCGGACGACGCGGGACAGCTCTCGCAAAGCGCGCGGCAGGTCCGTGTACTCCAGCACGCCCATGGCGACGACCACGTCGAAGCTTGCGTCGCCGACAGGCATGTCCTCGATAGACGCCACCACCAGTTCGACATTGGTTGCATCGAACGTCCTGTCGACGACGGCCTCGATCATGGCGGGGGACCTGTCGCACGCCGTAATGTGGAACTTCTCTGCGCGCGTGTCGAGCAGTCGGCGTACGAGCATGCCCGGACCACATCCGGCATCGAGGAGGTCACCGCCAGGGCAGTCTTTCAGGAGTTCCTGCACGACGTGCAGCCGAGAGTGGAAGTACCGCGCAGTTGGCCCCCAGCCGTCGTGCGCGGCGACGTATCCCGCGGCCTCGGCCGCATCCTGGTATTGACTTGCGACTGCGGCCGAGCGTGCCGCGCGGTTGGCCAAACCGAGGCGTCTCCCGCCGGGGATGGGCACACCTGCCTCCATCGTGATCCGCGTAGCACGTCCGCCGCGCCGTCTCGAACAGGCCCGGTGCCTGCACAGTCGATGCTCTAAGCCGCCGTAACTACTATTATCAATAGGACTAGGATTGATAGTAGATAGTCGGGCGAGCACACTGGCCCGTTACAGCCATCTCGCAACTGTCTACGCCTCCACACGCCTCGGACCCCGAGATATACTATTAGTGATAGTATATCTCGCGGGAAGCCGTCACGAGAGGATCCGGGACCGTGCCGAAGAAGGCCGCATCACGGCTCCGCCAGCCACAGAAGGTGAGCTACACGCCGGGGTACCGGCGAAGGTTGCACACCTAGGCAACCTGCATTTTCTCCCGACCACCGGCTTGCAGGACCTGTTGACCGGCTACCCAGTGGGCGGACTGCTGTTTCTGCTCGGCGTGGCACTGGTGAGCCGTCGGTATCAACCACGACGTCACAGCCACTGAGCGAACGCGACGCCAACACCATTGCGCCGGCTGATGCGATCCACGACCACACCCGGCTGAGCATCGGCCACAACGAGGCTGACGAGCTGCCTCAGTGGCATTGCGAGAGAGCGGCCACAGGCAGGGGTCGCTGGGTCTCTCAACTCACGTTCAGCACTCGGCCCGGCTCGCGCCGATGGCCAGCAAGGCATAGTACGTCAGTCAGCAGCCCCCATGTCCGATGGCAAATGCACCTGGATGTACGCCGACCTCATCAGGACGTCAGGTCCCTGCCAAACCGATGGTGCACAACTCAATGCCGTCGGCGCTCACCGTGCACGTGCGCGGTGAGCGCCGACGAGGCTGAGAGCGGTTTGGATTGCTCAGGCGGCAACCGGCTCCTTGACGGTCACTTCCGTCTCGCCGTGTGCTGCTGCGGCATCGGTGATGGCGCTGCGGAACCGCTTCAGGCGGAGGCTGTTGCTCACCACAAACACCGAGCTGAACGCCATGGCGGCGCCCGCGATCATAGGGTTCAGCAGCCCCACGGCAGCCAGCGGCAGGGCAGCCACGTTGTACGCGAAGGCCCAGAACAGGTTGCCCTTGATGGTGCGCAGGGTCGTCCGCGACAGCCGGATCGCGTCCGCCGCGACCCGGAGGTCCCCGCGCACCAGCGTGAGGTCGCTGGCCTCGATGGCGACATCGGTGCCTGTGCCCATCGCCAGCCCGAGGTCAGCCTGCGCGAGCGCGGCGGCGTCGTTGATGCCGTCGCCGACCATAGCCACGACCTTGCCCTCGGACTGCAAGCGCTTGACGACGTCCACCTTATCCTTGGGGAGGACCTCGGCGACCACCTCGTCGATGCCGACTTCGGCGGCTACCGTGCGCGCGACGGCCTCGTTGTCACCGGTGAGCAGGACGGGGGTGAGTCCGAGCTCGCGTAGCTGGGCGATGGCCTCGGCCGACGTGGGCTTGACGGTGTCGGCGACCACGAGAACTGCGCGGGCCTGCCCGTCCCAGCCCACCGCCACCGCTGTCTTGCCCTCCCGCTCGGCTGCCGCCTTCGCCTCCGCCAGCTCGGACGTCAGGTGCTGGCTCCACTCTTCGAGGAGCGCGGTGCGACCAACGAGCACGGCGCGGCCGTCGACGATCCCCTGCACGCCGAGACCTTCGACGTTGGTGAACTCGTCAACGGCGGGCAACTCCCCCACCTTCTCCCTCGCGCCCCTGGCGATGGCCTGCGCGATCGGGTGTTCCGAGGCATCCTCCAAGGCACCGGCCAAGCGCAGGACGTCGTCGCTGTCGACGCCGTCGGCGACGTGCACGTCGGCCAACGCCATCTTGCCGGTGGTCACGGTGCCCGTCTTGTCCAGCACGATCGTGTCGATGCGCCGAGTCGACTCCAGCACTTCCGGGCCCTTGATCAGGATGCCCAGCTGGGCACCCCGCCCGGTGCCGACCAGAAGCGCCGTGGGGGTCGCCAGGCCCAGCGCGCAGGGGCACGCGATGATCAGCACCGCGACCGCGGCCGTGAAGGCGGCCGACACGGCGCCGCCCGTACCGAGCCAGAACGCCAAGGTCCCGACGGCAAGGGCTATGACGATGGGAACGAACACTGCGGAGATGCGGTCGGCCAGCCGCTGCACCGCTGCCTTCCCGGTCTGCGCGTCCTCGACCAGCTTCGCCATCTGCGCCAGCTGCGTGTCCGTGCCGACGCGGGTGGCCCGCACGACGAGCCTGCCACCCGAGTTCACGGTCGCACCCACGACGGTGTCACCAGGGCTGACTTCGACGGGCACCGACTCGCCGGTGAGCATGCTCGCGTCGACCGCGGAGTTGCCCTCCTCGATGACCCCGTCCGTGGCGATCTTCTCGCCAGGCCGGACGACGAAGTGGTCTCCCACCGCCAGGTGATCGGTGGGGATGCGCTCCTCCCGGCCGTTGCGTAGCACCGCCACGTCCTTCGCCCCGAGTTCGAGCAACGCTCGCAGCGCGGCGCCGGCGCGTCGTTTCGAGCGCGCCTCGAAGTAGCGTCCGGCAAGGATGAACGTGGTTACCCCTGCGGCGACCTCGAGGTAGATGTTGCCGTCGCCGCTGATGCGCTGAATGGTGAGCTCGAACGGGTGGGTCATGCCCGGTTCGCCGGCGCTGCCGAGCAGCAGCGCGTACAGCGACCAGCCGAAGGCGGCCAGCGTGCCCATCGAGATGAGCGTGTCCATCGTCGCCGCACCATGCCTCAGGTTCGCCCACGCCGCCCTGTGGAACGGCCAGGCCCCCCATACCACGACCGGCGCCGCCAGTGTCAGCGAGACCCACTGCCAGTAGGTGAACTGCAGCGCCGGGACCATGGCCAACGCGATCACGGGCACCGACAACACCAGCGAACCGATCAGGCGGTGCCGCAGGGACTGGGTCGGATCGTCCTGCTCGGTGGTCGGCTCCGTCGCTGGTTCGGCCTTCTTCGGCTGCGGCAGCGCCGCCGAGTAGCCTGCCGCCTCGACCTGTTCGACGAGCATGTTTGGGTCGAGATCGCTGGGGAAGCTGACCTTGGCCTTCTCGGTGGCGTAGTTGACCGTGGCGGTGACGCCGTCGAGCTTGTTGAGTTTGCGTTCGATGCGCATCGCGCACGACGCGCAGGTCATGCCGCCGATCGCCAGTTCGATATCGCGACCGGGAGCCTGCTGGGATTCGTGCAGGTCAGAAGTCATCGTGGTGTTTTCCTTCCGTGGTCGCTGGTCAGCCGTGGCCGCCATGGCCGCCACCGGTCCCCGGCGCTGGCGGCTGGCTGGGAGCCTCCGTGGTCCCGGTACTGCTCACGGTGAACGCGGCGGTGTGGACCTTGCCTTCGTGCTGGAAGTCCAGGAACAGCCGGTAGGCACCAGCGGAGGGCACTTCCGCGTAGAAGGTGATTCCCGGCCCGGGCTTTGTGGTCCCGTCGCCTGGTTCACCGTCCGGGTGGACGTGCAGGTAGGCGAGGTCCCCGCCGCGTAGCGCGACCAGGTGCCCGTAGGCGCCTAGGTAGGGCTGCAGGTTGGTGACGTCCTTGCCGTCCTTGGTGACGGTGAGCGTCACCTTTGAGGTCTGCCCCGGCACGAGATCGCCGTCGAGGCGCACCCGGTACCCGTCGACCTCGGCTATTCGCGATGACTCGTAGCTGACTGGCGCGAAGTCACCCGGCACGGCCAGATCGGCCCCGAGGGTCGTGCCCTCGCCTCCCGTTGGGGCGAAGTCAGCAAACGCTCGGTAGCTACCCGCCTGGGTGACGTTCAGGGGCACCGTCCAGGTGCCATCGGCCCTCATCTGCGGGTGGACGTGCTGGAACCCTGCCGTGTCGCGGCGCACCACGATGAGGTGCATGCGCTTTTCGTGTTCGACCTCGAAACGGGTGACCGGCTCGCCGTCGGGCCCGGTGATCTGGAAGGAGAACTGGTTGGTGGTCCCCGGGGTCAGCGTCGTGTTGGTGGGCGTGAGGGTGTAACCGCCCCTGGACGATGCGAGCCCCGCGGGCTCGTCGGGTTGCGTGGCCTCCGCGACGGTGCCGCTGTGTGTGTCCCCGTGCCCGGCGTCCTCGCCACCGGACGGGCCAGCTTCGCTGGTGAGGGGACCGACAGCGGTGCCGACCGCCCACGCGCCAGCGGCGACGAGGGCAAGGGCTACACCGTAGGCGGAGAGCTTCCCTGCAGTGTTCATGACGTTCCTGTCTGCTCCGCTGCCCGCGTCAGGCGGTCAGCTTGTATCCGGCCTCTTCAACAGCGGCGCGCACGTCGTCCACGCCGAGCTCCTGGTCGCTGGTCACAGTGACCTCGCCCGTGGGCAGGTCCACGGCCACGTCGGTCACCCCGCTAAGGGCCCCGACCTCCTCGGTCACCGAACGCACGCAGTGCTCGCAGGTCATGCCGGTCACGGTGTAGGTCTGCTGAGCCATCCGTCTTCACCTTTCTGCATCAAGAACGGACAAGTCGGGCGATAGCGTCGCTCGCCTCGCGCACTTTTGCGTCCGCAGTCTCGCCACCCTCGGCGATCGCCTCGGCCACGCAGTGCTTGAGATGTTCGTCCATCAGCCCGAGGGACACCGCCTGCAGCGCCTTGGTAGCCGCCGCGATCTGCGTCAGGATGTCGATGCAGTACTCATCGCTCTCGACCATCCGCTGCAAGCCCCGGATCTGACCCTCGATGCGGCGCAGCCGCTTGAGGTAGCCGTCCCTGTCACCGGTGTATCCCCGCATTGTTCTCTCCTTACCTGCGTCGATGAGCCCCCATCTTACCCCTTACCCGTATCTAGGAGAGGCGCGACTGGACCCGTCGACCAGTTCATGTATACCGTAGGGGGGTACGGCAGTCAATTGAAAGGATGAGCGATGCGGGTCACCATCGACTTCGAGAAGTGCGACAGCCATGCCGTCTGCGCACTGACGGCTCCGAAGATCTTTTGGGTCGACGATCACGGCTACACCCAGTTCGACCCCGCGCCCGACGAAGCCGAGCGGGAGAACGCTGTCCGCGCCGCTCAGCAATGCCCAGCGCAAGCGATCCAGATCGTCGAGAACCGCGAGGCAGGATGCGGGCGAGCGAGCAGACAACAGGGAAGCAACGGCCCACGACGATAGGCGCAGGTCGTACCCACACGATAGGTGCGAGCCGAGGTCAGCGACTGCCCATGCGCCACCGAGAACTCCACCAGATAAGGGCTGCGACATGAAAGAACTGTGGAGAACGCACCGAAGCGCCCGGGTCGGCGACTGGTTGGTATCCGGCGAGGCGGCGGTAAAACTGTGCTGTCGAACTCTGCTGCCATTGCTATAAGCCGGCGTGAAGCGCCGAGGTCGCCTGACATCCATCCGAGCGACCGTGGCTGTGTCCCGTACTCAGCACTGCATCAAGCCCGACTGACGTCAAGGCCCCTCAATACCCCCCTAGCGTATATAGCCGAGCGGTGCTAGCTTCGCAGCGGATGTATACCCCTAACTGGTATGGAGTACATGATGTGCTACAACGACATCAGGCCGGCCGACAAGACGGCGTTGGTGGCGCTGACGCTCATCGCCGCAGCACAGTTCGTGGTGATCATGGACACCTCGATCATCGGAGTCGCGTTACCCCGGATACAGTCCGACCTGGGCTTCTCGCCGGAGAACCTGTCCTGGGTTTTCAACGCCTACGTCATCGCCTTCGGCGGCTTACTGCTGCTCGGCGGGAGACTTTCGGACCTGCTGGGCGCCCGCCGAATCTTCATGACCGGGTGGGCGGTCCTGCTCGCCGGATCGGCGGTAGCCGGTGCCGCAGGCGAAGTCTGGGTCGAGCTCACCGGCCGCGCGCTGCAGGGCGCCGGGGCCGCGCTCATCGCACCCTCGGCCCTGACCCTGCTGATGATGCTCTTCGGGAGCGAGCCCCGAGAGCTGGCCAAGGCCCTCTCGCTTTACGGGGCCGCCGCGCCCGCTGGTGGCACGGCGGGCGTGTTCCTCGGCGGCGTCATTACCGAGTACGTCAGCTGGCCGTGGGTCTTCTACATCAACATCCCGATCGCCCTGTTCGCTTTGGCCGTCGCCCCTGCCTGATGCCCAAGGCGGCCGCACGGCGTGGCGCCACCGACCTGCTCGGTGCCGTGACCGTCACCGCGGGCCTCTCTGTGGCCGTCTACGCCATCGTCCGAGCTCCCGAGCTCGGCTGGGGCTCAGGGGGCACCGTGGTCAGCCTGATAATCGCGATCGGGCTCCTGGCAGCGTTCCTGGTCATCCAGGCCAGGAAGAGCGCCCCACTGGTGCGCCTGGGCATCTTCCGAACACCGGACCTGGGCGCCGCCAACGTCGCCCAGCTGTTGCTGGGTGCGGCATGGATCCCCATGTGGTTCTTCCTCAACCTCTACCTGCAGCAGGTTCTCGGCCTCGGCGCCTTCGCGAGCGGTTCGGCCCTGCTGCCGATGACCACGGTCATCCTGCTCATCATGGTTGCGGCGGCTCCGCGCGTGATGGCGCGCATCGGAGCGAAACCCATGATCGTGAGCGGCCTACTCGTGTTGGCGCTCGGACTGTTCTGGCTCTCGCTGGCGCGGCCAGATGGCACCTTCTGGGCGGCCGTGCTCCCAGCATCACTCGTCGCCGCCCTCGGCATGGCACTGGCGTTCGTTCCGTCACTGGGCACGGCCATCTCAAGTGCCCGCCCAGAGGAAGGCGGACTCGCTTCGGGAATCGTCAACACCAGCTACCAAATCGGCTCCGCACTAGGGCTGGCCGCGATGACAGCCGTGGCCACCTCGTTCGGCGCCAACGAACTTGGGAGCACCGGCGCAGTCACCACCGGACTTTCCGCGGCCTTCATCGGTACTGCGGCGATCGCCGTCGCGGGTGCGCTGACCGCGGGCGCCACCCTCCGCAGGAAGGCGGCAGCGTGATGCGACGGTTGCGCGCACTCGGTCCGGCCGAAGCGCCCGAGAAGTCCACCGAGTTACTCACCGCGATCCTCGATCGCCATGGCTCCGCGGGCGACATGGTCCGCACCATGGCCCACTCGCCCGCACTGCTGCAGGGCTACTTGGATTTCTCCCGGGCATTGAAACGAATGAAGGTGCCTCGCGCACTCAGCGAGAAGCTCGCGCTCGCGACGCAGGAGTGGATCGGATGCGCCACATGCCTGGCCGCCCACACCGAAGGCGCTAGGGCGGCCGGTTTGAGCGAGGCCGACATCGCGCTCGCCCGTGCGGGCACAGCGACGGATCGCCGCGCAGCAGCCCTGGTCGCTTTCGCGGTCCGGGTGCTGGCCGAGCCTTCCGCGATTGCCGATGGGGATGTGGCCGACCTGCGTGCCCACGGCTGGAGCGACCGCGTGATCGCCGATGTTGTCGGCCTGGTTGCACTCAACCTGCTCACCGGCGCCTTCAACCTGGTCGCGGGCATCGAACCCGCGGCCGAGGAACCGGCCGGCGCGCCTCGAGCTCGTTGACGCGTGCCGCCACGAGCGGCTGCCACTGGTACTGCCTACACGCGTGCCGGTGGCAGCCATGTTAGCTTTACCCGTACCCCGTAGCGGCATATTTTGGAGTGGCAAGGCGGCAACGCCGCGCATACGCTCTGCGATCACGGGTAGTAGGAGGGCGGTCGGCCGTCCTAGAACCAGCCGAGCGCGGGAGGTGTGAGTCGCCGTGAACGTCGGCAATGCGTTTCTCCTGGCCGTGGTCATCATCGGCATCATCGCTGGCCTTTACGGTGTCGCCTTCCTCCTCCGATTGGGCAGCACCCTCAGGGACGTACGTCCGTTCCTGTCCGGGCACGCGCCCGCCGAACATGCCGTGTCGCGATATCACGTTCGCTGGTACACGCTGACGATGATCTTCCTGGCGTTCGACATGGAAATGGTGTTCATGTACCCGTGGACGCTCGTGGTCGCCGAGGAAGGCATGACCGCCGTGGTGGAGATGTTCGTTTTCCTGGGAATTCTCTTCGCCGGTGTGACCTATGCCTGGCGAGAAGGGGCGTTGCGGTGGAGCTGAGCAGGTGGCTGCTGAGGACGATGCCACCCCGGCCCCTGGTGGTCACCGTACCTGGTGGCACGGAGGCACGGCTGGCCGTCGAGCGCTGTGTGAGGGAACGGGCGTGGGGTACGGCGTTCAGTCCCGCAGAGGCGAACATACTCGTCGTTGCAGGTGTCGCCGGGCATGCGCTCGAGCCCTTTGCCGAACAGCTATGGGGCCTCATACCCGCACCCCGCACACGGGTGGACGTGCAGGCCGCGAACGACGCACCGCGTGAGCTCGACGTGGCGGTCAGCGCCCTGCACAACGTCGATTACCAGCACAAACAGGCGACCGAGGCCCTGTCCGCCGGTGATCGCCCTGAATCGGAGGCCGGCAGGCAAGAACACGGAAGCCATGCCGAACATCGTTCACATCACAGTGCGCCGTCCGGCAGCGGACACGCGGAGCAAGACCAACAGCAACATGGTCACCACGAGCACCACGGTCATCACGGACACGACATGGATGGCATGCAGCTGGCGGGCGGCGTGCCGATGGCCGACCGGGCGGACGATCGGGATGGGCTCACTCTCGACCAGCTGCACGTACCGCTCGGTCCGCTACTGCCGCTCTGGCCGCCCGGGCTCGTCGTGCGCACGAAACTACAAGGCGATGTCATTCAGCAGGCAGCGGTCGAAGTGCTCGGCATAGGCGATGCCCGGGGAGACGCATTCTGGCTGCGCCCGGGGCGCCCCCTGAAGGCCAGGTGGTTGGACGCGAGCGCTGCCCTGCTCGCGATCGCTGGCTGGGCGGATGCCGCCGCTGTCGCGCGACGTCTGCGGGATCAGGTGCTGACTGGGACGCCGCAAGCCGAGATCGCGGGCCCCATCCGGAGGTGGGGCAGGCAGGTGCGCCGCTCCCGCACGCTGCCGTGGCTACTGACCGGGGTGGGACAGGTGCCAGACAAGCCCTCCACGCCGAGGGCACTCGCGGGAGATGCACTGACCCGTCTCTACCGTTGGGTCGACTCGCTGGCCGACCCCAAGACGTCAGTCGCATCCCCGGATGTGGCTGACGGCACGCCGTGGGCCGTCGATGTCCTCCCCAGCGTGCTGGAGGGCCGCGAGCTGGCCACGGCGCGGCTGATCGTCGCGAGCCTGGACCTCGACACCGACATGCTCACCGTGCGCGAGGCTCATCATGGTTGAGACGACAGCCTGGGGAGTGCTGCTCTTGCCAGTGATTTTGGGGTTGTTCGCCGTGGGCGCAGCGGCGTTCGACGCCACCCTCGCCGCCCGGGCCGCCGGGGTGACCGCACCTCAGTCGGCTGCTCTCGCTCCGCTGCGCTCCGCGGCCGGGCTGCTCGTGCAACAGCGTCGGCGCACGCTGGCCGCCGACACGCTGCTGTGGCGCGCAGCGGGCATGGTGCTGCTGGTGGCCGCGGTGCTCGCCTCGCTGGTCACTCCCCTGGGGCAGTGGGCAGTCGGAGATCTCTCGGCAGGTGTGGTGTGGTTCAACGCGATGGAGATCGTCGCGTGGGCGGCGGTGTGGCTGGCGGGGTGGGGCGCCAACTCAGCGTTCAGTCTGGTGGGTGGGTACCGGTTCGTCGCACAAGGCCTGGCGTACGAACTACCGCACATGTTCGTACTGACCACCGCGGCGCTCGGTGCCGGTTCGCTGCGGGTCGCCGATATCGTCGCAGCCCAGCAAGACCTGTGGTTCGTCGTGTGGATGCCGGTCGCCTTCGCCGTCTACCTGCTCTCGGTGCTGGCGATGGCGTTCTCCGGACCGTTCAACCACGCCGTGAGCGGTGACGTCGCCGGGGGCGTTTTGGCCGAGTTGTCCGGCGTGGACAGGCTCGTGTTTGTCGCGGGACGATGGGTCCTCTTGGTCTCCGGGGCAGCGATGGCCGTGCCGCTGTTCCTCGGTGGCGGCGCCGGGCCCCTTCTTCCGGACTGGCTGTGGACGCTGGTCAAGACAGCACTTGTGCTGGCCGCATTGGTGTGGGCGGGCCGCAGGGTCCCGACGATCCGGATGGAACGGTTCGAAGAGATCTCCTGGATGGTGCTGATTCCGGCGACGCTGTTGCAGGCGCTGTTCGTATCCCTTGTGGTCATCTGAGGAGGTGCTCGATGTGGCGTGAGATCGTGTTCTGGTTGTGCGCGGCCGGATCGGTGATCACCGGCGTCGCGGTGTTTCGCGTCGACTCAATGGCCCGCGCGACGTTCGCGCTGCTGGCGTCATTCCTCTTCGCAGCCGGCACCGTGCTCCTCGCGGACCTGACATATCTCGGAGTGCTGGTCATCCTCATGATGATCATGGAGATGGTCATCATGGTGGTCTTCATGCTGATGTACATGATGAATCCCGCCGGCTTGATGCCGATGACCATGGTGCACAACCAAAAAGGTGCGCTGGCGATCGCTATCGGCACTTTCGCAGTCCTGGCGACCGGGATCTACCTCATCGACTGGCCAACATCGTCCGCGCCGCAGCCGGAGGATCCGACTATGGCCCTGGGTGAGGCGCTGATGGGGCCGAAGATGCTGATGATGATCGTTCTTGGGCTCGCCCTGTTCGCCACGATCGTCGCCACGGTCGTCCTGGCCACACACCGGGGCCGCTACGAACGCTACGGCGACCGGCTGGACCGCGATCGCCCCGACGACCCCGTCCGAGGAGGTGTCGGCAGGTGAGTCTGCAAGAGTATTTGCTCCTCGCGGCCGCACTGTTCAGCGTCGGCCTCTACGGTGCGCTCTCCCAACAGTCCATCGTCATGATCATGATGGGCCTTGAGTTGATGATCAATGCCGTGATCGTAGGTGGCGCGGCATTCTGGTACTTCACCGCGCCCGATCGCCCTGACGGGCAGGTCGTCATTGTCCTGGCCATCACAGCGATGGCGATCGAGATGGCGGCCGGGTTTGCCGTGACAACAGCGGTGTTCCGGGCCAGAGACGTGGACATGACCGACATGGCCGCGGATCTGAAGGGCTAAGACATGACGCTGTGGTTCCTGATCGGAGTTCCGCTGGCGGTCGGCAGCCTGCTGCTGGTGTGTGGCAGGCGCGCGGATTCGCTCGCCGTGCCCGGCGCGATCGCCGCGGCGGCGCTGACGCTGGCGCTGTCGGCCATCGTGACCGCCCAACGCCCGGCGGTCACTGCGTCCTATGTGGAAGGTTTGTCGTTCGGCCTGCGGGTCGACGGCCTTTCCGCGGTCATGGTCATCATCGTCTCCGTCGTGCTACTTGCGGTGCTGATCTTCGCCGTCGGGGAATTCGGCCCGGAGGAGGCGCGGGCGCGGTTCTTTGGGTTCATGTTGCTCTTCGCCGGAGCCATGTTGGTGACGGTCACCGCCACGACGCTGGTCACGCTGCTGATGGCATGGGAGGTGATGGGCGCGGCCTCGTACGCGCTCATCGGTTTCTGGTGGCGGGAGTCCCGGCGGGCCAGTTCGGGCACGGTGGCGTTTTTGACCACCCGCTCCGCCGACCTCGGGCTCTACCTGGCGGCGGGAGCGGCACTCGCCGGGGGCGCGGGCGGGCTCGCCCTCGACGAGCTGGCCGGGTTGCCGGACGGGTGGCGGGACGTCGTGGCCGCGGGTGTGGTGCTGGCGACGCTCGGCAAGTCAGCTCAGCTGCCGTTCAGCTTCTGGCTGTCTCGCGCCATGGACGGCCCCAGCTCCGTGTCCGCCCTCTTGCACTCGGCAACGATGGTCGCCGCCGGCGCCTACCTGTTGCTGCGCCTTGAGCCGCTACTCGGTGCCACCCCGTGGGCGAGTGTGCTGGTGGCGTGGACTGGCGCCCTGACCGCGTTGGCGCTTGGGGCCGTGGCCGTGGTGCAGAGCGATCTCAAGCAACTGCTGGCCGCCTCCACCTGCTCCCAGGTCGGATTCATGGTGCTCGCCGCAGGAGCGGGCGGGGTCGCCGCCGGGAGCGGACAGCTCGTGGCGCACGCGCTGACCAAAAGCCTGCTGTTCCTCGCCGCTGGGGCCTGGCTGACCGCATTGGGCACCAAAAACCTGCCAGCACTTCGCGGCGTCGCCCGTCGGTACCCGGTCGTCGGCGTGACCTTCACCGCCGGAGCCGTGACGCTGGCCGGGATCCCGCCCTTGTCGATCTGGGCGAGCAAGGACCAGGTGCTCGCCGTGGCGCTGCAGGAAGCCACGCCGCTGTATCTGGTCGGGCTCGCCGCCGCGGCGCTCAGCGCCGCCTATGCCGGTCGTGCCGTGGCGATCGTGTGGTCAGCTCCCGATCCTGGCGCGGCGGGGCACGTCGAGCAGCTCGCCACCGGCCGGCTTAATGCGTGGCAGCGCAGCGCGCTGCCACCGCTCGCCGCCGGGGCGGCCGCCCTGGGTGTTCTCGCCGTCCCCGCCGTCTGGGACACCTTCGCCGGCTTCGTCTCCACGACCGGCGACGCAGCCGCGACGTGGTGGGAGCTGGTGGTTTCCGCGGTCGTCGCCCTGGCCACCGCGGGCGCTGTTGCCGCGGTCGTCCGCCGTCGCGGCGACGTCCCGGCACGCGAACCATGGGCTGGATGGCTCGGGCTTGAGGCGGCGGGACGCAGCCTGATCGCGGCGCCGACCCGGGCCGCCGCCGTAGCGCTGGCCCGGTTCGACGACCGGGTCATCGACGGCGGCGTGCGCGCCGCGGTCGCGGTGGGCTCCTCGGTGGCGCGCGCGGTCGACGCCCGCGTCGAGTGGTCCGTCGACGGCGTCGTCCGCGCGGTAGCCCACGGTTTCCGCCGCTTGGGACGGTCGGCCCGGCGCCCCCAGACCGGCCAGCTCCATCACTACTACGCGCAGGCCATCGTGGCCCTCGCCGCGCTCGTTGTCCTGCTGGTGGTGCTCGGATGAACACCGGATCGAACGTGAGGTAGGCGTGCTCAGCATCATCGTGTTCTTGCCCGTGGCCGTCGCCGCCGGGTTGCTGGCCCTCCCACGGCTCGGCGACAACGCGGTCCGTTGGACCTGGATCGCCGCCAGCGCCGTGGAACTCGTCCTCGTGCTCGGGGTGTGGGTCAGCTACGACCCCGCGGCACCGGGCTACGCCTACGAGGTCAACCGCCGGTGGATCCCCAGCGTCAGCTCGGGATATCACCTCGGCGTGGACGGACTGAGCCTGCCGCTGGTGGCGCTCACCGCCGTGCTGTTCTTGGCCTGTGCGATCTACTCACTACGCCAGACTCAGCGCATCCGCTCGTTCGCCGCGCTGTTCCTCTTCCTGGAAACGGTGTGCCTCGGCCTGTTCGTCTCCCTGGACCTGATCCTGTTCTTCGTTTTCTTCGATCTGTCCATCGTGGGTATGTACTTCGTCATCGCCGGGTGGGGACACAACGGGGCGGCCCGGGCGGCACTGAAGTTCTTCCTCTACACGTTCGTCGGCTCGCTCGCGCTGCTGCTCGGGTTCATCGGGCTCTACCTCTCCGCCGAGCCCCACACCTTCGACATCGCCCAGCTTGCTGAACAGAACCCCTTGGCAGGACAGGGCGTCGCCGGAACGCTGGTGCTGCTCGCGCTCGTCGTCGGCCTGGCGATCAAGACGCCAACCGTGCCGTTCCACACGTGGCTGCCACCAGCCCATACCGAAGCCCCGGCAGCGGGGTCCGCGATCCTCGCCGGTGTCCTGCTGAAGCTGGGCACCTACGGCTTCGTGCGCATCGCGATGCCGCTCTTGCCCGACACGTGGCGACGCTACGCCTGGGTGATCGTGATCGTGGGTGTGCTCAGTGTGCTCTACGGTGCGCTGGTAGCGCTGGCGCAACGCGATTTCAAGCGGATGATCGCCTACACCTCCGTGAACCACATGGGCTACATCATCCTCGCCATCGGCGCGGCCGGGCTCATCGCCACGTCAAACGCGCAGGCCCACGACCTCGCCGTCGCCGGAGCCGTCACGCAGATGGTCAGCCACGGCCTGATCACCGGTGCGCTGTTCCTGCTCGCCGGTGTCCTCTACGAACGGGGACACACCTACGACATGGGCTCGTATGGCGGGCTCGCCGCCAGCGCACCCCGGTTCGCCGGGCTCACCGCGATCGCAGCCTTCGCCTCCCTGGGGCTGCCTGGGTTCTCCGGCTTCATCGCCGAGTTCCAGATCTTCACCGGCTCGCTCGGGGCGACGCCCGTCGCCACGGCCTTGGCCTTCCTCGGCATTCTCATCAGCGCGGCCCTCTTCCTCCGCGCCTATCAGCGCATCTTCCTCGGCCCGCCACGAGCCGCAGGCGGCACCACCGATCTCACCGCCCCCGAAACCATTTCGATCGCGCCGCTGATGGTGCTGGCCGTCGTACTCGGCCTGTTCCCGCGATTCCTACTCGACGTCATCGAACCCGCGGCCCGCACCCTCGGCGACCTGGTGAGCCGCTGACATGGAAGGAATGATGACCCAGGAGCTCGGCCTGCTCCTGCCCGAGATCTTCGTCGCTGCCAGCGCCGTGCTCGGGCTGCTCATCGGCTCCTACCTGCCCCGCCGACGCCAGTGGCTGATCCATGTTCTCGCCGCACTCGCCTGCCTCGCCGGGCTCGCGTCCACTGTGCTCGACTGGCTGGAGCCGAGCACGGCTGTGTTCGAAGGCAGCTATTCCGTCGACATCGCCACCAACGCCACCCGGGCCGTCGTGCTCGTGTCCGTGCTGTTCGTGCTCGGCCTGACTGCGGACGTCCGCAGCCACAAGCGCGAAACCGAGTTCGTCGTCCTGCTCCTGCTCAGCGCGCTCGGCACCGTCATCCTCGCCGGTACCAACGACCTTCTCTTGCTCGGTGCCGCCTATCTCCTGGCCAGTGTTCCGCTCTACGCGCTGGCCGCGTTCGCCAAGGACTCCCCCGGCACCGAGGCCGGCCTGAAGTTCTACCTGCTCGGCGCACTGCTCGGCGTCACCATGCTGTTCGGCATCATGCTGCTGACCGGCCTCAGCGGCGGAACCGACTACCCCACGCTCGCCGATGGAATACCGGACGCGCCGACGGCCGCCGCAGCCGTCGGCGTCATCGCCGTCATCGCCAGCCTGCTGTTCAAGGCGGGCGCCGTGCCTGCCCAGTTCTGGGTCCCGGACGTCACGCAGGGCGCGCGGCCACCGGTCGGTGCTATCGTCACCACCATCCCCAAGATCGGCGCTGCCGTGGCGCTCTACCGGCTCGTCGCCGCTCCACTAGGCTTGGCCTCACTCGACTGGCCACTTCTGTTCGCTGTCCTCGCTGCGGCCACAATGACTCTGGGCAACCTCGCGGCGTTCTTCCAGAGCGACGTACGCCGCCTGCTCGCCTACTCCACTATCAGCCAGATCGGCTATCTCCTGATGGCCGTCGCCGCCGCCGGACGCAGCACACTCGCGCTCCCCAGCCTGCTGCTCTACCTCGCCGCCTACGCCGTGACCAACCTCGGCGCGTTCGCGGTAGTCTGCGCGCTGCCCGGCGCGCGCACGCTCACCGACTACACCGGCCTGCGGCGCCACCAACCCTGGCTGGCGCTAGGCCTCACCATCTGCCTGCTCGGTCTCGTCGGGACGCCACCAACCGGCGTGTTCGCCGGCAAGCTCACCGTCTTCACCGCCGCCTTCGACGCCGGTTTCGTCTGGCTGGTCGTCCTCGCCGCCGTCAACACCGCCGCCAGCGTGTTCTATTACCTCCGATGGATCGCGCCCGCCATGCGCTCCAACCCCACAACCATCGAACACGCCGAACCCCGGGCGGCGACCACGGCCTACCTCGCCGCACCGGCCTCCATCGCCGTCGGCATCCTCGCCGGCCCGATCCTCGCAGTCTTCCAAGGCAACATCCTCATCAGCTAAGCATTCCGCCGAAACAGGGCCGCGCCAATCCCTTGATACCCTACCCCCGTAGTGTTAAGTTGCCATTGACCACCGTCGAAGGGAAATCAATGAGCACGAGCACCTACACCGTCAAAGGCATGACCTGCTCTGGATGCATGAACAAGGTGACCACCGCAGTCACCGGCGTAGCCGGCGTCAACGACGTCGATGTCGACATCGCCACCGGTGAAGTCACCGTGATCAGCGACAACCCAATTGACGGCAAGCTCGTCCGGGCGGCGATCGCAGACGCCGGCTACGAAGTCGCCCAGTAAGCCATGAGCACCGAACCAAGTTCCGACCGCATCGTGGTCAAGGCGGTGGACAACGGCCCCTATCAGATCAAGGGCCCTATCCGTCTCGTCGATCACGAGAACAACAGCTATGAGCTGGGTCCAGGGCGCACGACCCTGCTGTGCCGTTGCGGGATGTCGGCGAAGAAGCCGTTCTGCGACGGGTCACACGCCCGCAACGGGTTCAACGCCACCGAAAGGTCTACCTAAGCAGCAGCGGTGGCGCTGGCAACCTCCCAGCGCCACCGCTTCGCCACACTTAGCTCTGCATCGCCCCAACATTGCCGAAAACTACTAACCTATATAGTTCACTTTGTCCGGGGAGGCAGATGACGAAGGAGTTGCAGCTCGGTGACACAGCGCAACAGGATGCGCCTTGGCGTGATGACTGTGATCGCCGCCGCCACACTGACCGCGTGCGGTCAAACCGCCGAGCAGACGGCGAACAACGTGCCCGACGCGCCGCCCAGCCTCGGGCACGTGCACGGACTCGGCATCGACCCCGCCGACGGCACTCTCTACGCCGCGAGCCACTACGGGGTGTTCCGGCTTCCCGATCAGGGCGAACCCGAATTGATAGCGGACCGACAGCACGACACGATGGGATTCACCGTCGTAGGCCCACGGCATTTCCTCGGCAGCGGCCACCCCGCCCCGGACGAGGACCTCCCGCCGCACCTTGGCCTCATCGAAAGCACCGACGCGGGGCAGACGTGGGCGCCCCTCTCGCTATCCGGCCAAGCCGACTTCCACGCCCTCGAAGCCAAACACAACCAGGTGTACGGCTACGACAGCCAGAGCCAGCAGCTCATGGTCACCAGCGACCGACAGAACTGGGACCGGCGCGCACGCATCGCACTCGCCGACTTCACTGTCCACCCCACCAACGCGAACACCGTGCTAGCAACCACCGAGGAGGGCCCGGCGCGTAGCACCGACGGCGGTCGCGCCTTCACCACCTTGAACGGAGCGCCACTGCTGCTACTCGTCGACTGGCCATCCAGGAACACCCTGATCGGTATCGATCCGGACGGCAAAGTGCACACCAGCAAAGACGGCGGCGCCTCCTGGTCCACGGCAGGCCAGGTGTCCGGCGCACCGCAAGCCCTCGCAACGAACGGCAGCTCCGAGGTCTACGTCGCCACCGAAGCCGGAATCTACGCATCCCGCGACGGCGGACGTACGTTCACCCTGCGTCAAGAGCTAGGCTGAAGGCTCGTACGCAGGCCTGTGTCGGTGTCAACGATCAGCCAGTAACGCCTCATCCGCCCGGCGACCTGCCGGTGCGCCCACCGGCCTCCCGTCGCGTTCTCTGGCGGTGGTCAAGCTCAGACAGCTCGTCTCCGATTGGGCGGATACTTCCGACGCCACCCTCATCCCAGATACAGCGTGTACTTGCTCTGAGAATGGCGGCGTCGGATCAGTCTGTTCGGTCACCATTCCTTGCCACATCGTCAACTCCCGTTCGGACGGTCGGCCCGCACGAAGCCGATGCCGGGCAGGCAGCGGCCGACGCGCAAGGCGTAGTTCGTGTAGGCGGAGCCGTGGATTTGACGCAGATAGGGCTCCTCGACGATCCGCACCTGCAGTTCGATTGCCACCAGGAGAGCGGCAAGGCCAAGGATCGCGAGGACGCTCGGGGCCATGAGCGCGAGTCCGAGATACGCGAGCGCCATGGGGCTGAAGATGGGATTTGCGCATCGTCGCGAACAAGCCATTGGTCACCAAGTCGGTCGTCGTCTCCTGTGGATCGACTCCGATGCGCCAGCAGTGCCGAGTGGTTTTAGCCCCATCAAGTCGTTCTTTGGTCTGGACGGAGGTGGTCTGTGAAGCGGCGCGCGCTCGTCGCGGTCGCAGACACCGCCCTCGGAGTCGGAGCTGAGGCCGCGATGGTCGTCGAGGTGACGATGGTCACCGTTGGGCACTGGGTCGATCGAGCCGTGTCACAGCTCGGCCACAGCTCGCAACGAACGGTGACACAGCAGGAGGTTCCTCCGAAGAGCCTGGTAGACGACCAAGGAGCGCCATGACGCAGCCCTACCTACCCGATTCCAGCCAGCAGTACGGCCACCAGCAACCGCCGAGCGGGCCTCAGCCGCTCGTCCCCTACCAGCAGCCCGACCCGCAGTACCAGGCATATCCGCCGCCCGTGCCCTACCCGGCGCCGTATCCCTACCCGTACCGGGCCCCCGACAACGGCACGGGCACTGCAGCGCTCACGCTCGGGCTCCTGTCGCTGCTGCTGTGGCCGCTCGGCATCATCTCGCTCATCCTCGGCATCCTGGGAGTAAGCAAGGTGCGGCAAGGCCTGGCGACCAACGAGGGCAGCGCCGTTACCGGCATCGTGCTCGGCATCCTCGGCTGCCCGTTCGGCATCCTCGTGCTCGCCCTGGCGTAGGCCTAGCGCGTGGGGGTGGCGACGCGCGAAAGAAGTGCGCGTGCGTCGTCACCCTCGGCGGCTGCCTCCCAGAGCCGGTCGGTGATGCCGCGGTAGAGCGCCACGTCCTCGGGGTCGGTGGCGACGACATCGGTGTGGTTGACCTCGACCGTGATCGTGTCGTCGAGGATCGTGTAGCCGTGCATCGTGATGGTGGGCAGCACGGTGTCGAGCGGCAGCACGCCGAGTCGCACGTGCGCCAGGCCCGCGAGGTTGCCCAGCCGGTCCAGTTGCGCCCGCATCGCCGCCAGCGGGCAGATCGGGTAGCGCAGGGCTGCCTCGGCGACGAGGATCTCGACGCGCTTGTCCGGGTCGTAGAGCACGTCCTGCCGCCGAATCCGCTCGCGTACCGCGTCGTCGGTGTCGCGAGGCGTCTGGTGCATCTCGGCCGCGAGCTCGAACACGGCGCGGGCGTACTCAGCCGTCTGGACCAGGCCAGGCACGAGGAAGAACTCGACCATCACGACCGAGCGTGCGTCGTGCACTGCCTTGGCGGTGCTGCGCTGAAGGTCGGCGTGGCCGTGCCGCAGCTGCCGTTTCCAGCGGTCGCGTTCGAGCCGGATCTCGCGGACCTCGTCGCGCAGCTCGGTGAGTACGGCGTCGCTGCCGCTGACTGCCGCAACCCACCCCGCCACGTCGGCGTCGCTGGGCAGGGTGCGGCCGTTCTCGATCCGACTGACCTTCGAAGGCAGCCAGCCGATGTGCGCCGCGAAGTCCTTGCCGGTGCGGAAGCCCGCCCGCTCGCGCAGGCCGCGCAGCGTGTCGGCCAACGTGAGCTGCCGTTTCTCGATGCTCACCTGTTCCCTGCGATGTAGTCGGCGTGGGTCGTCGCCAGCGGCCACACCAGGTCACGCCACCCCTGGTGCTGCCGCACGACCTCGGGGTCGTCGTCGAGGTCGATGCCGATCAGTTCGGTCTGCTCATCGAAGCAGAACACCGCGACCCGGTCGTCGTCGAGGATGTAGAAGTCGTAGCCGGGCATCCCCAAGCGCGTGGCTTGATGCTGGTCTATCCAGCGGATGTCCTCGCCCGCCTCGATGTTGGCGTGGGTGATCGAGAGCATCCACCGCAGGTACTCGGTGAGCGGGTCGGTGAGCATCCGCACGCGCTCGAACAGGATGCCAGCGGCGCGCAGGCGACGGATGTAGGCGTGCCAGACGCGGTCCTCATCGGTCTCCTCGATCGGCTGGCCGGCGCGCCACGCGTCGAGCTCGCCCTCGTCGACGGCGTAGTGGCCCTGGCACTCCCACCGCCACGACGAGCGGCGCACTGTATCGAGCAGTGCGCCGAGCTCGCCGGGGCCGAGACGACGTACCGTCACCCGCGGGCCTCCCTGAAGAACTCCACCAGCTCCTTGGGGATCTCAACCGCGGTCTCGTGGTCGGGCAAACCGCGATTACGGAGAATCGCGAGCGCCTCGGGATCGGTGACCCTCGTGCCCTGAACGACGAAGGTGCCGCGATCGGTCTCGTAGGCCTCCGGGCAGCCACCGTTCTTCGACGTACTTCCCAGGTGAGTCAGCTTCACGGGTGCATCCTTCCGTAGCTCGTCGTGGAATCTACAGAATCCATCGAAAGTCGCCCGCGCCGCGAGCGCCCGTCTGCGCCATCCGTAGGCCGGGAATGAACACACAAAGTCACATAGTTGACGCAATCAGGTGAAGTTGCGCAATCATTCTACGAATTCTATTGCCTGCGCGCCGACTGTGGAGGGATATTCGGGGCCGCACGGACGGAAGGAGAGCGGCGCCGTGGCAGCTCGAACATGGCAAACCGTTGGCCAGCAGAAGCACCTGGTCCTCGACACACGCCAGGACGGCCGGGGCGTCTCCTTCGTCGATCCCTCGACGTGTCAGACCTGCATGCGGTTGACGAGCTCGATCCCGAAACACGGGGAGCTGGCGGCATGATCGGGCGCGATCGAGAACTGTTCGCCCGGCTGGCACAGGTAAATGGGCACCTCGGCGACGTGGTGGTCGAGCTGATGACTCACCGGGACGGGGGCGAGTTGCCGGCCGAGGGGCTTCGTCGACTCGCCGAGGTTCTCGGTGGTATCACCGCGGATCTCTACGCGCGCGCCGCCGAACTGGACGGCCGGATGATCGCCACGCAGCGCGTCATCATCGACGCGCGGCCGACAGGTCAGCCTTGATCGTGCCGCTCGTCGAGCTGCCGCAGCAGGTCCTCCACATCCCACCGTGCATGTCCGCCGGGTGTCCGGTACTTCGGCTTGACGACGCCGTCCTTGGCCCATTCGGACAGCGTCTGCCGCGAGACGCCGATCTCCTTGGCGGCCTCGCCAGTGGTTACGAGCTTGCTGGGCACGGACCACTTTTACAGGACGTTCCCGACGGAATCCGCTGGTCAGTGACGTTTCCGACGATCTTGATTAGTTTCGATGGCTTCCGACGTTCACGACGTTTCTGTACGCTTTGCCCCGAATAGGGAGGAGGCCGGCGTGAGCTGGTGCGTGAGCCGTGACGGCGACTTTGCACACCTGAGCCGTGAGCAGTGGGGCGACTTGTACCTCTTCGTCGAGGAGGGCGAACAGCAGGCAGCGTTCGATGTGCTCGACCAGGTCAAGCCCCCGCACTGGCCTGAGGCCGACGTCATGCTCGGTCCTCCCCACCCCACATGAACATGCCGTGGCTGAACGTCTTCGCCCCGCGCCGGATCAAAGTTGAGTGCGAGACGTGCGCGACCCCGATGCCCCACTCCCCCTTCGCGACATTCGGCGACCTGATCCTCGTGGCGACGGCATTTCGGTGGGTGGTCTACATCCGCGATGGCATCTACGTCTGGTGCCCCGAGCACCAGGAACCGAGCAGCCCCGACGACAACAGCACACGACCCTGACCGTCGGCCGCCTTGGTCGCGTCGACCGCCCAGCGACGCCGGCCACCCGCAAGGCAAGCCGCGCATGCCCGCCCGGCGCCTGTGCCCGCCTCCCGGCGCCGGGCGGGCCCTCGACCGACACACCGGAAAGGACTGGGCACCGTGGAGGCTGAGCATCGGGAGATGTCGGACTGGCGTGCCGTGCTCCGGCGGGTGGGGTGAACGAATGTCGGTGGAGGCGCTCGCGGCGGCGATCTGGCAAGCGCTGGATCTGCTGGCCCGGGTCCGTGCCGACGCGGAGCACGCCGCAGGACTCCTCGGCGAAGCGCGCGACGCCTACGCCGCCGTCCTGTATGGCGCGAACGACCCCGATGCGGAGCAGCTACCCGTCTCGGCCTCGCAGGCTGCCGAGGCCGTCACCGCAGTCCACGGCCCACTCCGAACCGTCGACGAGTCGCTGCGGGCCTACCTACACGGGCTGGGCGCCACCGGGCCCGACCCGACGACACCACCACGACGGCCAGATCCGACACCCGCGCCCGCACCGCCCGCGCCGGGGGTGGCAGCGCCGGACGGCTCGCGGTACCCAACCGAGGCCGCATGGTGCGTTGACATGCTGCCCCGCAGGGTCCGAGCCGGGCAAGCCGTCGATCGCACCGTGGGCTACGCCGACGGCAGTCTCGTGCCCTTGACCTCGGGCCAGGACGGCACGTGGACACCCGCGATCCGCCAGCGACTCACCGAGCTGGGGTTCCCCATCCAGACCGTTCGGCGTCTTGGCAACCACGTGGAACTCAAGGCGGCCGCGAAGATGCTGCTCGAAGGGAGGAAGCACAGCGAGGTCACGATCAACAACGAGCCCTGCCGGGCCCGCGGTCGCATGCTGCTCGGTTGTCAAGAGGTGCTGCCAAGGTACCTTCCCGAAGGGCACACGTTGACCGTGCACGGCACCACTCAGCGGGGCGAACCGTTCACGGAAACCTACGAGGGGACAGCATGAGCACCACGTTGAGAGCTCAGCCCGCCTACGACGTCACCACCATCCCCGACGCTGATGAGCTCCTGCGCATCATGGACAACGTCAACCGCGAGCTGGCCCGCCCGCCCGAGGCTGGCGTGGTGTGGGAGCTGTACTCCGGCGAGGACGGCGAGCATGTGCTCGTCGTCGGCATCCGCGGCGACCGAGGCTGCCTCAGCTGGGCCGAGCCCAGCGAACTCCAGCTACCTGTCAACGGCTTGAACGTCGAACCGGTCGAGTACTTCACCTGGGATGGCCACCAGTACGACCAGGACCCCGGCTCCGAGGTGCCGATCGAGACCATGCACGCGGCCGTGCGCGAGTACGTCACAACCAGGCAGCGCCCCACCTGTGTCCAGTGGGTCGCCGCGCCGCCGTGAACGCTGGCAAAGGCCCGAGCGGAGCCCCCGGCGGCGCGTGAACACGGGGCCGGGGCTCCTTGCCCTTCAGGCCGCGCATGCTGCAGACCTGACCGGCTTTTTCCCGGGAGGTCAGCGGCGCTGGTCGGGGATGCCGAGGTCGGCGACCGCCATGGCGTCGGTGGCGTAGGTGGGCAGTGCCAGGTCGAGCCCCACGATCTTCAGTACCCGGTTCAGCGGCGGCGACGGGACGACGGCGAGGTGAGCTTGGCGAGCGTGGGCGCGTTCGGCGAGCTCGGCGAGGTAGTTCACCCCGGCGGAGCCGCAGAAACAGACCGCGCGCATGTCGATGATCAGCGCGTGTGTCCTGCCGGCCGGTTCATCACCGACCACGCGCCGCACCTCCTCCACCGAGGCCATGTCGACCTCGCCGGCCACCGTCACCACGCAACACGAGTCACGGCGGGTCACATCCGCGGACAGCAGGGCCGCTCCCGCCCTGGCGGCTGGGTCCCTGTCCTGTTTGCCGGTCATGGTGACCCCCATCCGACCACGGAACCGGTGCGCCGTGGGGACGCTCGCCCAGTCCGCAGCCCTCGTTGGTCGATGCACGCCCGTCGCCGCGCGAGCGCGCCACCTACAACGTTAGTGGCCCCACTGTACGCCCGCAGCGACCTCGACGAGGCCCAAGTGTTGCCGCCCGATGCTCGATGGAAATGTTGCGCACACGCACGGCGTAGTGGACTGTGACTGTCGCGGCGGAGACGTTTGTCGCTCACTCCGGCGGGCTACAAATCGGGGGATGCGAGCAGTGAGGCAAGGGTGGTATGGCAGGTGAGACGGGGCGGCCGCGAGAGGTACCAGCGGTATGGCACCGCCGGGTCCCGGCGGTCAGCAGCGAAACCACTCTGCTGCGCAACCAACTGGCCCGCTGGGCAAGCGCGCACGGGCTGCCCTCGGGATTGGTCGAGGACGTCAAGCTGGCCGCGTACGAGGCGATGGCCAACGCAGTCGCCCACGCCTACCGGGACGCCGTCCAGGGAACCATGGCGGTCACCGCCCGGGCCGTCGACCACACCATCGAAGTCACGATCTCCGACGCGGGCCGGTGGAGCGACCGGCCAAGCCACCGGCACGGCGGCCGGGGCGTGCCGCTGATGCGCGGCCTGGCCGACGCGGTCACCATCAACTCCACCGACACGGGCACCACGGTGACCCTGTGCTGGACTCGCCGGTCTTTCTTACTCGATCGGTAGAAGTGAGCCGCGCGAGCCGGGTCGGACCGCTCCGAGACACTACCGTTCTGGGTGATCGGTGTCATAGCCGCCGATCCGCCTCGCCCCGGTCTGCTGTCCACCACAGCGGGCCGGGGCTTCTCTGTCCGCAGGCACCGGCGACCGCTGGATTCCAGGGAAGGACGGGCGCCCCTGCTCGTGCGACGCCACCCATCGCGCGGCCGACACGGTCGAACACGTCTGTCGTCTGGCCCGACTAAGCAATCGGCTCGGGACACGCCCCCGACTCGCGTGTCCCGAGCCCACCCAGGAGCCCGGGGCCGCGCGGCCGCGTGTCGTTCCTTTGCCCAGCCGCGCAGCTCGGCCTTCGGTACACCCCACCCGACCCAAAGGATGGCACCCGCCCGCGATGGTCAAGACCCCGTCCTCCGCGAGCTGCCGCACCATGCTGAAGTCTGGGTGCCTGTGAAGGTCACCGCTAGAGCCGTTCGGCCCCACAACAGCATGCGTCCAGTCGTTCACCTCCAGGTGATGTCACCGGTCCACCAAGCCTCCGGTCGCCCATCCCCACGGCGCTCGACCTCACGAGCGGCGCCCCGGATCCGGGAGAGCGCGGCCGGCCTGGCAGACCAGGCGCCCGCGACTCCTGGCTGGACGCACGAGGAATGCCGCTCCGACGTGCTCTCCCGGGAGGTGCTACCGGCTGCGCAACACCGACATCGACGCGCTCCCCTCCCGCAGGACCACAGCCAAGGCACAACAACCACGACTACGGTGGCCTACTTTTCAAAGAGTGCAACCGGCCGACTTCCGAAGATCGTCGACATTCGCGGCGCGAACCATTGCCACGAGGTTCCGTGAGGTAGTCGCGCTGATCCGAAGCTGCTTGCGCAACGTCTCGGCGGAGATAGGGCGGCGGTAGCGTCGCCAGTGTTCAGCGTCCGCCCGACGCGCTCGCTCCACGAGTTCCTTGTCGAGATCGGGTGTCTTGCGGATCCCTCCCCCCAACCGCTTGGCGCGCTGCTGGGCTGAAGGGTACGACGTCTCTTGTTCGACGCGGCCACCCGTCCAGTCCGCCGACGGGGACATCGACGAATGCGCTGGTCCTGGACCGGTGTTAGCGGCGCTCAGAGCTCGCAGAAGGCCGGGGCCTGTCTCAGCCCACCCGATCAGCAGTAGTGGCCCAACCGCGTCGAAAGCCGCCTTTCCCCACTGACCAGCGCACACCGGGTCTGCGACGTTCAGCAACAGGGTCACCACGCTCGCGGCCAGCAGCAAACGTCGTGCTGGCCGCAGCACATCCTCGCTCGCGCCGGACACTGCCAGGTGCCGCGTACCGACGAGCAAGCCCAGCACCGTCAGGTCCACGGCCGGTGCCACCAGCGGTGCAACGAACACAGGTACCTGCAGCTTCAAGGCCAGATTCAGGACGTTCGTGAGGTAGGCCTGCGGGCGCGGTGTCGGTGTTGCCACCGGTCGTTTCCCGCAGGCCCCCTCCCGCACCCGGCGTGCGGCTTTCACCGCACCGGGCGCTCCATGCGTCTTACTCGCTGGTCAGCCGCTGTGAGCGGCTGACGGTCGGGGGGTCCACGGGGTCGGGATGGTGCTGCCGCGGTAGCGGTAGCGGGTCACCGCGACGCTGGATGCGCCGGTGAACACGACCCCGTTGTGAGCGAATCGCCACCCCTTGTCGCAGAAACGACGTCGGAGTTCCGGCATTCCGATCCGATGCTGGCCGCCGTACTTGGCGCGCACCCAGCGCATCAACCGACCCCACGCATGGTTGTCGATCGCGCTGAATACCACCTTGGCTACCGCGTGACGGAAATAGTCCGCCCACCCCACCAAGACCCGGTTGACGCTTCTGAGCACCACATCCAGATCCTGGTATCGGGTTGATCTGTACGTTCGCGCCTTCACCTTGTCCTTGACCGACTGAATCGCTTTCTTGGACGGTCTGGTGTAGACGCAATACCGTCGAGTTCCCCGGTTCCACTGGCGGCGAAGAGTGAACCCGAGAAAATCGAAGCCCTCGTCAATGTGGACCACCCGTGTCTTGTCCGGCGACAGCCGTAACCCCAGCGGAGCCAGCACGGCCGCCACCTCCTCCCGCAACGCCTCGGCATGATGCCGCTCGCCCCAGACCATCAGGACGAAATCATCCGCATAGCGGATGAGTCTGCACACACCGTGACCGGCTGCCTTGCGTTTGGCCCGTTGGTATCTGCTGCCCATCGCCCGCCACTGCCGATCAAAATGATCGTCCAACGCGGACAAGGCGATGTTGGCCAGCAACGGAGACAAGATCCCACCTTGCGGTGTTCCGGTCAGGGTGTCTTCCCGGTTCCCGAGTTCGGTCAGAACCCCGGCTTTCAGGAACGCCTTCACCAGCGAGCAGATCCGCTTGTCCGTGATTCTCGCCCGCAGACGGTCCATCAACGCCCGATGCGATATCTCATCGAAACAGGCTTCGATGTCCGCCTCCAGCACCCAGTGATAGTTCCGAGGCTTCGAGGCGTAGTAATGAATCTCGGCCACCGCGTCTTGCGCGCGCCGGTTCGGACGGAACCCATACGAGCAGGGTTTGAAGTCTGCTTCGAAGATGGGTTCGAGCACCAACTTCAGGCTCGCCTGGACCACCCGGTCGGTGATGGTGGGGATCCCGAGCTTCCGGAATCTCCCCGTGCTCCCCTTGGGGATCATCACCCGCCGCACCGCGACCGGACGGAACACGCCCGACTTGAGCGCGTCCCGGATCTGGGCCAGGAAAGCCCCGGTCCCCACCCAGGTCTCGACCAAGCCAACGCTGACCTTGTCGATGCCAGGGGTCCGTGCGCCCCTGTTGGTCGTGACGCGTTCCCACGCGGACACCAGGAACGCCGGATCAGCAACGAGGTTGAACAGATCGCCAAACCGGCGACTCGATTGCTCGGTCGCCCAGCGATGTAGTTTGGTCTGCATCCTCCGTACCGTGATCGCCGCGGACTCCGCATCCGGCCAGACCACGGCGCCGGTATTCACCGACGCGTCTTCGGACATTGCTTTCCCTCTCTATCTGACGCACTGTCGCCCTTCCCCATGCGCACGGGTTTTCCGCGGCTCGGAGTACTACGGCGACTCCGCCCCACCACCGGCCCTTCGACAGGCATCGCGTCTATCCCCGCCCACTGCGCTGGCTACGCAGCGCGGCGGGGAACGCGACCGGGGTGGTTCCCACGTTCACTGTTGTCCGGTTGACGGGTGAGGCGCCCGGCTATACCCCTGCGGCATCGCCACGGCTACGCCGTAGACCTTCACCGTGGCCTGCAGACCCAGACTTCGGAGGCCCGACCTGGAGTTCCCCAACCCGTTTCCGGGGTGGGTGCGCACCGCCCACCAGCCCGAATCCACCGGGTTAGAGCTGGCTATTCGTGAAGAGGCGTAACGAAACCGGTTCCTCGCGTACACCTTCCCGTCTCGCTCACCGCGCCCGACCCGTCCGGCAGTGCCAGGCCGACGCGACTTTGTCGAGGCTGCTCCCACCCAACCCAGCGACCCCTGGGATCAGGCTGCCTCCAGCTTCACCCCGCCGCTACGACAACGAAGCGATGGACGGTCTTCCACCTCCATCCGCAAACAACAGCGCCTCGTGGCGCACCCAAAGCCGAAGAGGAAGGTCAGCCCGATGACCAGACTCATCGTGACCGTCACGAATCGAGCAACTGTCTGTGAGTTGGAACTCATGACGGCCTCGCTCCCGAGCCCGGAAGCTCGAACCTCGCCTCAAGAGTCAACGTGCCGATGGAACGGCCTTGGTCAGCCCCGTTCCCATCCTTTGGTAGTCCCGCCGGGGGCGCTCCACCCCTGGTCACCGCGTTGACCAGGGGGAATGCGCACCGGCGCCCTACCACGCCGGGACGGGCGCGGCTGAGGAGCGAGAGATCCACCTCACTGATGCGCGCCGGCTCGGCGCGGCACCGCTGTTCCGGACCACCGTCCCGACTCCCGCCGGAGGGACAACCGGCTGCTCGGGTCGCGGAGGAGAGCGTGGCCGCTCCAGAGACCACCGAGGCCAGCGGGCGCGGTCGGGGCCTGCCGGTGGCCGCCATGTCCCCTGGGAAGCGGTGGAACGGCTCGGCTTGATAGGTGCGCGTCCGCACGCCGGACGCCTCGACTCGAGCATCCACAGGCACGGCTGGGGCCGGCCGCGCACGAGGCCAGCGCTCACCGCCGACCTCGACGAGGCCATCACCTCGCGGACAACCTCCTGGCTGTCCACACGGGACGGTCAGCGGTCAGTCCTCGCAGGCCATCCCGTCACCGTCTCTGTCGAGGCGATACACATCGTCGCCCACCACGATCACCGGCCCACGCACGTAGGCGGGACCGTCGCCGCTGCCGCCTTCGCAGTCGACGTCCTGGGCGATGGGGACACAAGCGCCTTCGTAGCTCGGGTGACAGTCGGGCCCTGGCCCCGGTTCGGGAGCCGGTGGAGGTGGGGGCGGCGGTGCGGGCGCTTCCGAGCGCACCGGGTCGGGGGCGGGCTCCTGGTACGTCGGCTCCGGCGGCGCGGCCGGCGGCTCCGGCTCGGGGGCTTCCGTCGTCGGCTCCGGCTCGTCGGTGGTGGTTACCGGCGTGGTGGTCGTCGTGGCGGGGGCCGGCAGGGCGACGTCGGAGGCCGGCTGCCGCCCGTCGTCCTCGCCACCGTTGACGATGCCGACCAGGAGGAAGAGTGCGAAGACCGCGGCGGCGATCCACAGTGGACGGCGCAGGTACCACGGACGGCGCGGCGCCGGGGCCGGTGCGGCAACCGGCTGGAACACGGTCTCCGGCTGCGGCGCGGGGACGATCGGGACGGGCATCGTCACCGGCTCGGCGGGTGGCGGTCGCAAGGCGCCCTGGGCGTCCTTCGGCAGGCGCAGCACGACCTCGATCTTCTTCTCGCCCTGCTGGATCAGGGCCTCGCACCCTGGCCTGCCCCCGGAGGCCCCGACGCGTTCCATGAGCGGCCCGTAACGCTGCGACATCAGGTACGTCAGCTCGCCGATGCGGTGCCCGTCGAGCCGCACCTCCACGGCCCGCCTTCCCCTGTGCTTGCCCGACGTGATCGTGCACCAGCCCAGCTCCACGACCACGCGACGCTCACCGCCGGCCGGGGCGTACCGCGCCAGCTCCGCCTGGTGGTGTTCCTCGCGGGTCACCGTCACGCTCACCTCGCCGGGCAGCAGCGACAGTCCCGAGGAAGAGTTCTCGACCACGATGCGCTCCCCTGTGAGGCGGCCGGTACACCTACGAATCGATCCCCGGAGCTGGGCGTTACCGCAGGACACGGACCCGTCACGGCCAGGACACGTAACGGCACACGGCACCGCGCCAGTGTCTATTTCGGAGGCCCGTGGGCCCTGGGGGGCGAACTCGTTGATCTGGGACGAAGCTCACGGCGGTGTCCTGCCGCGGAAACTGTTCAGTGCCAAGGGTCCGGCACTACCCTCCTAAGGTCACCCTAAGGAGGATGCCGGATGCCACGTGACGACGCGGCCACGCATGCGTTCCTCCGCTGCACGCTCAACACCGCCGACCGGGTGAAGTCGGCCCGTTTCTACCGCGAAGTGCTGGACCTGCGGCAGCGAGGCGAGTTCACCGACACCGACGCGGACGTCTCCGCACTGGGCATCTCGCAGCCCGCGCATCGCACCAGGTCACGCCTCTGGGACCGGCGCTGGTCGCGCCGGACGCCCGCGCTGGAGCTCGCCCAGTGGCACGAGCCGCGTGCGCACACGGTGGTGCCCACACCGGCAACCACGACCGGCCTCAGGGCGGTGGGCTTCCGGGTGGAGTCGGTGGCCACGGTTCGCACGGCCGTGGCCAGGGCGGGCCGCGACGCGCGGATGCTGCCCTCTGGCTGGCCCACCGGCACCGGCCCCACCGCGTGGACGCTCGACCCCGACGGGGTAACGGTGGAGCTGGTCCAGTCGCGCCTGACCGATACCGACGGCCCCGTGCTGTCGCACCTGCGGCTCAACTGCACGGACCTGGCCCGCAGCATCGAGTGGTACGAGCACCTCGGCTTCGACGTGGCCGCGAAGGAGACGTCGACGCTGCTGCCGGGGCTGCCGTTGGGGCTGGTCGGCCAGGTCGAGGTCGCGAGCGCCTCGCTCCAGCTCGGTGAGGACGACCCGTTCCGGCTCGAGCTGCTCCAGTGGGTCGACCCACCCGGCTCCGCCCCCGCGAGCTCCGCGGGAAACGCGCCTGGGCTGGCACACATCGCCTTCGCCGTCGAGGACGCCAGGATGGCACACCGCTACCTGGAGGCCGCCGGCCTCGCGAACGGCGAGCCGCCGAGATGGAACCCGGCGCCCGGCAGCACGCACGAGACCGGCTGGTCGGTGTTCCTCACCGACCCCGACGGCGTGCGCGTGGAGCTGGCGGAGCACACGCCCCGCTGAGGGACCGTCCTCAGCAGTGGTCGCCCTCCTCCATAGCCCTGACCTCGATCGGCAGCGTGATGGCCTCGGCCACCCTGCGGGCCCAGCCGAGCGCGGTCTCGCGGTCGGGTGCCTGGATTACCGTGAACCCGCCGATGTGCTCCTTGCCCTCGACGTAGGGACCGTCGGTGACGAGCACGTCGCCGCCTTTGGCGCGCACGACACTCGCCGTGTCCGGAGCTGTCAGTCCCGCCGCGAACACCCAGACGCCCGCCTCTCGCATCTCGGTGTTCACGGCCTCCAAATCCCGCATGATCGGTTCCAGTACCTCGGGCGGCGGCGGGTCGCCGTCGGGCTGGTAGATGCTGAGCAGGTAGTGCGGCACGGCTGCTCCTTCGCGGTGTCGGACCTTCCGGAATTCTGGATTCTTCCCCAGCGGCATGTCGATTCGGCGGCACCTGGTTCGACGTATGGGTAGAAGGTGCCCGAGGGGCACACACCGGGAGGAGGCCGACGATGTCCGAACGCCGCACCGCGCAGACCACCGTCACCGACGCCGCCGTCACGCCGCTGCTGCGCCGCGACCGGCACCGTGGGCATCGCCTCGCTCCGGTGGACCCCGCCTACGCCGGGCTGCGTGATCGCGCCCTCGCCCAGACGCTCACCGCTGAGGACGCCGCCGAGCCGAACGGACTGGATCCGCTGGAGCGGCTGACGTGCCGCACCCACCGGCGCTGGGTGCACGAGTGCATCGCGAGCCCGCAGCACGTCTTCGTGGTCACAGGTCACCGCTGGTGCCGGGACTGCTCGACCGCGGCGAACGTCGCCGTCGACCAGTTGACGTGGCACGTGTCGGTGAGCTGCCCCCGCTGCGGGCGCAGTCCCGAGGGAGCCGCGACCCGCCAGATCGTGCGCACGTGCCGCGCGAGCATGGCCGCCGCCGCGCAGGGCCGCATCGAGGCCGACGCCGACGCCGCCTAGGAAAGCTGCAGCGCGAGGAGCGCTGCCCGTGGGTGGGTGCGGGTTCCCTCAGGGTCCGCGCCACCGTGGCGACGTCGCCAGTGACGACGGGGTACCGCAGCGACCCGACCGGCCACGCCTGCCGCTGCGCGGCCTCCGCCGCTACTAGGGCTGGTGCGCGAGCAGGTCCGGTTCCACCGGGGCGGCGAGCACGGGAGCCGTCCGCTCGCGTGGCTGAGACACTCCACCGCCGCACCGGCGCTCGGCCGTCCAGCCGAGCAGGCCGGGTGCGGCGTCCAGCCCGGCGGGCCGAAGAACGGCGGCCCGTCCCCGATCCGCGGGCCGAACGGCGAGCCGATGAGCACCTCGGCGAACGAGGGCTCGGGTGGGTCCGGCGTGAGCACCCATCGCGTGACAGCTCGCATGGGAATCCTGATCGGATTCGACATATCCGCTCAGGATTCCCCCGATCATGGCGATTCTCCCGCTTTTCCTCACGTTGACAGGACGATCACGGTTCGGGTGTAATGGCGCTCGTGTCGCGTGTCGCCAACCGGGTTGAAGGTGGTCGGCATGGAGGCACCGTCATCACTAGGGGGTCCATCGTGAGTACTCACTTCACGGACGCCGGCTGATTTTGCCGTAGTGGCAGAGGCTTTCCGCCTCGCCGCGTTCTTCTCTCCCGCCACATCCGCACGGTCGCGTGCGTGTGTGTCCGCATTTCCTCGCGCCAGGGCGCCACTTTGTCGTGCGTTCCTGCCGTTCTTCCCCGTACCGAAGGAGATTCCTACTTGCCAGCACATCCGAACGCACCTGCCAAGGTCGCGCCCTTCAACCAGGCCGTCGTCGACGAGTTCCGCGCCAACGGCGGCAGGGTCGGCGGCCCATTCGAGGGCGGGGACCTGTTGCTGCTCACCACTGTGGGCGCGAGATCAGGCCAGCAGACCACCTCTCCGCTCGCGTACCTCCGCGTCGACGGCGAGCTCGTGATCGTCGGCTCCGCGGGTGGCGGACCGCGCAACCCCGCCTGGTACCACAACCTGCTCGCCCATCCCGCGGTCAGGGTCGAGCTGGGCACCGAAACCTTCGACGCCATCGCCGTTCCCGCCGAGGGTGCCGAGCGCCAGCGGTTGTTCGAGCAGGTCGTGGCCAGGGAACCGGGCTTCGGCGACTACCAGGCCCGCACCGCACGTGAGCTTCCCGTGGTGGTCCTGCAACGGGCGCGGTGGACCACGGAACCCGCCGAGGTGACGACGCTCGCCGCCAAGCTCGTCGAGATCCACACGTGGCTCCGGGCACAGCTCGCCGAGCTCCGCGCCCAGGCAGACGAGTACTTCGCGCAACCCGCCGGCAGGCCACCGGGGCTCAGCCTGCGGTTGCGCCAGCACTGCCTGGCCTTCTGCGAGGGACTGCACGTCCACCACGGCGGCGAGGAGGCGGTGCTGCTGCCGAACCTGGAGCGGGAGTACCCGCACCTGCGCGAGGCGATCGCACGCCTCCGGGCCGAGCACGGCACGGTCTCGCGCATCAGGGAGGAGCTGGAGAAGCTGCTCGCCGACATCACCAGCACCGGCCCGGCACGGTTCCGTGCGGAGCTGGAGCGGATGTCGGCCGAGCTGAACTCGCACCTGGACTACGAGGAGGAGCAGCTTCTGCCGGTGCTGGAGTCCGTTCCGTTCCCGCCGGTCTGATCCTCTACTGTGGACGGTTGGCGACGACCTCGGCGAGCGCGGCGAGCACGTTGGCCTCCACGTCGGCCTTGTCGAGTCCGAGGCCCGTGAGCACGCCGGCGTCGCCCTCGTGTTCCAGCAGACCGAGGAGGACGTGCTCGGTGCCGATGTAGTTGTGGCCCAGCCGCAACGCTTCCCGGAACGTCAGTTCCAGTGCCTTGCGCGCGGTGGCGGCGTAGGGCACGGCATCGGGCACGCTCCCGGCCTTCGCCGGCAGGGCGGCGAGGGCGGCCTGCCGCACGGCGGCGAGCGCGATTCCCTGCGCGACGATCGCCTTGGCGGCGAGGGATTCCTGGTCGCCCAGCAGGCCGAGAACGAGGTGCTCGGGAAGGACCTCGGGGTTGCCCGCGGCGCGCGCCTCCTCCTGCGCCAGCCGCACGACGTTCTTGGCGCGCGGGGTGAACCGGCCGAGGTCGTCCGGGTCGAGGACGGCGTCCGGCTTCGGCACGAAACGCTTCTGTGCCGCCTGCTTGCTGACGCCCATGCTCTTGCCGATGTCGGTCCAGGACGCGCCGGAGCGGCGGGCCTGGTCGACGAAGTGGCCGATCAGGTGGTCGGCCACTTCGCCGAGGTGCTCGGCGGCGAGCACGGCGTCGGTGAGCTGCTCGAGGACGTCGGTGTGCACCTTCTTGATCGACTCGATCAGGTCGTCGAGACGGATCTGGATGGGTTCGGTCACGGGTCAACCATAGGTTGACGATTCGCGCCTCGTCAACTCTGGGTTGACGGCGTATCGTGAGGTGATGCGGGTGCTGTTCTCCTCGACCGCGGGAGCCGGGCACTTCGGCCCGATGGCTCCGTTCGTGCGGTCGTGCCTGCGTACCGGCCACGACGTGCTGGTCACCGGGCCGGACGCGCTCGCGAGCACCGCGGAGGCGACCGGTGCGGCATTCCGGCGCGTCGACGACCCGCCCGCCGACGCGGTGGCGGCGGCCTACGAGATCCTCGCGACACTGCCGCACGACGAGGCCAACGCGTTCATGTGCGGGGAGATCTTCGGCAGGCTCCGGCCTCGCGCCGCACTCCCCCGGCTCGCGGAGACGATCGCGGACTGGGGGCCGGACGTCGTGGTGCGGGAGAGCGCCGAGTTCGCCGCCGCCGTGGCCGCGGAGCTGCACGACGTGCCGCACGCCAGGATCGCGATCGGGCTCGGCGTCATGGAGGAGCGGTTCCTGCGCTACGCGGCGGAGAGTGTCGACGGGCTGCGCCGCGCGTCCGGCCTGCCTCCCGACCCGGACGCCACCCGCCTGCACGAATCGCCGTACCTGACCCTGTTCCCCGCCGGGCTCGAGGATCCGACCGTGCCGGATCCCCCACGGACACGACGGTTCCGCGACGCGGCCTGGGCCTCGCCGGGCGAGCGCGCGGGACGACCGTTCGTCTACGCGACGTTCGGCAGCGTCACGGGCGCGCTCTCCGACGCGGTGCCGGTCTACCCCGAGGCGCTGGCCGCCGTCGCCGGGCTCGACGCCGACGTGCTGCTGACCGTGGGCCATGGGCTCGATCCCGCAACGCTTGGCGAACCGCCGCCGAACGTGCGCGTGGAACGCTGGGTCGACCAGAACACGGTGCTCGGCCATGCCGCCGCAGTGATGTGTCACGGCGGCGGCGGGTCGACACTCGGCGCGCTCGCGGCCGGGGCTCCGCTCGTGGTGGCGCCCCTCTTCGCCGAGGACCAGCACCTGAACGCGCGGCGGGTCGCCGAGGCGGGCGCGGGCGTTCACACCACACCGGACGCGGCGAGCCTGCGGGCGGCGCTCGACACGGTGCTCACCACGCCCGCCTACCGAACGCGGGCGCGCCAGCTCGCCGGCGAACTGGCGCGCGTACCCACCACCGACGAGGCATTCCGCTGACCGCCACATCGTCGCGAGCGCGCCGACGAGCACGGTGGCACCGGCCGCGCCGCCGAGCACCCACACGGGCAGCGCGAACGGTCAGTCGCGGCTCGCCGCGAACACCGCCGTCACCGCGCCGCCCAGCACCACGCCGCCGATCCCACCGAGCCCACGAGCAGCACCGACTCGCCCGGGAACTGCCTGCGCACATGGGCCCTGGTCGCGCCGAGGGCACGGCGCAGGCCCACCTCCGCACGGCGTTCGAGCACGGCGATCACCATCGTGTTCGCCACGCCGATGCCGCCGACCAGCAGCGCGATCCCGCCGAGGGCGAGCAGCAGCGTCGTCAGCGTCTCGTCCGCCGCCTGCCGCGCCCGCACGACGCTCAGGCGCGGTAACGCAGCTGGCGGGCCTTGCCCACCTCGTACTCGGCGTGGCCGGGCAGGTGCGGTGGAACGCCGACCTCCCACCACGCCCCCGCGTCGGTCCAGGCGGCCGGGTCGGTGCGCAGCACCACGACCACGGGTCTGCGCTGCGTGCGCGCGGCCTGACGCGCCTTGACGTAGGCGTCGCGGAACCCGGCGAGGTCGGCGGCGGCGAACGCGACGCAGCCCAGCGCCTCGGCGTGCGCGGCGAAGTCGGCGCGCGGCGGGTTCTCGTGTGCCGAGGCGCAGTCGGCGTAGAGGTTGTTGAACGCGGGCGCGCCCTGGCCCTCCTGCAGGCGCGCGATCACGGCGTAGCCGTCGTTGTCGCACACCACCGCGACGAAGGGATGCCCGGCGAACGCGGCTGAGAACAGCTCCGAGTTGAGCATCAGGTACGAGCCGTCGCCGAGCAGCGTCGTCACCACGCCGTCGCGGGCCAGCGCCGCGCCCCACGCGCCGGCGAGCTCGTAGCCCATGCACGAGAAGCCGTACTCGACGTCCATGCTCGCGGTGTCCTTCGCCCGCCAGCCGCCCACCAGCTCGCCCGGCAGCCCGCCCGACGCGGTCATGACGTAGTCCCCCGGCTCAGCGGCGTCGTTGACCACGCCCACCACCTGCGCGTAGGTGGGCAGCCCCTCGCCGGGTGCGCGCAGGCCGTCGACGTAGTCGTCCCACCGCGCCCGCTCCATGGCCGCCCGCATGGTCCACGCCGGGTCGACGACGCCGCGGCCCGCGAGCGCCGAGGTGAGCTCGGCCAGCCCCTCGCGCGCGTCGCCCACCACCGCCGTGGCCCCGTGCTTGACCGCGTCGAACCGCGCGACGTTGAGGGTCACCAGGCGCACCCGGGGGTCGAACACCGTCCACGACGCGGTGGTGAAGTCCTGCAGCCGGGTGCCGACGGCGAGCACCACGTCGGCCTCGGCCGCGAGTGCGTTGGCCGAGGCGGAGCCGGTGATGCCGAGTGGGCCCGCGTAGAGGGGCTCGTCGTGCGGGACCAGGGTGCGGCCCGCGGTGGTCTCGACGACGGGGAAGTCGTGCTCGCGCGCGAACGCGAGCGCCTCCCGCTCCGCGCCGGAGTAGCGCACGCCCCCGCCGAGCACGAGTAGGGGGCGCCGGGCCTTTCCCAGCACGTCGGCGGCCTCGGCGACCTCGCGGGTGTCCGGGCGGGGCCGAGGGACCCGCCGCACAACGGGCTCGAACAGCGAGCCGGGGAAGTCGAACGTCTCGGCCTGCACGTCCTGCGGCAGCGCGAGCGTAACCGGACCGGTTTCGGCCGGATCGGTGAGCACCCTCGCCACCTGGGGCAGGGTGTGCGCCAGCTGCTCGGGCCGGACGACGCGGTCGAAGTAGCGGCTCACGGCGCGGAAGGCGTCGTTGACGGTGGCCGCCGGGTCGCCGAAGTGCTCCACCTGCTGTAGCACCGGATCGGGCGCGCGGCCCGTGAACGTGTCGCCGGGCAGGAGCAGCAACGGCAGGCGGTTGGCGTGCGCGACCCCTGCGGCGGTGACCATGTTGAGCGCACCGGGTCCGATCGACGACGTCACCACGCCCACCTGACGCCGGTGCACGGCCCTGGCGTAGCCGACGGCGGCGAGCGCCATGCCCTGTTCGGTGTGCCCCCGCCACACCGGCAGCCGGTCGCGATGCTCCTCGAGCGCGCTGCCGAGGCCGAGCACGTTGCCGTGGCCGAAGATCGCGAACGCGCCTGGGAACAACGGCACCTCGGTTCCGTCGAGCAGCTCGGCGCGCTGCGCCACCAGCCAGCGCACCAGTGCCTGCGCGGTCGTCAGTCTCACCCCCGCCTCCCTTCGGCTCCGGTCACCGGGCAGCGCGGGTCGGCAGGCAGATCGCGCCACGTGTCCCTGACCCAGCCGTGGGCGGGGTCGTCGCAGAACGCCATCGAGCGCTCGGGGCCGGGCCCGGCGAGCACGTTGAGGTAGTACATCGGGTAACCCGGCGCCGCCACGCACGGGCCGTGGTAGCCGCGCGGGATCAGGAACACGTCGCCGTCGCGCACGGCCACGTCCTCGTCCAGTTCCCCGTCGGCGGTGTAGGTGCGGTGCAGCCCGAAGCCCGCCGTGCTCGGCGTGGTCCCGTCGCGCCCGGCGATGCGGAAGTAGTAGATCTCCTCGTTGACGACCTCGCACTCGCCTGCCTCGTCGTGCTTGTGCGGCGGGTAGGAGGACCAGTTGCCGTCCGGGGTGATCAGCTCGCACGCGTTGAGCTTGTCGGCGTGCTCCCACACCCCGGGGACACCGAAGTTGGTGACCTGGCGGGTCGCGTTGCCCGCGCCCCGCACCTCCACCGGCACCAGCTCGGCGGGTCCGTAGCGGGGCACGAGCCTGCGCTCGCAGCGGGCCATCGGCAGCGCGATCTCCGCACCCTCCACAGCGGACAGTTTGACCTCGGCATCCCGTGGCACGTAGGCGAAGTCGGTGACCCTTGTGAACACCGACGACCGCCCGCGCAACACGAAGCGCTCCTCGTCGACGGTGACCTCGCACCCGCCGGAGAGCGGCAGCACGAACGCCTCGAACTCGCCGGTAGTGACCGTGCGCGGCTCGCCCGGCTCCAGGGTCAGCACGCGCAGCCCGGTGTAGGCCCAGCCCGCGTCCTCCGGGTACAGCCGCACCGGGTCGGCCCCGTCGGCGAGCGTCCCGTGCGGGCGATGCAGGGCGCTCATCGGGACTTCTCCAGCATTCGCGCCGCGGCGGCCACCGCACCGGCGACATCGCCGTCCGGCGGGTACAGCAGCGAACGGCCGACGACCAGCCCTCGCACCACGGGGTGGCGCAGGGTCGCGCCCCATTGCTCGAGATCGGCGGCGTAGTCCCCCGACGGCACCCCGCCGAGCACCACCACGGGCAACGTCGTCGCGTCGAGCACAACGGCCTCCCGCACGCTCGGCAGCTTGAGCCACGTGTACGCCGACGTGACGCCAAGGCCGGAGGCCACGCCGATCGCGCGGGCGAGTGAAGCCGCGTCGCGCCGCAGCACCAGCGTGCCGCCGTCACGGGCGTACGGCAGTGGCTCCACCATGGCGAGCCGCCCGGCCCCGGCGAGCTCGGACACCGCCCGCGCGCACGACTCCAGAGTGGGCGCCGTCCCGGCATCGGAGTCCACGATCCGCAGCAGCATCTTCCCGCCGTCGAGTCCACAGTCGACGATGGAACGGGCAGTGTAGGCGGTGAACCGGTCGTCGATCTCCCAGTCGGCGCCGGCGAGCCCGCCCCGGTTCATCGAGCCGAGCACCACCTTGCCGTCGAGCGCGCCGAGCAGCAACAGCTCCTCCACCACGTCGGGGGTGCCGAGCACGCCGTCGACGGCGGGGTCGGCGAGCGCGACCAGCAGCCGCTCCAGCAGCCGCCTGCGATCGGCCATCGCGAGCGGATCGGGGCCGACGCCCAGCATGCCCCTCGCCGGATGGTCGGCGGCCACGAGGAAGAGCGTGCCGCGCTCCGACAGCAGGCTCGCTCTGCGCTTCCGGCGGTCGTAGGCCCGGCGCACCGCGCGCGGATCGGTCGCGCGCACCCGCAACAGGTCCGCCCACTGCTCCTCGGTGATCAACTCGCCAGTGTCCTCTCGATCTCGTCGGCCGTGGGCATGGCGTCCGCGCACGCGAGCCGGGAGGCGACGATCGCGCCCGCCGCGTTGGCGTAGGCGGCGATCCGCGGCGGTTCCCAGCCCGACAGCAGGCCGTGGACGAGTGCCCCGCCGAAGCCGTCGCCCGCACCCAGCGCGCACACGACGTCGACGGACCGGGGTGACACCGTCCACGCGCCCTCTCGCGTGGCGACGTACACGCCGTCACCGCCCTGCTTGATGACGGCGAGCTCGACGCCGCGTTCGAGCATCCGTTTCGCCGCCTCGGCCGGTTCCGCGGTGCCCACGGCGATCTCCGCCTCGGTCCGGTTGCCCACGGCGACGGTCACGTGCTCCAGCAGCGCGCCGATCTCCGCGCGTGCCGTGCCCTCGTCCGGCCAGAACATCGGCCGGTAGTCCAGGTCCAGCACCGTGTGGGTCCGGCGATCCCGGCGCCGCAGGATCTCCCGTTGCGTGCCGCGCGCCGGTTCCGCGCACACGCCCGTGCCCGTGACCCACAGCAGGGGCACGGCCTCCACGACGTCCCACGGCACGTCCCGCTCCGTCAGCGAGAGGTCGGGCGCGAGCGGCTCACGGTAGAACAGCAGCGGAGGATCCTCCGGCGGGTCGAGCGCGCAGAACACCACCGGAGTACGCAACTCCGGCGCGGTGCCCACGTGGTCGGGGCTCACGCCGAAGCCCCGCAGCGCCGTGCGCACGTAGTCGCCGAAGCCATCGGCGCCCACCTTGGTGAGCACGGCGGTGCGCCTGCCCAGCCGCGCCGCCGCCACCGCGACGTTGGTCGCCGTGCCGCCCAGCGACTTCGCGAACGTCCTGACCTCGGCCAGCGGCACACCGCTCTGCTCGGGGTAGAGGTCCACCCCGACGCGGCCCACGGTGAGCGCCTCCAGCGTCACGTTTCCACCGACCGCAACTCGTGCTCCAGCGCCGCCAGTTCCGCGCCGCCCGCCATCTGGCTGGTCAGCTCCCCGAGGTCGATCTCCGACTTCTCGTAGGTGCCCAGCGGCGCACCCCGCTTGAGCAGCAGGAACCGGTCGCCCACCGGGTAGGCGTGGTGCGGGTTGTGGGTGATGAGCACGACGCCGAGGCCGCGATCACGCGCCTGCGCGACGTGCCGCAGCACGATCCCCGCCTGCTTCACGCCGAGCGCCGCGGTCGGCTCGTCGAGGATCAGCACCTTTGCCCCGAAGTGGACGGCCCGCGCGATGGCGACGCACTGCCGCTCACCGCCGGAGAGCGTGCCCACCGGCTGCTCGACGTCCCGCAGGTCGATGCCCAGCTCCGCGAGCGCCTGCTTGGTGACCCGCTTGCCCTTCCGCCGGTCGAGCAGCTTGACCGGCCCGAACCCGATCGTCGGCTCCGAGCCGAGGAAGAAGTTGCGCCACACACTCATCAGCGGCACGACCGCGAGGTCCTGGTAGACGGTCGCGATGCCCGCCTCGAGCGCGTCCCTCGGCGAGGAGAACCGCACCGGCTCGCCGCCGACCCGCAGCTCCCCGGAGTCGTGCTGGTGCACCCCGGCCAGTATCTTGATCAATGTCGACTTACCGGCACCGTTGTCGCCCAGCACGCACGTGACCTCACCCGCGTTGACCACAGTGGACACGTCCCGCAGCGCGTGGACGCTGCCGTAGGACTTACCGATGCCGGTGACCTCGATCAGGGGAGTCATCTCCGCACCCTCTCCGCGCGCCGCCGGAACGTGTTGTTGACGAGCACCGCGGCGAGCAACATCACGCCGAGGAACAACATGAACCAGTCGTTGTCCCAGCCCGCGAAGACGATGCCCTGCCGCGCCATGCCGAAGATCAGCGCGCCGATCGCTGCCCCGATCGCCGACCCGAAGCCACCGGTGAGCAGGCACCCGCCCACCACCGCGGCGATGATGAACTGCAGCTCCTGCCCGATGCCCTGGTTGGCCTGCACGCTGTCGAACCGCAGGATGTTGATCGAGCCGACGATCCAGCCCGCGAACGCCGTTGTCATGAACAGCAGGATCTTGGTGCGCACCAACGGAACGCCGACGGCGCGGGCGCTGACGGCCGAGCCGCCCACCGCGAAGATCCAGTTACCGAACGGCGTGCGCACGAGCACGAGCGCCGCGACCGCCGCCACCAGGATCCACCACAGGATCGACACCTGGAACTCCGTGCCCCCGATCTCGATCGTGGACGCGAACAGCATCCCGGCCGACTCGTAGCCGTCCGCGGCCCGCACACCCGACACCTGCACGGTGCCCGTCAGCAGCCGCGTCACCCCGAGGTTCAGCCCCTGCAGGGCGAGGAAGGTGCCCAGGGTGACGATGAAGCTCGGCAGGCCGGTACGCATCACCAGCCAGCCGTTGAACCCGCCCACCAGCAGCGCGAACACCAGCGAGGCGCCCAGCGCCACCCACACGTTCCAGCCCGCCTCGGTCGCCAGTATCGCCGTGACCAGCGCTGTCGACGCGGTCATCACACCGGCCGAGAGGTCGAACTCCCCGCCGATCATCAGCAGCGACACCCCCACCGCCATGATCCCGAGCGTCGAGGCGTCGTCGAGCCACGTCGAGACGCCTCCCGGGCTCAGGAACTGGTCGGTGACGAGCGAGAAGAACACGAACACCACGATCGCCCCGAGCAGCGCCCCGATCTCCGGCCGGACCACGAGCCGGTCCAGCAGGCGGGGCGCCGCGACGCGCTCGTCGACGGGCGTGGGTGGCGCGACGGTCATCGCGTGCCCCGCTCCACGTACTGGCCGATGCGGTCGACGTTGTCCCGCTCCACCAAGTCCGGCCCGGTGAGCACCGGCCGCCCTCCGCCGACCACGTTGGCGTTGTCGCGATACAGCTTGAGGAACTGCACTGGCAGGTAGCCCTGGAGGTACTGCTGCTGATCGACGGCGAAGAGCACCTCGCCGGACTTGATGGCCGAGACGACGTCGGCGTTGAGGTCGAACGTCGCCACCTCGGCGTTCGAGTTCGCGGCCTCGATCGCGCTCGCGGCGCGTGCGGCGACCTGCGAGTTCAGCGTCAGCACCGCGTCGATCGACGGGTCGGTCTGCACGGCTCCCCTGATCCGCGACTCGACGTCGGTCGGGTTGCTGATGTCGACCTGGAGATTGCTGACCTGCCCGGAGAAACCCTCACGCGCGCCGTCGCAACGCTGGTTGAGGCCGATGTTGCCGGCCTCGTGGATGACGCACAGCATCTTGCGCTTGCCCGCGTCGGCGAACGCGGCACCGGCCTGCTCGCCCGCGACGGTCTCGTTCTGCCCGACGTGCGTGAGTGCGCCGAACTCGGCGCTGCGGTCCTCGCCGGAGTTGATCGTGATCACCGGGATTCCCGCCTGCACCGCGCGCTGGATGGACGGCCCGAGCGCATCGGGGTTGGCCATCGACACCACGAGCCCGCCGACCCGCTGTGCCACGGCGTTGTCGATGAGCCGAGCCTGCGCGCCGGGGTCACCGTCCGCGGTGTACTCGACCTGGACCCCCAGGTCGCGGCCCGCCGCCTCGGCGCCGTTCTTGACGACGTTCCAGAACGCGTCGCCCGCCGTGCCGTGCGAGATCACGGAGACGGTCAGGTCGCCCTGCGCCTGCTGGTTCTGGCCCTCCTGCGAGGCGGGTTCCTCGCCCTCGGGCCCGGCGCACGCGGTGAGCGCGAGGGCGCCGGCGAGTCCCGCCGCGGCGAGCCATCGTCGTTTCGGAAGGAACCTGTGAGTGGATTCGGACTTCATCGTCTCTCTCCAGTCGGTTCGGCTCAGCCGGCGGGCAGCCGGCTGACGAGGTCGTTCAGGTAGGCCAGGCTGCGCGCGGTGTCCCGCTTCGGCCGGTCGCCCGTGTCGTGCTCGCCGAGCACGGTGTCCTGTTCGAGCACGTACCAGCCGGGGTAGCCCGCGGCGCGGACGAAGCCGACCATCGCCGCGAGGTCCACGTCGCCGTCGCCGAGCGGCACGTACAGGCCCTGTCCGACGGCGGCGGTGTAGTCGAGTTCCCCTGCGCGCACCCGCCCGGCGAGGTCCGCGCGGACGTCCTTGAGGTGCACGTGCCCGATGCGCGCGGGGTGCCGCCGGGCGAGCGCCACCGGGTCGGTGCCGCCGACCAGCAGGTGCCCGGTGTCCAGGCACAGCGGGAGCGACGAGTCGGCGAGGAAGCGCTCCACCTCGTCCTCCCGCTCGACGTGGGTGCCGACGTGCGGGTGCAGGACCGCGCGCAGCCCGTGCCGTCGCGCGAGGACCTGGATCTCCTCCGCCGTGGTGACGAGCGCGCGCCAGCCCCGGTCGTCGAGCGCGGGCCGTTCGTCGTAGCCGTCGAGCCCTGTCGCGGCGGCGAGCACGAGCACCTCCGCCCCGCACTCGGCGAGCAGCGCGGCGGACTCCTCGGCGGCGGCGCGGGCGCGCTCCGGTTCGGTGTGCATGGGCACGGCGAGGAAACCGCCGACAAGCCCCAGCGCGTACTCGCTCAGCAACGCCCGCAGCGCCCCGGGTTCCGTCGGCAGGTAGCCCGGCGGCCCGAGCTCCGTAGCCCCCAGACCCAGTTCGGCCATCTGGCCAAGCACCGTGGTGACGTCGAGCTGCGTGCCCCAGCCCGGCACCTCGCACACACCCCACGAGATCGGGGCTCCTGCCACACGAAACCGCGACGGCGACGTCATCAGGGTGCGTCCCTCCCGGGCGCTCCGCCGTTGGAGCGCTCTATTGGTTGGAGCGCTCCAAGCGTGTAGCGTCCCGAGCGGCACTGTCAAGTGCGTCGCGGAGCGGTTTCTTGCGGAGGGCGTGTTGGCACGACCGACGATGGAGGACGTGGCCGCCCGTGCGGGCGTGTCGAGGGCACTGGTCTCCCTCGTCCTCAACAACTCGCCGAAGGTCAGCGACCGGCGGCGGCAGGCCGTGCTCACGGCGGCCGACGAGCTGGGCTACCAGCCGCACGTCATGGCGAGGGCACTGGCGAGCCGCACGTCCACGGTGCTCGGCGTGATGGTCTCGGACCTGCGCAACGCGTTCTTCGCCGACGTGATCGAGGGGCTGGAGGGCGCGGCGAGGGAGGCCGGGTTCGAGCTGGTGCTCAACTCCGGCTCCCGCAGTCCCGGCAGGGAAAAGGCCGCACTGCGCAACCTGCTCTCCTTCCACCCCGCCGGGGTCGTGCTGCTCTCCCCCGTGCTGCCTGCGTCCGCGATCGAGGCCGCCGCGCGAACGTGCCCCGTGGTGCTGGTCTCCCGCGGCTCCCGTTTGTCCACTGTGGACACCGTGAACGACGACGGCGTGGCCGGTTCCGCCCTCGCCGTCGAGCATCTCGTCTCGCTCGGGCACCGCCGCATCGCACACCTCGACGGCGGCACCGCCACCACCGCGGCGGCCCGGCGGCGCGGCTACCGGCTCGCCATGAAGGCACACGGGCTCACTCCCGTGGTGCTGCCGAGCGAGCACACCGACACCGCCGGGGAGAAGGCCGTCCGCCACCTGCTCGACACGGTCTCGCGCGCCGAAAGACCCACGGCGTTGTTCTGCGGCAACGACTTCAACGCCTTCGGCGCCATCTCCGCGCTGGAGGAGGAGGGCCTGCGCATTCCCGAGGACATCTCGGTGGTCGGCTACGACAACACGTCGTTCTCGGCGCTCCGCCGTGTCTCCCTGACCACGGTCGACCAGCCGAGGCTGGAGATGGGCAGGCTCGCGATCGAGGCGCTGCTCGAGCGGGTGCGCGGCGAGCGGACCGCCCCGGCACGGCACCTGCTCCACCCGTCGCTGGTGCCGAGGGGCACCACCGGCGCTCCCCCGAACTGACCACGAAAGGGCGGCACATGCGGTTAGGACTCGCCGGTATCGGCCGCATCGGCACGGCACACGCGCGGATCCTGCGCGGCATCCCGGAGGTCGAGTCGCTGCTCGTCACCGACCTCGACCCGGAGCGCGCGCGGGTGGCGGCGGCCGGGCTCGGCGCGGAGTTCGTCGCCGACCTCGACGCGTTGTTCGCCTCGGCGCCGGACGGGCTGGTGATCGCCACGGCCACCGACTCCCACCCCGAGCTCATCGGCAGGGCGGTCGCGGCGGGGATCCCGGTGTTCTGCGAGAAGCCCGTCGCGGCGGACCTCGCGGGCACGCTGAAGGTCATCGAGGCCACCGAGGGCTCGGGGGTGCCCGTGCAGATCGGGTTCCAGCGGCGGTTCGACGCGGGCTACGCCGCCGCGCGCGCCGCCGTGGCTTCCGGCGAGCTCGGCAGGCTGCACACGCTGCGGGCGACCACGCTGGACCCGGCTCCCCCGCCCGCCGAGTACGTGCCCCGTTCCGGCGGGCTGTTCCGCGACTGCGGCGTGCACGACTTCGACATCATCCGCTGGGTCACCGGCCGCGAGGTGGCCGAGGTCTACGCGCTGGGCACCAACCGCGGTGCGGCGTTCTTCGCCGAGGCCGGCGACGTGGACACGGGAGCCGCCGTGCTGACGCTCGACGACGACACCATCGCGCTCGTCTCAGCCACCCGCTACAACGGCGCGGGCTACGACGTGCGGCTGGAACTGCTGGGCGAGCACGACAGCATCGCCGTGGGGCTCGACGAGCGGACCCCGCTCACGTCCGCAGAGCCCGGGATCGACCGGCCCGCCGGGCCCCCGTACCCGCACTTCCTGAAGCGCTTCGCCCCCGCCTACGTCCGTGAACTGGAGACGTTCACGCAGGTCGTCGCCGGCCGCAGCCCCAGCCCGTGCACCCCGGCGGACGCGCTGGAGGCGTTCTACGTCGCCGAGGCGTGCGAGATCTCCCGCGCCGAACACCGCCCGGTAGCCCTCGCGGAGGTCCGATCCGGCTGACCTGATCCAACGCAGTGAAGGCCACCATCCCTGCGCCCACCCGTCTCCCACCACCACCCAAACGGAGACGCTGCGCGCCGCTGTGTTGATCCAACGCAGTGAAGGTGGCCTTCACTGCAACCGCGGGGTCACCCCAGCGGGGCGCGTTCCGCGGTGTGCACCGGGAGAGTGTGGGCGGTCGCCGCCGCGGCGGCGGCGTAGTCGAGCGGCCGGGGGCGGCGCGCACGCCGGGCCGCCAGCAAGCCCAGCACGATCCCCGACGCCGAGAAGATCGCCAGCGCGAGGCACGACACGGCGAGCCCGTCGGCCAGCGACGAGCCTCTCGGATCGCCCGCAGCCTCGCGGTTCGCGGTCACCGACCCGTAGATTCCGGCGGCGACCGCGGTGAGCACCGCGCCGCCCACGTACCTGGCCATGTTCGAGATCCCCGACGCGGCGCCGACCTCCTCCTCGGCCACCGACGCGGTCGCGATGGACGACGCGGGCCCGTTGGACAGCGCGAGCCCGACGGCGATTCCGACCAGGGCAGGCAGCATCGCCCAGTACGTCCACGACGGCCCGACTGCGCCGAGCACCGCGAACCCGGCCGTCATCAGCACGAACCCGGCGATGATCACCGCGCGGGGCGTGAACTTGTGCGCCAGCGGGGTCACGGCGGGAGCCGCCAGAATCACCAGCGCCGCGAGTGGCAGCGTCGCGAGCCCGGCCTCCAGGCTGCTCATCCCGAACGTCGCCGGTTCCTGGAAGTACAGGCTGATCAGCAGCGACAGTCCCGCGATCGCCCCGGCCCCGATGAGGATGGCCGTGGTCGCGCCCACCAGTCGCGTGTTGCGCAGCAGCCGCAGGTCCACGAGCGGCGCGGCCACCCTGCGTTCGACGGCGACGAACACCACGGCCGCCACCACCGAGATCACCAGGCACACCAGCGTGGGCACCGACGCCCAGCCCCACGACGAGCCCTCCGTCATCGCGAACACGAAGGGCGCGAGCACGGCGGCCACCAGCAGCGTGCCCGCCACGTCGATCTTGCGTGGGCGCGCGGGGTCGCGCGACTCCGGCACCGTGCGCAACACCCACGGCACGCAGAGGGCGGCGATGCCCGCGTCGATCCAGAACAGTCCCTGCCAGCCGGTCGCCTCGTTGAGCACACCGCCGAGCACGGGCCCAGCCGCTGCGCCCGCAGCCGCGGCCCCTCCCCACAGCGCCACGGCGCGCATCTGCGCGGGCCCGGTGGTGACCACCGAGAGCAGGCTCAGCCCCGACGCGACGATCGCCGCGCCCGCCGCGCCCTGGATCACCCTGCCCACGATCACCAGCCAGCCGCCGGGCGCGAGCGCGATCAACACGCACGAGACCACGAACAGCAGCAGCCCGTAGACGAACATCCTCCGCCTGCCGAACACGTCGCCGAGCGCGCCCGACGTGACGATCGTGGCCGCCCCGACCAGCATGTACCCGGTCACGGCCCATTGCAGCAGGTCGATCGAGACGCCGAGGTCGGAGCCGATCGAGGGCAGCAGGATGCTGACCGCCGAGGTGTTGGCGTTGACGACGAACGTGGAGACGCACGCCGTCCCGAGGACGCCGCTGTGCGCCGAGGTGGTCGCGGTGCTCATGAGGACACACGGTGCCCTCTCGAGGCACCCGTCACCTCACCCCTGGAAGACGAACCAGCCGCTCCACGCGGGCCAGGCTCTCGCGCAGGTTCGGCAGGTCGCTCGACTCGAGCGCCTCGGGCAGCGTGAGCCAGCGCAGAGGCGCGTCGGGCCGCTCGGCCGTGATCGTGCCGGGTACGCCGGTGGCGAGCACGAAGCGCAGGTCGGCGTGCTCGTGTGCGGGCTCGGCGCCCTTCGCGGGCACCGGCACGATCGCGAGGTGCACCAGCTCCGCGTCCGGCCACGGCGCGAGGTCGCGCAGCCCCGTCTCCTCCCGGCCCTCACGCAGTGCGACGTCGAGCGGGTCGTTCTCACCTGGGTCGAAGTGACCGCCGACGTGCAGCCACGCCTGCTGCCGCTCGTGCCAGCGCAGCAGGACCCGGTTCGTTCCCGGGTGCACGACGAACGCCGATCCGGTGACGTGCAGCGGCGTCGACCGGTCCCAGGGCGCGTCGCTGGTCTCCACCAGCTCGCGCACGCGAGCGAGGTCGGCTTCCTCCACGGGATCCTGCGCACGATACCGGTCCAGCAGCCGCGTCAACGGAGCGAGAGCGTCAGCCATGAACGCAGCGTAGCGCCATCGTGGACGCTCCGTTGTGGACGGTCATGATCGGGAGGTTACGCCGCGGCCGTGCGGGTAGCCCACGGCGATGTTTCCCCGCGAGGACTCACTGACGTTCATCGGCACGGCGACGACGCTGGTGCGGCTCGGCCCGTTCACGGTGCTCACCGATCCGAACTTCCTGCACCGGGGTCAGTGGTGCTACTTCGGCCAGGGCCTGTTCTCGCGGCGGCGCACCGAGCCGTCGGCAGGGATCGCGGAGCTGCCGCCGCTCGACGCCGTGGTGCTCTCCCACCTGCACGGGGACCACTTCGACCGTGTCGCGCGGCGAGGACTCGCCCCCGACCTGCCGATCCTCACCACCGGCCACGCGGCGCGGCGGCTGCGGCGCCACGGGTTCCGCGAGCCGGTGCCGCTCGCGACGTGGTCGGCGGAGACCCTGCGCCAGCGGGGCGCGACACTCACGGTCACAGCCGTGCCCGCGCGGCACTCCACCGGCGTGCTCGGCAAGGTGCTGCCGCCCGTGATGGGCACCGTCTGGGACTACGTCGCCGCGCCAGACTCCCGGCGGCTGCGCATCTACGTCAGCGGCGACACGGTGGTGCACGACGAGCTGCGTGAGATCCGCGAGCGGCTTCCCGGCATCGACCTCGCCGTGCTGCATCTTGGCGGCACGAGGGTGCTCGGCATGCTGGTGACGATGGACGACCGGCAAGGCGGCGAGCTGCTGGAGCTGCTCGATCCGGCGCACGCCGTGCCCGTGCACTTCGATGACTACCGCAACTTCACGTCGCCGATTTCGAACTTCCTCGACGAGGCGGCGAGGCGGCACCCCGGCACGAGCGTGCGGCTGCTGCGGCGCGGCGAAAGCCTCCCGCTCACCGGCCTCGCGAGATCACTCGCGCCCGAGTGATCCGTCCGCCTCACCGGCGGTACGTTCGTCGTCCTCCCGCGCCCGCTGCGCCGCCTCGCGCATCTCGATCACGTCGGTCAGCCAGTCGCCGGTCTCGCGCGCGATGTCGCGCACGGCACCGGTGACGATCCCCGCGATGTTGCCGATGTGCGTGGCCGCGGACTCGGTCAGCACCTGCACCGTGTCCTTGCCGCTCTCGAACCGACTCACCATGTCGCTGTCGTCCCTACGCCGCACTGAGGTTCCGGTCGCGGTTCAGCGTACTGGCCTTGGGCTCGTCCGCACCCTTACCGCCGGGCAAGGCCAGCTTGACGAGCTTCTTCGCCACCGAGAAGAGCTGCTTGTGCAGCGGACCGGTGTGGTACGGCAGGCCGTACTTCTCGCAGATCGCGCGCACCTCGGGCGCGATCTTCGGGTACCGGCAGGCCGGGATGTCCGGGAAGAGGTGGTGCTCGATCTGGTGCGAGAGGTTGCCCGAGAGTATGTGGAACAGGGGGCCGCCGGTGATGTTGGCGGAGCCGAGGATCTGGCGCAGGTACCACTGGCCCCTGCTCTCGCCCTCCGTCTCCCGCTCGGTGAAGCTCTCCACGTCGGCCGGGAAGTGCCCGCAGAAGATGATCGAGAACGCCCACAGGTTGCGCACCACGTTCGCCGAGGCGTTGCCGAGCAGCGTCAGCGGCGCGAGCGGGCCGGTCAGCAGCGGGAACAGCACGTAGTCCTTGCCGACCTGACGCGACGCCTTGCGCAGCATGCGCTTGCGGACCTCCGCGAACTCCGACCATTTCCGCTCGCCCTTGACGACCCGGTCGAACTCGAGATCGTGCAGCATCACGCCCCACTGGAACATGAAGGCGAGCACCACGGCGTAGACCGGGTTGCCCAGGTAGTACGGGTGCCACTTCTGCTCGGGGTCGATGCGCAGGATCCCGTAGCCGACGTCGCGGTCCTTGTCGAGGATGTTGGTGTAGGTGTGGTGGATGTAGTTGTGCGAGTGCCGCCAGTTCTCCGCCGGTGCCACCGTGTCCCACTCGAACCGCTGGGAGCTGAGCGCCGGGTCGCGGGTCCAGTCGTACTGGCCGTGCATGACGTTGTGGCCGATCTCCATGTTGTCGAGGATCTTCGACAGCGACAGCGCGCCGACCCCGGCGATCCACGCGGGCGGGAAGAACCCGGCGAACAGCAGCGCCCGCCCGGAGATCTCCAGACTGCGCTGGATCTTGATGACGTTCTGAATGTAGTCCACATCGGACTTTCCGAGGTTGGCGACGACGCGCTGGCGCAGCTCGTCCATCTCCCGTCCGAAGTCCTCGACCTGTTGCGGCGTGAGGCGGTCCTGCAGTCCGGTCATGGTCGTCGTCTCCCTAACAGTCGATCTCGACGTCCCCGACGGGGACGGAGATGCACAGCTGGATCTCTTCGTTCTCGTCGTCGGACACTTCGCCGGAGCGCACGTCGCGCACGGCGCCCTTCGCCTTCACCTGCGTGCACGAGAAGCAGATGCCCATCCGGCAGCCATGCTCGGGGCTCAGGCCCGCGGCCTCGGCCTGCTCCAGCAGCGGCCTGCCGGTGTTGTCGGCCTCGGTGCCGCTGCGGGCGAAGCGCACGCGCCCGCTCGCGCCGCCGGTGTCGAGCCGCAGCGCGGGTGGCGTGAACTCCTCAGTGTGCAGGCGTTCACTCAAACCCGCCTCCGCGTAGAGCTTCGAGACGGCGTCCCGCAGCGGTTCGGGACCGCACAGGTAGGTCCGCGCGTCGCGGTACCACGGCGCGGCCTCGGCCAGGTGCCGCTCGCCGAAACGGCCGCGCAGGTGTCCCTCTCCGTCCCGGGTGTGGGCGAGCACCACGCGGGTGCCCGGCCGCGTGCCGAGCGACGCCAGCTCCTCGCGATAGGGCACGTCGGCGGCGGTGGCCGCGTAGTGGAGCAACGTCACCTCTCCGCGATGGTCCTCGTCGGCGAGCGTGCGCAGCATCGAGAGCACCGGGGTGATGCCGCTGCCGCCACTGATCAGCAACAGCTTCTCCGGACGGGCTTGTGGCAGCGTGAACACGCCTTCCGGCCGGGACAACCCGAACACGAGCCCTGGCCGCGCGGTGTGGTGCAGGTACCGCGACACCAGGCCGTGTTCGTGAGCCCTGATCGTCAGCTCAAGCCGGTCCGGCCGGTGCGCCGAGCCCGCTGGCGAGTAGCAGCGGGTACGGCGCACACCGTCGATGTCCACAGACACGCGCATGTACTGGCCCGCGGTGAAGCCAGGCCACGCCCTGCTCGGACGCAGCGTGAGCGTCACCGTGCCCGGCGTCTGCCTGCGGACTTCGGTGACCTCGGCCCTGATCTCCTCGCGCACGAGCATCGGGTCGATCAGTTCGAGGTAGCGGTCGATGCCGTGCGGAGTGAGCAGCGCGCCGGCGAGTGCGGCGAGTCTGCCCATCTCACACCTCCAATTCAGTGCACACCCGTACACTCAATAGTGGGGGGGCTGCTCGAAGCCCGCAATGTGAGGTGGCCTACAACGTGGACGTACGTACGCTGAACGCCGTGACTGTGGAACCGGTGAGCCGGCACGAGCGCAAGGAGCGCACCCGGCGCGCGCTGCTGGACACCGCGCTGCGGCTGTTCGCCGAACGCGGCTTCGGCGGCGTCAGCCTGCGCGAGGTGACCAAACAGGCGGGAATCGTGCCGACGGCGTTCTACCGGCACTTCGCGTCGATGGAGGCCCTCGGCGTCGCGCTCGTGGAGGAGTCCATGCGCACGCTGCGCGGGATGATCCGCTCGGCCCGCAACGACCCGAGGACGTCCACCGGCATCATCCGCGCGTCGGTGCGCACGCTCGCCGAGCACGTGCGCGCGAACGAAGCGCACTACTGGTTCCTGATCAGGGAGCGCTACGGCGGCACCGGCGAGGTACGCCAGGCGATCGGCATCGAACTGCGGCTGTTCTCCCGCGAGCTCGCCGTGGACCTCGCGCGCTTCGAGTACCTGCGGGAGTGGAGCACCGAGGACCTGAACATGATGGCCGACCTCATCGTCACGGCCATGCTGGGCACGGTGCTGGACCTGCTGGAGGCCCGCCAGGGCGACACCGAGGCCGACGAGCGGATCATCCGCACGGCCGAGAAACGGCTCCGGCTGATCACCCTCGGCGTGCCCGGCTGGCGAAGCGCAGGCTGACCGGGCAGGGTAGGCCGCGCCTAGGGCGTGTCTCCTAAAGATCTGCGGTGTGAGCTGGGATTGTTGATCGCATGTCACGGTTTGCGGTGCTTACTGACGCTCAATGGGCTCGGATTGAGCCGCTGATGCCGTCCTCGGATGGCCAGCGAGGCAGGCCGTTTAGGGATCACCGGCAGGTGGTCGAGGGGATCGTCTACCGATTCCGGACCGGGATCGCGTGGCGGGACCTGCCTGAGTCGTTCGGACCGTGGCAGACGCTGTGGAAGCGGCACAAGCGGTTCTCGACCGATGGGACCTGGGATAAGATCCACGCTCGGCTGGTCGCTGAGGCTGACGCCGCCGGCGGGGTGGACTGGACGGTGTCGGTCGACTCCACCATCAACCGCGCCCACCAGCACGCGGTCACCCTGCGACGGGTCGAACATCCCGCAGGTCGGCGGCCCACAGGGGGCTGAGCCGAACTACAAGGATCTACGCGCCGAGCCGCTTGATCATGCGCTGGGACGCTCGCGGGGCGGGATGTCGACCAAGATCCACCAGCTCGTCGACGGCCGCGGCCGCCCGCTGGTCATCGCACTCACACCCGGCCAGGCCGGTGACTCCCCCATGCTCGCGCCGCTGCTGTCCCACCTGGCCGTCAAACGGCTCGGTCCAGGTCGGCCGCGCACTCGCCCCGAGGCCTTGATCGGCGACAAGGCCTACTCATCCCGAGCGATTCGAGCCAGACTGCGAGCCCGGGGCATCAAGACCGTGATCCCACAGCCCGCAGACCAGATTGCTCACCGCAGACGGCGTGGCGCCGCCGGAGGCCGCCCACCCGAGTTCGACGCCCTGACCTACAAGCGGCGCAACGTGATCGAACGGTCCTTCAACGACCACAAGCAATGGCGCGGCATCGCCACTCGCTACGACAAGCTCGCCGCCGTCTACCGAGGAGGCATCGTCCTCCGCGCGATCACCCTATGGCTTCGGCAATAAGGAGACACGACCTAG
>NZ_QEQT01000090.1:0-34753 GCF_003311655.1 Prauserella sp. PE36 | reverse complement strand
GGCGTTGACGAGGTACTCGCTCGTCACCCCGAACCGTCCACTCGCGACCTGCTTGACGGCGCTGCGCCGCTCGGGGTCGTAGAGCCGCTCCGGGTCCTCGCCGCCCTCACCGGTGTTGGACTTGCCGCCCAGCCGGTTCATGGCGATCGCCAGCGTCTGGTGCATCTCCTGCGAGATCGAGCCGTAGGAGATGGCGCCCGTCGCGAACCGCTTGACGATCTCGGAGACCGGCTCGACCTCCTCGATCGGCACCGGCGGCCGCACGCCCTCCTTGAAGCCGAACAGACCGCGCAGCGTCATCAGCCTCTCGGCCTGGTCGTCGACGGACTTCGTGTACTCCTTGAAGATCTCGTACTTCCCGCTGCGCGTGGAGTGCTGCAGCTTGAAGACGGTCTGCGGGTTGAACACGTGCGGCTCGCCCTCGCGGCGCCACTGGTAGTCGCCGCCGGTCTCCAGCTCCCGGTGCGACGCGCGCACGCCGTCGGAGGGGAACGCGCGGCGGTGCCGCTCGGCGACCTCGCGGGCCAGCAGGTCGAAGCCCACCCCGCCGAGGCGGGACGTGGTGCCGGTGAAGCAGGCCTCGATGACCTCCTCGCCGAGCCCGATGGCCTCGAAGATCTGCGCACCCGTGTAGGAGGCGACGGTCGAGACGCCCATCTTGGACATCGTCTTGCGCACACCCTTGCCGAGGGCCTTGATGAGGTTGCGCGTGGCCTCCTTGGCCGTGACGCCGGGAATACGGCCCTGCTCGGCCATCTCCTCCACGGTCGCCATCGCCAGGTACGGGTTCACCGCGGCCGCGCCGTAGCCGATCAGCAGCGCGATGTGGTGCACCTCGCGGGCGTCGCCCGCCTCGACGATCAGACCCACCTGAGTGCGGCTCTTCTCCCGCACCAGGTGGTGGTGCACGGCGCCGGTCAGCAGCAGCGAAGGGATCGCCGCGTGCTCGGCGTCGGTGCCCCGGTCGGACAGCACGATCAGCCGGGCACCGCCCGCGATCGCCTCCGACACCTCGGCGCGGATCTCGTCGAGCCTGCGCACCAGCGCCTCGCCGCCGCCCGCGACCTCGTAGGTGCCGTGCACGGTGTGCGCCTGGAACTCCGGCAGGTTGCCGTCGTCGTTGACGTGAACGAGCTTGGCCAGCTCGTCGTTGTCCAGCACCGGGAAGGGCAGCACGATCTTGCGGCAGTGCTCTGGCCCGGCCTCCAGCAGGTTCGGCTCCGAGCCGAGCTGGGTGCCGAGCGCGGTGACGAGCTCCTCGCGGATCGCGTCCAGCGGTGGGTTGGTGACCTGTGCGAACAGCTGGATGAAGTAGTCGAACAGCTGCCTCGACCCGCTCGAGAACGGAGCCAGCGGCGAGTCGTTGCCCATCGAGCCGATCGGCTCAGCGCCCGAGCGGGCCATCGGCTCCAGCAGGACGTTGAGCTCCTCCTCGGTGTAGCCGAAAGCCTGCTGCCTGCGGACCAGCGACGAGTGCGTCGGCACCTCGCGCTCGCGCTCGGGCAGGTCCTCGAGGCGCAGCACGCCCGCTTCGATCCACTCGTCGTACGGGTGCTGCGAGGCCAGCTCGCTCTTGATCTCCTCGTCCTCGACGATCCGGCCCTCCCCGGTGTCGACGAGGAACATGCGGCCCGGCTCGAGCCTGCCCTTGCGGACGATCGTGGACTGGTCGAGCTCCAGCACGCCGACCTCGCTGGCCAGCACGACGAGCCCGTCCTCGGTGACCCAGTAGCGCGCGGGCCGGAGGCCGTTGCGGTCGAGCACGGCGCCGATCTGCGTGCCGTCGGTGAACGACACGAGCGCGGGGCCGTCCCACGGCTCCATGAGCGTGGCGTGGAACTCGTAGAACGCCCGGCGGGCGGGGTCCATCTCCTCGTGGTTCTCCCATGCCTCCGGGATCATCATCAGCACCGCGTGGGGCAGCGATCGGCCGCCGAGGTGGAGCAGCTCCAGCACCTCGTCGAACGAGGCGGAGTCGCTCGCGCCGCGCGTGATCACCGGGTAGATCCGCTGCAGGTCACCGGGGATGAGGTCGGTCGCGAGCTGCGACTCGCGGGCGTCCATCCAGTTGCGGTTGCCGCGCAGGGTGTTGATCTCGCCGTTGTGCGCGACGTAGCGGTACGGGTGCGCGAGCGGCCACGAAGGGAACGTGTTGGTGGAGAAGCGCGAGTGCACCAGGCCGATGGCGCTGGTGACGCGCGGATCGGTCAGGTCGGTGAAGAACCGCTCGACCTGGGGCTCCGTGAGCATTCCCTTGTAGACGATCGTGCGCGCCGACAGGCTGGGGAAGTAGACCTCCTGCTCGGTCAGCGCGTGCTCGGCGCGCTTGCGCACACAGAACGCGGCGCGCTCGAGGGCGAGCCCGGTGACGTCGTCACGCTGCGGGGCCAGGAAGACCTGCGCGAAGTGTGGCATGGTCGTCGCGGCGGTCGGGCCGACGTGGTCGGTGTCCACGGGCAGGTCGCGCCAGCCGAGGACGCGCATGTGCTCCTCGGCGGCGATGCGCTCGATGGTGGACATGGCCTTGCCGCGCGCCTCGGGGTCGACGGGCAGGAACGCCGTGCCGACGGCATAGGCACCCGCCTCGGGCAGCTGGAAGTCGACGACCTCGCGAAAGAACGCGTCCGGGACCTGGATCAGGATTCCCGCGCCGTCCCCGGTCTCGGGTTCGGCTCCACGGGCACCGCGGTGCTCGAGGTTGCGCAGGGCGACGAGCGCCTTGCGCACGATCTCGTGGTCTCTGCGGCCGGAGAGATCGGCGACGAAGGCTACGCCGCAGGCGTCGTGCTCGTACTGCTTGTCGTACAAGCCCTCGCTCGGCTTGTGCGGTGCGTGGCGGGTCACGGCTTGCCGCCCTCCTTGGCTCGGCACGATCGGGCCGGGCTGTCAGCCGGATGGGTGAGTCCCATCCGGCTAACGGTCCGGCCCGAAATCGCGATGGTCAGTCAGGGGAGTGGCGATGGCGTTCAGCCCGTAGTGGGCGCGCATATCGCCGGTTTTCGACCACACTCCTTTGTGCGGCTCGCGTCGAGCAGCGCGGCGCGGAGGCAGGGGTTTCTCCCGCCAGTTCCGGCGCGCGCCAAATGCTCCCGGGTTCGCCGGTCTTATGACAGTAGTGTGAAATCGCCGTTATCGGGATAGGGCGAGCGTTGCACGTGGGAAACAACACTGGAGGATTGACGCGGACCCCGGCAGGTGTCCTTCCTCGTCCGAAAGGTCCTGACCTGCGACGACGGTGCGGTCTTGACCTTCCGTTTACCGTCTCCCCTGCGCCTGCGGCGCTTGCCGAATCAGGCGGCGACGGTGGGTGTGCCCGCGAGATCCAGTGCCTCGCGGCCCGCCTCGGTGAGCACGGCGGGTACGCGCTGGCCAGGGCGTCCGGGAATCGCGGGGGCGACGAGACCGCGCCTGGCGAGGTTGTGCGCCGTGGCCTGGTCGCAGCAGGCGAGCCCGTCGATGAACAGATCCGGCTCGCAGCTACTGGTCATCTCCGCGCCGCCCTGTGCCACTGCCTGCAGGGTGGCGCGCTCGCGATGATTCAGGTCTGAGTCACTGCTGTCGTGAGGCATCGTGCCTCCTCGGTCGAACTGTCCCGGCCCCTATACCGGGTGGTTGCCCGTAATTCAACCCCACGACACGTCGAAGTCAGCGAATTTGTGGAGAAGGTCTCATTCGGGCGTGTCGAAGACCGCGGTGACGCTGCCCAGCCCGGCCATGTTGGCGACCACCGTGTCGCCAGCGGAGACGGGGAACGCCCTGGTCATCGAGCCCGGCAGTACCACGTGGCCCGCTTCGAGGGTGACGCCGTGCGGGCCGAGGGTGTTGGCGAGCCACACCAGGGAGTTGAGCGGTGAGCCCAGAACCGCACCGCCCGCGCCCGTGGCCACGAGCTCGCCCCGCTGGTGCAGCGTGCACCCCACCAGGCGGAGGTCCACGGCGGACAGCGGCGTCGGCTTGCTGCCCAGCACCACGCCGCCGGACGAGGCGTTGTCGGCGATGGTGTCGACGATCGAGATCTTCCAGTCCTGGATGCGCGAGTCGACGATCTCCAGCGCGGGGAGGACGAACTCCACCGCGCGCGCCGCGTCGGCCACGGTCGCGCCGGGTCCGGACAGCGGCTTGCCGAGCACGAAGGCGATCTCCGGCTCGATGCGCGGCTGCAGGAAGTTCGCGGTCCTGATGGGCTGCTGCTCCAGGTGGAACATGCCGCTGAGCAGGTGGCCGTAGTCCGGCTGGTCCACGCCCATCTGCTCCTGCATGGCGGCCGACGACAGGCCCACCTTGTGGCCCTTGATCACCTCGCCGCCGGCGAGCCACGTGCGGACCTGTTCCTGCTGGATGCGGTAAGCGTCACCGACCGTGGCGCCGGGGTGGCTGTCGATGATCGGCGGCATGGGCTTGCCGGTCTCGTAGGCCTGCAGCAGCTGGGCAGCGACGTCGCTCACCGCGTTCGTATCCATGTCGTGCACCTTCGCGGGGTCGGGGGGAGCGGGCAAGGCAGGTGTTCCGGTCAGCGGGACGAGTCGGCGATCGCCCGGTCGAGCACCTGCGCCAGGTGCAGCGCCTCGCGTTCGGTCAGCTCGCCGATCTGCGTGCGGCAGCTGAACCCGTCGGCGAGCACGAGCGTGTCCTCGCTCGCGGCGTTGACCTCCGGCACGAGCACCCGGTTCGCCGCGGCCACCGACACCTCGTGGTGCCCGCGCTCGACGCCGAAGTTGCCGGCCAGCCCGCAGCAGCCGGAGTCGAGCGTGCGGTTGCCGACGCCGACCTTGGCGAGCAGGCGCTCCTCGGCGGCGTTGCCGACCACCGCGTGCTGGTGGCAGTGCTGCTGGGTGATCGACTTCGCGTCGACGGTGGGGAACTCGACGTCCGGAGCGTGGGTCTCCAGGAAGCCGGCGAGCGTCGTGGCGTCGAGCTTCGGAGCGTCGTCGAGCAGGTCGTGCACGTCGTGGCGAAGAACGGCGAGACAACTCGGCTCCAGCCCCACGATCGGCGTGCCCGCCGCGACCTCCGGCTCCAGCACCCGCAGGGTCCGGCGCAGCAGCCTGCGCGCGATGCCGAGCTGGCCCGTGGAGATCCACGTCAGCCCGCAGCACACCGGGCCCTTCGGCAGCACCACGTCGAACCCGGCGTACTCCAGCACGCGCACCGCGGCCGTGCCGACCTCGGGGGACAGGAAGTTCGTGAACGTGTCCGGCCACAGCAGCACCCTCGGGCGGTCCCCGGAGGGCTTCGGCCGCTTCCGCAGCGCCCTGCGCAGCGTGGTCGGTGCGAACTCCGGCAGGGAGCGTTCCGGCGTGATCCCGCCGAGCCGCTTCACCAGCGGCGCCAGGCGCGAACCGAGCACGCCGTTGGCCACGCGCGGCATCGCCGAGGCGAGCCGCGCCCACAGTGGCAGGAAGCCGAGCGAGTAGTGGCTCGGCGGGCGCACGCGCCGCGCGTAGTGCTGGTGCAGGAACTCGGCCTTGTACGAGGCCATGTCCACATTGACCGGACAGTCGGAGAGGCAGCCCTTGCAGGCCAGGCACAGGTCGAGCGCGTCGCGCACCTCGGTCGAGCGCCAGCCGTCGGTGATCGTCTCCCCTCGCATCATCTCGAACAGCAGGTGCGCCCGCCCGCGCGTGGAGTGCTCCTCGCGCCGGGTGGCCATGTAGCTCGGGCACATCACGCCCGTGGAGGTGTCCACGCACTTGCCGACGCCGACGCAGCGCCGGGTCGCCGTGGCGAGGCTGCCGCCGTCGTGCGGATACTTCAGCGTCACCGGCAGTTGCCGCAGCGGTCCGTCGAACCGCAGGTCCGCGTCGAGCTTGCGCGGGCGCACGAGGTTGCCGGGGTTGAGCAGGTTCTCCGGGTCCCAGATGTCCTTGAACGCCTCGAACAGGCGCAGGATCTCCGGGCGGTACATGCGCGGCAGCAGCTCGGCCCTCGCCTGCCCGTCACCGTGCTCGCCCGACAGCGACCCGCCATGGGAGACCACGAGATCGGCGGCGTCCTCCATGAACGACCGGAACCGCCGGATGCCCTCGGCCGTGGTGAGCGGGAAGTCGATGCGCACGTGCACACAGCCCTCGCCGAAGTGGCCGTAGGGAACGCCGCGAAGGCCGTGTTTCTCCAGCAGGGCACGGAAACCGCGCAGGTACGAGCCGAGCTGCTCGGGCGGCACGGCAGCGTCCTCCCAGCCGGGCCACGCCTCGGAACCGTCGGCCATCCGTGTCGCGATGCCGGCCGCGGCCTCGCGGATCGACCACAGTCCGCGCATGTCGGCGGGATCGCTCGCGATGACCGTGGCGGCGCCGGTTTCCACAGCCAGCGTCTCGGCGACCTCCTCGGCCCGCGCGAGCGTGCTGTCCGCGTCGTCGCCGCCGATCTCGATGAACAGCCAGCCGCCGCCCTCGGGCAGCCGGTCGAGCGCGGGCGTGTGCCTGCCCCGCACCAGGAGCGTGTCGATGAGGTCGGCGCCCATGCCCTCGATCGTCAACGGCCGCAACGGGAGCACGTGCGGCACGGCGTCGGCCGCGGCGACGTCGTCGGCGTACCCGGCGACCACGAGCACCCGCGCGGAGGGCGAGGGCACGAGCCGCACGGTCGCCTCGGTGAGCAGCACGCACGTGCCTTCGGTGCCGACGAGCGAGCGCACCACGTCGAAGCCGTTCTCCGGCAGCAGCGCGTCGAGCGCGTAGCCGGACACCCTGCGGGGCAGCGCAGGAAAGCCCGTGCGCAGCAGCGCCAGGTTGCCGTCGACGAGCTCCCGCAGCCGCTCGCGCAGCCCGGCGTCGTCGAGCGAGGGGCCGATCGTGAGCCGCTTGCCGTCCGCGGTCAGCACCCCGAGCGACACGACGTTGTCCGCGGTGCGGCCCCACGCCACGGAGTGCGAGCCGCACGCGTCGTTGCCGATCATGCCGCCCAGCGTGCAGCGGCTGTGGGTGGACGGGTCGGGGCCGAACGTGAGCCCGTGCCGCGCCGCCTCCGCGCGCAGCGTGTCGAGCACGACGCCGGGCTGCACCCTGGCGGTGCGGTTCACCGGGTCGATCTCCAGCACCCGGTTGAGGTGACGGCTGTAGTCGAGCACCACGCCCTCGCCGAGCGCCTGCCCTCCGATGCTCGTGCCCGCGCCCCTCGCCGTGATCGGGACCCCGTGCGCGCGGCACACCCGCAGCGTGGCCTCGATGTCCTCGGCCGAGCGAGGGAACACCACCGCGCGCGGGACGTGCCGGTAGTTCGACGCGTCCATGCTGAACACCGCACGTGCGGTGCGGTCGCTTTCCACCTCGCCGGTGACGGCCTCCGCGAGCTCCGCGGCGAACGTGCTCACCAGTTCTCGATCGAGTCGGCGAAGATCGCGGCGATCTCCTCTTCGTGCACTGTCCTCGGCGCCACGGCGAGTAGCCGCTGTTGTTGCATGGTGCCCTCCACGAGTGCGTCGATGTCTCCCTCGCCGTAGCCGACCCCGCCGATGCCGTTGGGAATGCCGATGTCGCGCATGAGCGACGACAGCACGAACGGCAGCTGCTCGCGGTCACTGGACTGCCTCGGCGCGTGCGGGTCGAGGATGCGCGCCGCGTGGACGTGCTTGGCCGGGTCGGTGGGGTAGGTGAACCGGAACGCGGCCGGCGCGGTGAGCGACACCGACTCGCCGTGCGGCACCAGCGCCTCGTCCTGCGGGTAGTTGTTCGGCCGGTACTCCCGCACCCGCCCTGCAATGGGGTAGGCGCACGCGTGCGGGATGTGCACGCCGGCGTTGCCGAAGCCCATGCCCGCGAACGTCGCCGCGAGCATCATGTCCGTACGCGCGTCGAGGTCGCCGCCGTTCAGCACCGCCTTGCGGAAGGACCGCGCGAGCAGGTGCAGCGCCTGCTCGGTCCACGCGTCGGAGATCGGGTTGGAGCCGTTGTAGGCCACGCGGTTCTCCGGCTTGTGCCGCGCGAACGAGGTGTAGGGCTTCGCGGTGTAGGACTCCAGCGCGTGGCAGAGCACGTCCATGCCGCTCGCGGCGGTCACCTCGGGCGGCATCGACAGCGTCAGCAGCGGGTCGATCACGGCCATGCTCGGGCGCAGGCGCGGATGGCTGATGCCCGACTTCACCTTGAGCCCGAGGAAGTCCATGATGCACACGGGCGTGGTCTCCGAGCCCGTGCCCGCCGTGGTCGGGACGGCGACGAGCGGTTTGAGCGGGCCCGCGGGTGCCTTGCCATGGCCTATGGGCTTGTTGACGTAGTCGAAGAGGTCCGCCGGGTAGGTGGTCATCAGGTTGATGGCCTTGGCGGTGTCGATCGACGAACCGCCGCCGACGCCGATGAAACCGTCCCAGCTGGACTGCCGCGCGAACTCCACCGCCTCGGTGATGCTCACGTCGGTGGGCTCGACGTGCACCTGGTCGTAGACCTCGACGGTGAGCCCGCCCGCCTTGGCGGCGTCGGCGACCCGCTGTGGCACGCCGGTCGCGGCGACGCCGGGATCGGTGACGATCAGCACGCGCTCGGCGCCGAGCTGGGCCAGGTCCCAGCCGATCTCGTCGACGGCTCCGGCGCCGAACTTGAGCGGCGTCGCTCCCCAGGTGAAGACGGTCTCGTTCAGGTACTCGGTCATGTGCGCCTCCTCGCGCAGCGCGGAACCCCGACGGGAGGACAGTGGCATGTAGCATGCCACTGGTCAAGTCCTTGGCCGCAGTGAAGGCCACCTTGCCTGCGTTGAACGCAGTGAAGGCCACCTTGCCTCCGTTTGGGTGGTGGGAGACCGGTGGGCGCAGTGAAGGTGGCGTTCACTGCATCCGGGGTTGCCCTGGTCAGCCTGGGAAGTTCGTCCAGTCGAGGGAGAGCTCGGGCAGCGGCGCGTCGCCGGTCTCGCCCGCGTCCGCCTCCTGGCCCAGCAACAGCTGGGCGGTGTGCAGCAGGTGCGCGCGCATTGCCTCGGCGGCCTCGCGGGGCTTGCCGTTCTCGATGAGCTCGAAGATCACCTCGTGCTCGCCGAGGATGTCGTGCATGGTGCGGGAGCGGTCGACCGTCGAGTTGCCGCGCACCAGCACCATGTCGCGCAGCGAGTCGATGTAGTGGGCGAGCCGCAGGTTGCCCGAAGCGGCGTTGATGGCCTGGTGGAAGCGCCGGTCGGCGGCCATGAAAGTGGCCTCGTCGTGCTGCTCGGCCGCGGCGCGCATGGCGGCGAGATGCCCACTCAGCTCCTCGATCCAGCCGGGCGGGCGCTGGCCGGTGGCCCGGAACGTCGCCGGAACCTCCAGCAGCAACCGGATCGCGAAGACCTCCTCGAGGTCGTGCAGCGACGTCTGCAGGATGCGGATGCCGCGATTGCGCTCGAAGCGCACCATGCCGCGCTCGGAGAGCTGGATCAGGGCCTCGCGGACCGGCGTGCGCGAGACGCCGAGCCGCGCGGCCAGGTCGTGCACCGAGTACAGGGCGCCGGGGGTCAGCTCCCCGCTCACGATCGCGCCCCTCAGCTCGTCGAAGATCTTCTTCGCGAGGTTGCGGTCGGTGTCGATCTGGCGCATCGGGCCATTTTCGCACGCGTGCAACCGGGCGGGGTCATGCTTCCGTCCAGTGCGGCATGAAACCACGGGCTGTGGGTGTGCTGGCCGTCGCGTGCGCGTTCGTGATCGGGTCGTGTGGGGTTCCCGATGCTGGGCCGACGCCGATGAGGGGCGCATCGGTGGAACTGGTGGCGTTCGGCTCGTGCGACGCCGCGCTGGAGCAGTTCAGGGCCGCGGCGCTGACCCAGTGGGAGCAGAGCGAGCAGGTGGAGCCCCGGCCCGGGGTGTTCCAGCGGGAGGCGATCCCGGCCGAGGCTCCGGCCGCCTCGCCCGGCTCGATCACCAAGGAGCAGCATTCCGGCACCAACAACCACGAGGCCGGAGTAGAGGAACCCGACCTCGTGCAGACCGACGGCCGCCGCGTGGTCACCGTCGCCGACGGGCGCCTGCGGGTGATCGACGTGGCGAGCAGGCGCGTCACGTCCACAATGGACCTGCCGGGCGGCTGGGCTGGCGAGCTGCTGGTCGACGGCGACCGCGCGCTCGTGGTGGGGCAGCGCGAGCTGACGCTCGTCGACCTCACCGGCGCGGCGCGCCCGGTCGGCACGCTCGCGGTGGACGGCGAGTACGTCGACGCGCGGCTCGTCGGTGGCAGGGCGCGCGTCGTGGTGCGCTCGCAACCGAAGCCGCCGCCCGTGGAACCCCACGCGATCGCGGATACGACGATCGACGACTGGCTCCCCGCCTACGACCTCACCACCGCGCAGGGCACGCGTTCGCACGGCAGGCTCGTCGACTGCGAGAACGTGTACCACCCGCCCGAGCCCGGCACGTCGCTGCTCACCGTGCTGACGTTCGAGCTCGGTGGCCCGCTCGGCACCGGAGACCCCGTGGCGATCGCCGCCGACGGCACCACCGTCTACGGCTCGGCCACGAACCTCTACGTCGCGCACAACGCGCCGCAGGGCACCGCGATCCACCAGTTCGACATCGCCTCGCCCGGCGCGGCCCGGCACGTCGCGTCCGGGTCTGCCCCCGGCGCGCTGCTGAACCAGTACTCGATGTCCGAACACGACGGTCACCTCCGCGTGGCGACCATGACCGGTGCCGACAACACGGTGACCGTGCTGGCGAGCAAGGGAAGCACGCTCACCGCGGTGGGCACGCTCGGCGGCCTCGGCAGGGGTGAGCGGATCTACGCCGTGCGGTTCCTCGGCCCCGTCGGCTACGTGGTGACGTTCCGGCAGACCGATCCGCTGTACACCCTCGACCTGACCGATCCCGCGCGCCCCCGCGCCGTGGGGGAGCTGAAGATCACGGGCTACTCGGCGTACCTGCATCCCGCAGGCGAGGGGCGGCTGATCGGCGTCGGGCAGGAGGCCGACCTCCAGGGTCGGGCGCTCGGACTGCAGGTGTCGCTGTTCGACGTCGGCGACGCGGCGAGGCCGGTGCGGCTGGCCCAGCACCGGCTCACCGGCGGCATGGCGCAGGTCGAGGCCGACACGCACGCCTTCCTCTACTGGCCGCCCACGGGCCTGCTGGTGTTGCCCACCGACACCGACGCGCTCGTGCTGCGGGTGGGCGACGGCTCCATCACGGAGGTCGGCCGGATCGGCGACGGTTCGCTGGTCCTGCGCTCACTGGTACTCGGCGACGAGTTGTGGACGGTGTCGCAGAGCGGAGTGCTCGTTCACGACGCAAGCACGCTCAGTCCGATCGGTTCGGTGCAGTTCGCCTAGTCCTTGTTGAGCTCCGCTCCGTGACGCACCGCCCAGTCGGCCAGCGCCGACAGCGGTTCGAGCAGGCTGCGGCCCAGCGGCGTGAGGCCGTACTCGACGCCGGGCGGCACCGTCGGGTGCACCTCGCGCCACACCAGCCCGTCGGCCTCCAGGCCGCGCAGCGTGCGGGTCAGCATTCGCTGGCTGATGCCTTCGACTGCCCGGTGCAGCTCGTTGTACCGGTGCGGGCGCGTGCCGAGGAGAATCACCAGCAGCATGCTCCATTTGTCGCCCACGCGGCGGAACACGTCGCCCACGGGGCACGCGGCGAGCTCGTCGACGGGCACCGGCCGAGGTAGGTCGTGGGCGAGTACCGAGGGAACACCGGTGTTCGTACCGGACATCAAACTGCCTTCTTTCGGTCCGCGGCGGGACGGCCGACGATGAGCCGGTCGATGCCGAGCCTAGGGGGAAATCGTGCCGAGCCAACCACGGAAGACCGTGATCATCAGCGGTGGAACCGACGGCATGGGGCGCGCGACCGCGCTGGAACGGCTCTCGCGAGGTGACCACGTCACCGTGATCGGCAGCAGCGACGCCAAGGGCCGCGCGCTGCTGGACCACGCCGCGAACCCGAATCTCCGGTTTCTGCGGGCCGATCTGTCGTCGATCGCGGAGACGGAACGGGTGATCGCGCGGATCGGCGAGGAACACGAAAGCGTCGACGCGCTGGCGTTGTTCGCCAACCGCGTCAACCCGAGGCGGCGGGAGACCGAGGACGGCCTGGAGGCCACGTTCGCCCTGTACTACCTGAGCCGCTACCTGCTCAGCCACGGGCTGCGCCCGCTGCTCGACGCAGGCACCGACCCGGTGATCGTCAACGTAGCCGGGGTGGGCAACACCGCGGGGCGGATCCACTGGGAGGATCCCCAGCTCACCCGCGGCTACGGCCAGGTGCGTGCTCAGCTGCAGGCAGGCAGGGCGAACGACCTGCTGGGTGTCTGGTTCGCCGAGCAGGCGGCGAGCAAGGCGAGCTACGTGCTCTACCACCCCGGGTTCACCCGCAGCGGGGTGGACGGTCACCCGCACCCGGTGGTCCGGGGAGCGCTCGGGCTGCTCGCGAAGGCCTTCGCCCGTCCGGTGGCGGACTCGGTGCGGCCGATTGTGGAGTGGATCGACCGGCCGCCGGCGGAACCGCTGTCCGCGATCGACCGGGGCACACCCGTCGGCAGGTCACTGAAAACCCTCGACCTCGGCGCCGCGGCCCGGCTGGCCGCCTACACCGAGAAGCTGCTCAGCGGCCGAACCACGTGAGCGCGAGCGCGTCGAGCGTCGGTGCCGTGCGCAGCCTGCGCAGGTAGCCGTTCAGGTTGGACTCTCGGCCGCAACCCCGCATCGCGGGCCGAAGTCGGCGGTCCGAGGTGGACAGTCGCGGCCAGACGGTGTCCAGGCCCGGCCTTGGCGCGCTGCTCTCAGGATGGAGCGCTTGCCGTGCTCCTCGCCTGTCTGCTCGATCGACGGGGTGGGCGCTGAAAGCCTGCCGTCGAGTTTTGCGGCCACGGCGGTCTCCACCCGGCGAGACCGCAGGCACTCCGGGGCACGGTGGTCGAGCGAATCACCGTGCCGTACCCGCGACCACGCCGTGCTCGGTGACGACCGCCGTGATCAGATCGACGGGCGTGACGTCGAAGGCCGGGTTGAAAACCGGTGCGTCCTTCGGTGCGACCGGGCTGCCCGCGACGTGGGTGACCTCCTCGGGGGCGCGCTCCTCGATCACGATCGCCCCGCCGTCGGGCAGGCTCGCGTCGACTGTCGACGACGGAGCCACGACGACGAACGGCAGGCCGTGGCGGGCGGCGGCGAGCGCGAGGCCGTAGGTGCCGATCTTGTTGGCGGTGTCGCCGTTCGCGGCGATGCGGTCGGCGCCCACCACGACGCCGTCGACGAGTCCGCGTGCCATCGCGGCGGCCGCGGCGGAGTCGGGCAGGAGCCGGTAGGGGATCGCCTCCTCCGCGAGCTCCCACGCGGTGAGGCGGGCGCCCTGGAGCAGGGGCCGGGTTTCGTCGGCGAGCACATACTCGAGTTGTCCGTCGGCGTGGAGCTGGCGGACGACGCCGAGTGCGGTGCCCCAGTCGACGGTGGCGAGGCGGCCGGTGTTGCAGTGGGTCAGCAGGCGCAGCGGGCGGCGGGCGCAGGTGTCGAGCAGCAGCCGCGCGGCGTGCCCGGACGCCTCGCGGTTGACGCGCTCGTCCTCGTCGAGCATGGCCAGCGCCTCGGCGAGCACGGCGCCGGTGCCGCCGGACAGCTTCGCGAGCGCGCGCTCGACCCCCCAGCGGAGATTGACCGCGGTGGGCCTGGCGGTGGCGAGCCGCTCTGCGTCGGCGTGGACGGCGGCGGTGTCGGTGCCGTGCCGGTGAGCGGCGAGGGCGACCCCGAGCGCACCGGCGGCGCCGAGCGCGGGCGCGCCGCGCACGGCGAGGCGCTGGATGGCGCCGATCAGCTCGTCGACCGTGGCCAGCCGCAGCAGCCGGTGCTCGGCAGGCAACGCGCACTGGTCCACGATCACCACGGTCCCGTCGGCCCAGTCGATCGTTCGTCCCACGTGACCCATTCTCCCGGACCGGGCAGCAGTGTGGTGCGGCCGCAGTGAAGGCCACCTTCACTGCGTTCAACGCAGTGAAGGTGGCCTTCACTGCAGTCGTCACCCACAGGAACCTCATGGCTCACTCTGTTGCGAAGCAAGGGAGCTTTACTACCGTTTTCCGGGAGCAAAGGTCCCTTGCTCCCTTCTCGCTCAGCCCTTGCCTTGGGAGGCGCATCATGGCCGGCCGCACGAAGTACCTTCTCGACGAAGACGACCTGCCGACCCAGTGGTACAACGTCGTGCCGGACCTCCCGGAGCCGCCACCGCCGCCGCTGCACCCCGGCACCCGCGAGCCCGTCGGCCCCGACGACCTCGCCCCGCTGTTCCCGCAGGCGCTCATCGCGCAGGAGGTGACGGCGGATCGCTATGTCGACATTCCGGGTGAGGTGCTCGACGTCTACCGCCTCTGGCGGCCCTCGCCGCTCTACCGCGCCCGCCGCCTCGAGAAGCTGCTCGACACCCCCGCCCGCATCTACTACAAGTACGAGGGCGTGAGCCCGGTCGGCTCCCACAAGCCCAACACCGCCGTGCCCCAGGCGTACTACAACGCCGCCGAGGGCGTCACCCGGCTCACCACCGAGACCGGCGCAGGGCAGTGGGGTAGCGCGCTCGCCTTCGCGTGCGCCACCTACGGCCTCGACTGCGAGGTGTGGCAGGTCCGCGCCTCCTACGACCAGAAGCCCTACCGCAAGATCATGATGGAGACGTTCGGCGCGACCGTGCACCCGAGCCCCTCCGACCTCACACAGGCCGGCCGCAAGGTGCTCGCCGACCACCCCGACTCCACCGGCAGCCTCGGCATCGCCATCAGCGAGGCCGTCGAGCAGGCCGCGGGCGACCCGAACGCGCGCTACGCACTCGGCAGCGTCCTCAACCACGTCCTGCTGCACCAGACCGTCATCGGCGAGGAGGCGATCAAGCAGTTCGAGCTCGCCGAGGACACTCCGGACGTGATCGTCGGCTGCACGGGCGGCGGGTCCAACTTCGGAGGGCTGGTCTTCCCGTTCCTGCGCGAGAAGCTCGCCGGGCGCATCTCGCCGGAGATCCGCGCCGTCGAGCCGTCCGCGTGCCCCTCACTCACCCGTGGCCGCTACGCCTACGACTTCGGCGACACCGCGGGCCTCACGCCGCTGCTCAAGATGCACACGCTGGGCCACGAGTTCATCCCGGACCCGATCCACGCGGGCGGCCTGCGCTACCACGGCATGTCCCCGCTGCTGTCGCACATCTACGAGCTCGGCCTGCTGGAGGCCATCGCCGTGCCGCAGCAGGAGTGCTTCTCGGCGGGCGTGCGTTTCGCCCGCACCGAGGGCATCATCCCCGCGCCGGAGCCCACCCACGCGCTGGCCGCGTGCGTGCGAGAAGCCCTGCGCTGCAAGGAGTCGGGCGAGCAGAAGGTGATCCTGACGGCGCTGTGCGGGCACGCGCACCTCGACCTGCCCGCCTACAACGCCTACCTCACCGGCCAGATGGTGGACAACGACCTCGCACAGGACACGCTGGAGACCTCGCTCGCCGGAATCCCGTGACGGGAGTCGGCCTCCACCGCGCTGGAGGCCGCGCCGTGGAGGCATGACGAAGACGCGGGAGCCGCCCCGCCGCTCGGCGCTGTGGACACCCGGGCGCCGCAGCGCCACGGCGGGGCGGCCCGGCCGGCGAGCTGGGGCACCCAGGAGCGCGACCGTCGTGACGGGCGTGGCCGCCCTCACCTGGGCCGTACCGCACCCGTCCCCGCTCGCTACGGCCCCGTCGCCGGGCTGGGTGCGCTGCTCAGCCGGTCCACGACCGGCGTGAGCGGTACCGCAGCCACGGCCGCGGGGGCACGACTACCCTGGACAGGCGATGACCTATCTCGACCACGCGGCGACCACCCCGATGTTGCCCGACGCCGTCACGGCGATGAGTGAAGCGCTGTCCACCGTGGGCAACGCTTCCTCGCTGCATTCCTCGGGCCGCAGGGCGCGACGCGTGGTCGAGGAGGCCCGCGAGGCCGTCGCCGAGGCGCTGAACGCCCGGCCCTCCGAGGTGATCTTCACCGCAGGGGGCACCGAGAGCGACAACCTCGCCGTCAAGGGCATCTACTGGGCCCGTACCAAGGCCGACCCGGCTCGCCGCCGCGTGCTGGCCAGTGCCGTCGAGCACCACGCCGTGCTCGACGCCGTGAGCTGGCTGGCGAGCCACGCCGGTGCCGAGGTCACGTGGCTGGAGGTCGACGCCACCGGTCGGGTGCTGCCGGAGACGCTGCGCGCCGCGATCGAGGCCAACCCCGGAGACGTCGCCCTGGTCACCGTGATGTGGGCCAACAACGAGGTCGGCACGATCAACCCGCTGCCTGAGCTCGCGTCCATCTGCGCCGAGTACGACATTCCGCTGCACACCGACGCCGTGCAGGCGGTCGGCGCGACTGAGGTCGACTTCGGGGCCAGCGGTGCGAGCGCGCTGACCCTCACCGGGCACAAGCTCGGCGGGCCGTACGGCGTCGGGGCGCTGCTGCTCGACCGCGATACCCCGTGCGTGCCGCTGCTGCACGGCGGCGGTCAGGAGCGCGAGGTCCGCTCCGGCACGCTCGACGTGCCCGCCATCCACGCCTTCGCCACCGCCGTGCGCTCGAGCGTGCGCAACCGGCAGGCCACCTTCGACGACATCGGCAAGCTGCGCGACGACCTCGTCGCCGCCGTGCTGCACGAGGTGCCGGACGCGATCCTCAACGGCGTGCCCGCCGACGACCCGGCGGGACGGCTGCCAGGGATCGCCCACTTCACCTTCCCCGGCTGCGCGGGCGACAGCCTGCTGATGCTGCTCGACGCCAAGGGCATCGAGTGCTCCACGGGCTCCGCGTGCACCGCGGGCGTCGCAGAACCGAGCCACGTGCTGCTGGCGATGGGGGCGGACGCCGCGTCGGCACGTGGCTCGCTGCGGTTCTCGCTCGGGCACACCTCGACGCGGGACGACGTCGACGCGCTGGCCCGCGAGCTGCGCGGGGTGGTCGACCGGGCGAGGCAGGCGGGGCTGGCCGGCATGCGCAAGCACAAGCAGGAGGTGTGAGGGGTGCGGGTACTGGCCGCGATGAGCGGGGGAGTCGATTCGGCGGTGGCCGCCGCGCGGGCCGTCGAGGCGGGACACGACGTGGTCGGCGTGCACCTCGCGCTGTCGGCCAAGCCCGGCACGCTGCGCACCGGCTCCCGGGGCTGCTGCACGATCGAGGACGCGCACGACGCGCGCCGTGCCGCCGACATCCTCGGGATCCCCTTCTACGTCTGGGACTTCGCCGAGCGGTTCACCGAGGAGGTCGTGGAGACCTTCGTCGGTGAGTACGCCGCGGGCCGCACGCCCAACCCGTGCGTCACGTGCAACGAGAAGATCAAGTTCGAGGCGCTGCTCGACAAGGCGATGGCGCTCGGCTTCGACGCCGTGTGCACCGGCCACTACGCGCGCCTGTCCGTTGTGGATGGCGTGCCGCAGCTGCGGCGCAGCGCCGACGCGGACAAGGACCAGTCGTACGTACTCGCGTCGCTGACGCCCGAGCAGTTGCGGCACGCGATGTTCCCGCTCGGCGGTTCCCGTAAGCCCGACGTGCGGGCCGAGGCGGCCGAACGCGGTCTGTCCGTGGCGCAGAAGCCCGACAGCCACGACATCTGCTTCATCCCCGACGGCGACACCAAGAAGTTCCTGGAGTCGAGGCTCGGCGAGCGGCCCGGCGACCTGGTGGATGCCGAGACCGGGGCGGTGCTGGGCAGGCACACGGGCGTGCACGGGTTCACGATCGGCCAGCGCAAGGGACTCGGCATCGACGCGCCCGCCCCCGACGGCAGGCCCCGCTACGTGCTCTCGCTGGAGCCGGTGTCGGGCACGGTCAAGGTCGGCTCGTCGCGCGACCTCGGCGTCAACCGGATCGATGCCGACCGGCCCGTCTGGCCCGGCGACCCGCTGCCAGGCCCAACCGAGTGCGTGGTGCAGGTGCGCGCGCACGGCGGCACGGCGCCCGCCGTCGCCGAGGCCGTCGAGGGCGGCGTGAGCATCCAGCTCAGGGAACCGCTGCAGGGTGTGGCGCCGGGACAGGTGGCCGTGCTGTACCGCTCCGACGCCGCCGCTGGCGACCTCGTGCTCGGGAGTGCGAAGATCGCGTCCACGGCGTGACGACCCTCGGACGCCGCGGGAGGTTCTCGATGACGAGCACGGTCAGGTCCAGCACGGTCTCCGATGTCCTTCGCCGCAGTGCCGCGCGCGTTCCGGGCCGGGTCGCGTTGCGGTTCGCCGACCGGCAGTGGACCTACGCCGAGCTGGACGCGGCGGTCACGCGAGCGGCCGCGCACCTGTTGTCGCTGGGGCTCGCCAAGGGCGACCGCGTGGCCGCCTACGGCAAGAACTCCGACGCCTACCTGATCGGCTTCCTCGCGTGCGCAAGGGCCGGGCTCGTGCACGTTCCGGTGAACTTCAACCTCGCCGGAGCCGAACTGGCGTACCTGCTGGAGCAGTCGGGCAGCACCGTCGTGCTCGCCGACCCCGCGCTGCGGGAGGACCTCGACGCGCTCGCGGCGCCGCCCAAGCAGGTGCTCCCGCTGCGCGAGTCCGAGGACTCGCTCCTCGCCGCCGCCCGATCGGGCGAGGTCCCCGTGCTCGACGCCGAGGTGGACGAGGACGACCTCGTGCAGCTGCTCTACACCTCCGGTACCACGTCGCGGCCCAAGGGCGCGATGATGACCCACCGTGCGCTCTTGCACGAGTACCTGTCGTGCGTGGTGAACCTCGACCTCACCGAGAACGACGACCCGCTGCACGTGATGCCGCTGTACCACTCGGCGCAGATGCACGTGTTCCTCGTGCCGTGGCTGATGGTCGGCGCCACCAACACGCTGCTCGAGGTGCCCGACCCCGCCGAGATCCTGCGCAGGCTGGCCGCCGACCGGCACCGCGCGTTCTTCGCGGCGCCGACGCTGTGGGTGGCGCTCGCGAACAACCCCGAGTTCGGCGACTTCGACCTCTCGGCGCTGCGCAAGGCGTACTACGGCGCGTCGATCATGCCGGGGCCGGTGCTGGAACGGCTGCGCCAGGCGATGCCGGAGCTGGGCTTCTACAACTGCTTCGGCCAGTCGGAGATCGGTCCGCTCGCCACGGTGCTGCGGCCTGAGGAGCACGCGGCGCGGCCTGACTCCGCTGGCCGCGCAGTGCTGTTCGTGGAGCTGCGCGTGGTGGACTCCGAGGGCAACGACGTCGCGCCGGGCGAGCTGGGCGAGGTCGTCTACCGCTCGCCGCAGCTGTGCCTCGGCTACTGGGACAAGCCCGAGGAGACCGAGGAGGCGTTCCAGGGCGGCTGGTTCCACTCCGGCGACCTGGTGCGCATCGACGAGGAGGGCTACATCTTCGTCGTCGACCGCATCAAGGACGTGATCAACACCGGCGGCGTGATGGTGGCCTCGCGCGAGGTCGAGGACGCGCTCTACTCGCACCCGGCCGTCGCGGAGGTCGCCGTGGTGGGCCTGCCCGACGAGAAGTGGATCGAAGCCATCACCGCGGTCGTGGTCCGCAGGGAGGATGTGGACGCCGACGAGCTGCTGGCACACGTGAAGGGCACGCTCTCCGCGTTCAAGGTCCCCAAGGCCGTGCACTTCGTCGACGACCTGCCGCGCAACGCCTCCGGCAAGATCCTCAAGCGGGAACTGCGCGACCGCTTCGCAGGCTGACCCTGCCCGCTCACCCGACCGCAGTGAAGGCCACCTTCACTGCGTTGAACGCAGTGAAGGTGGCCTTCACTGCGGCTGGGGTGGCTGTGCTCAGGGGAGGGTGTAGTGGCGGACGCCGTCGACGTCGGTCGCGGCGAGCTTTCCCTGGTACACCAGCAGATCCAGGTGCGCGCCGGTCTCCAGGACCGCGAGCATCTGGTTGAACGCGTCCAGCTCGGTCAGCACCCGCTCGCGGCGGGTCCACGTCAGCTTGAGCGCCGACTCGTACGCCGTCTGGGCTCCGCTCGCGACGGTCTCACCGGTCTCGGCGAGCCGCTCGTCGTGGTGGGCGAGCAGCTCGTCCACCCGCGCGTGCACGCTCGGCGACACGGGTCCGTGCGCGGGCAGCATGCGCATGTCCGGCAGCTCCCTCACCACGCGCAGGGAACCGAGGTAGTCGCGCAGCGGCAGCTCGGGCGGCGCGGGCTGGAAGCCGATCGACGGAGTGATGTGCGGCAGCACGTGGTCGCCCGAGAACATCAGCCCTGCCGCGCCGTCGGCGAACACGACGTGCCCCGCCGTGTGGCCGGGGGTGTGCACGACGTCGAGCTCCCGGCCCGGCAGCACGGTGCGCCTGCCCGGCGTGAGCCACTCGTCCGGCTCCTCCCAGAAGGTGCTCTCGGTGCGCTGCCGGTGCTTGAACGCCTTGGCCAGCTCTTCGACCACCGACTCGGCGCCCGCCCGCCGCAGCAGCCGCACCTGCGCCTGGATCGGCTGCGCCTCGGGGTCCGAGGTGATCCGCAGCGACGGCTCCTCCAGCAGGCCCAGCGCGATCTTGCTGCCGAACTTGCGGCGCAGTGCCACCGCGAGCGTGTAGTGGTCGCGGTGGACGTGTGTCACCAGGAACCGGCTGACGTCGGCGAGCCCGGCGCCCAGCCCCTTCAGCCCCGTCTCCAGCTGTTCCTGTGCCGCGTCGAGCGCCCAGCCGGAGTCGATGAGAACGAGCGAGTCACCGTGGACGAGCGCGTAGACGTTCACCGCGCGTAGCGCGTCGTTCGGCAGCGGCAGGGGGATCCGGTAGACCCCTGGCGACACCGCGTAGACACCCGGCTCGGTCCAGTGCCTGCTGTTGTCGTCCTCGAGCGGTTCCACGCGCGACCTCACTGTTCTCAAAGTGCCGAACTTCGATCAGAACAGCAGCGTCGCACGGGAGCCAGCCACCTGAGACACACGTCACCGAGCGTGCGCTTACTTCATAGCGGCGAGCTGGATCAGGTTGCCGCAGGTGTCGTCGAGGACGGCGGTGACAACGGGGCCGAGGTCGGTCGCCTCCTGGGTGAACTGGACGCCGAGCCCCTTGAGCCGCTCGACCTCGGCGTGCACGTCGTCGACGGCGAACTGGGTGAACGGGATGCCGTCGGCGGCGAGGGCCTTCTTGAACGGGCCCGCCGCCGGGTGGCCGTCCGGCTCGAGCAGCAGCTCGACGCCGTCCGGGTCGGCGGGGGAGACCACGGTGAGCCAGCGCGCACCGCCCGCGGGCACGTCCGTCTTCTTGATGAACCCCAGCTTCTCGGTGTAGAAGGCGAGCGCCTTGGCCTGATCGTCCACCAAGACGCTGGTGATGTTGATGCGGATCACGGGTTGGGTTCCTCTCGGTCGATGGGCCACCGCTCGACGATCGACCGCAGGGGGCTCGTGTCGATGTGGTGGAACTTGTACCGGCCCTGGCGCCGGGTGTGCACCAGCCCGGCTTGTTCGAGTACCGCGAGGTGCTGCGAGATGGCCTGCCGTGAGGAGGCCAGGCCGTGCTTCATCGTCAGCCGGCCGCAGATCTCGAACAGCGTCTGACCGTCCTTGTCGGTCAGTTCGTCCAGGATGGTGCGTCGCGTCGCGTCGCCGAGGGCCTTGAACAGGTCGGGCTCTGCGTCCACGACCTAGTTATAGGCAAGTCGTCACTTGCCTGTCAAGGTTGACCTGCTCTTCAGTCGCTGCCGCTCTCGTTGATGAGGCGTTCCAGCTCGCGGCGCAGCAGCCCGAGGCGCGCGTCGGCCAGCAGCGGGATCTCCCGCCTCCGCCTGCGCACCGCCGAGGGGTCGATGTCCACCACCAGCAGGGATTCGTCCCAGTTCGGCGCCGTCGCCACCGCCGAGCCCCACGGGTCGAGCACCCGCGAGCCGCCCCAGAACCGGACGCCGGCCTCGTCGCCGACGCGGTTCACGAACACCACCCAGCACTGCTGCATGCGCGCGGTGAACGTGAGCAGGTCGTGCCAGTACTCGGCGGGGTCGAAGGAGCCGCCCGTGAGCTTCGCCGCGCTGTTGGTGGGCACGATCAGCAGCTCGGCGCCGTCCTGCGCCGCCAGCCACGGCAGCATCGGCTGCCACGCGTCGTTGCAGATGAGCGTGGCGAACCGGCCGTGCCGAGTCTCGAAAGCCCGCATGTGCTGGCCAGGGCTGGCGTGCTTGCGCTCCTCCCAGATGAGGTAGTTCGGCAGGTACAGCTTGCGGTGGTTGTGCACGAGCTGGCCGTTCGACAGGTACAGCGCGGAGTTGTGCCTGCGGATCCGGCCGTCCTCCAGCAGGCCGATCACCACGTCGGGCCCGTGCCGCGACAGGTCGGCGAGACGCGAGTCGTCGGGCCACAGCGAGATGTCGTCGGCGAGCTGCCCGAGTGCGTAGCCCGTGAGGCTGAGCTCTGGGAAGACCACCAAGTCGGCGTGCTGCGCAGCCGCGTCCTTGATGATCCGTTCGGTATCGGCGAGGTTCCCGTCAACGTCGCCGAGCCGGCAGTCGGTCTGTGCGAGTGCCACTCTCATGCGTCTCACCTCCTTTGTTCGCAGGGGTTTCGATACGGAAGAAGGTACCTGGAGAACAATGTCGGGCGTGACCGAGCAAGCATGGCCCCACGGAGTCGGCACGGGTATCGGCTCGATGCCGGGAACCGGCACTAACGCAGCGGCCGAGGCCGCCACGATCGTCTTCGGCGAGCTGCCCCAGTTCCCTCACCTGCCCGAACTCCCGGACCGGGGGCTCGGAGCCGATCTTGTCGGCCGTACGGCGGGACTGCTCGTCGACCTCGCCGTCGAGGAGGTCCCGAGCGGCTACCGCGTCACCGCCAGGCCGGGTGCTCACCATCGGCGCGCGGTGGATCTCCTCCGGTGGGACGTCGACGCGTTCTCCGACGCCGCCGACCGCGCGGGCGCGCGCCCGACGGTGGTGAAGACACAGGTCGCGGGCCCATGGACCCTCGCGGCGGGCGTGGAGCTGGCACGGGGGCACCGGGTGCTCACCGACCACGGCGCCACGCGCGACTTCGCCGAGTCGCTGCTGGAGGGCCTCGCGGGGCATGTCGCCGAGCTGACCCAGCGCACGGGCGCGGGCGTGGTGGTGCAGCTCGACGAGCCGTCGCTGCCGACGGTGCTGGCCGGCGCACTTCCCACCCCATCGGGTTACGGCACCGTGGACGCGGTGCCCGAGCCGGAGGCGCGCGAGCTGCTCGCGACCGTCGTGTCCGGCGTCGAGAAGGTCACCGGCAACCCCGTGATCGTGCACTGCTGCGCGTCGCGCCCGCCCGTTGCGCTGTTGCGCGCGGCTGGGGCCGGTGCGCTCGCCATCGACGCCACGCTGCTCGACGGTGCTCCCGGTTCGCTGCTCGACGAGCTCGGCGAGGCGTGGGACGCGGGCACCGAACTGCTGCTCGGCCTCGTGCCGGCCGAGGCGCCCGCCGTGCCGCCGGGCCTGCGTGACGTCGCGAGCCCCGCGCTGCGGCTGGTCGACCGGCTCGGGTTCAACCGGTCGATACTCGCCGAGCGGGCCCTGCCGACACCGACGTGCGGGCTGGCCGGTGCCCGGGGCGAGTGGGTGCGCCGCGCGCTGTCGCTCACCCGCGATCTCGGCAAAGCGTTCATCGAGCCGCCCGAGGGCTGGTAGGACTGCACAGGTGAGTTGGTTCCGGCGCAAGCGCCGCGATGAGGACGAACCGCCAGATCCGCGCACCCCGTGGCCCGACGAGCCCGTGCCCGCCGATCCGGCGGCCGCCGCGGAGGGGTTCTGGCGGCGCTGGGACGAGCTGCTGCCCGAGATCAGCGCGGCGCTCGGCGAGGGCGAGCCGCACCGGGTGGAGACGCTGCTGCTCGACGCCGTCGCGCGCGTGCACCCCGCACTGCAGTTCTCGCTGGAGCGAGGGCACCGTTCGATCTACGCACTCGTCGTGAGCGGGCAGGAGGATCCCGCCCTGCGGCCCTACACGGACGCGTGGAAGGCCGCCGCTCCGCCGGACGACGCGCTGTGGGAGTACCACGACTCGGTGCCGCCGGTGCCCGACCCCGAGAAGGTGACCGTGAACCTCGGCGAGCACCGCATCGCGCTCGCCGACGTGCGGGTGGTGGCGCAGGTCGACGAAGCCGAGCACGTGGTGGACGTCGCCGTGCACCATCCGGTGATGGCCGAACTGGCCGAGGCGGCACGCCGGGCGATGACCTTCCTGCCGCTCGACGCCGCGCTGGGCGAGCGGCTCGCCGCCGAGCGGTTGCGCAGGGTGGAGACCGCCGTCGCCGAGCCCACGGGCACCATCAGCCTCGTGGAACTGCGCGAGCTCGTCGAGGGCCTGCACGGCTCGCACGACAATGTCGGTGGTACCGCATAGGCTTTGCGGCTGTGAGCAGTGAGGACCTTGCGGATCAGGTAGCGGAGGCGCCCGAGGGCACGCAGGCGGCCGAGGACATCGCCGACGTCCCCGCCGACGCGCGCGAGCGGCACACGGCGCTGGCCGAGGAGGTGCGCGGGCACCAGTTCCGCTACTACGTACTCGACTCGCCGACGATCAGCGACGGTGAGTTCGACCGGCTGCTGCGGGAGCTGGAGGAGCTTGAGCAACGCTTCCCCGGCCTCGCCACGCCCGACTCGCCGACGCAGCGGGTCGGCGGCATGTTCTCCACCGAGTTCACCGCTCACGACCACCTCGAGCGCATGCTCAGCCTCGACAACGCCTTCGACCTCGATGAGCTGCGCGCGTGGGTCGACCGCGTCGAGCGTGAGGTCGGCGGGCAGACGCGGTACCTGTGCGAGCTGAAGATCGACGGCCTCGCCGTGAACCTGCTGTACGAGAAGGGCAGGCTCACGCGCGCGCTCACGCGCGGCGACGGACGCACCGGCGAGGACGTGACGCTCAACGTCCGCACGCTGCAGGACGTACCCGACCGGTTGACCGCGAGTGACGGCTTCGCCGTGCCCGACCTGGTGGAGGTGCGCGGCGAGGTCTACTACCGCGTCGAGGAGTTCGCCGAGCTGAACGCGCGGCTGGTGGAGGCAGGCAAGCCGCCGTTCGCCAACCCCCGCAACGCCGCGGCGGGCTCGCTGCGGCAGAAGGACCCGAAGGTCACGCGCTCGCGCCCGCTGCGGCTGATCTGTCATGGCCTCGGCAAGCGCAACGGGTTCGACCCAGAGCGGCAGTCGGAGGCGTACGAGGCGCTCGCGGCGTGGGGCCTTCCGGTGTCGGGCTACAGCAAGGTGATCGAGACGGCCGAGGGCCTCGTCGAGCACATCGAGTACTGGGGCGAGCACCGGCACGACGCCGAGTACGAGATCGACGGCGTGGTGATCAAGGTCGACCAGGTGTCGCTGCAGCGCAGGCTCGGCGCCACCTCGCGGGCCCCGCGCTGGGCGATCGCGTTCAAGTACCCGCCGGAGGAGGCCACCACCACCCTGCTCGACATCCGCGTCAACGTCGGGCGCACCGGCCGCGTCACGCCGTACGCCGTGATGGAGCCGGTGAAGGTCGCGGGCTCCACGGTGGCGATGGCGACCCTGCACAACGCGGAGGAGGTCAAGCGCAAAGGCGTGCTCATCGGCGACCGCGTGGTGATCCGCAAGGCGGGCGACGTGATCCCGGAGGTGCTCGGTCCCGTCGTGGACGTGCGCACCGGTTCCGAGCGCGAGTTCGTGATGCCCGCCCACTGTCCCGAGTGCGGCACGCGGCTGGCGTACCAGAAGGAGGGCGATGTCGACATCCGTTGCCCCAACGCGCGGTCGTGCCCCGCGCAGCTGCGTGAGCGCCTGTTCCACCTCGCGGGGCGCGGCGCGTTCGACATCGAGGTGCTCGGCTGGGAGGCTGCGGGTGCGCTGCTGCAGGCCGGGGTGGTGGCCGACGAGGGCGACGTCTTCGAGCTGGACGAGGAGAAGCTGCTCCAGGTCGACCTGTTCGTCACCAAGGCGGGTGAACTTTCCGCCAACGGCGCCCGGCTGCTCGCCAACCTCGACTCGGCCAAGGACCGTCCACTGTGGAAGGTGATCGTCGGCCTGTCGATCCGGCACGTCGGCCCCACCGCCGCGCAGGCGCTCGCGCGGGAGTTCGGCTCCATCCAGCGCATCGACGACGCAAGCGAGGAGGAGCTGGCCGACGTCGACGGCGTCGGTCCCACCATCGCCAAGGCGGTCCGCGAGTGGTTCGCCGTGGACTGGCACCGCGAGATCGTCGAGAAGTGGCGCCGCGCGGGCGTGCGGATGGAGGAGGAGCGCGACACCTCGATCCCGCGCAACCTGGAGGGACTCTCGATCGTCGTCACCGGCTCGCTCGAGACGTTCTCCCGCGACGAGGCCAAGGAGGCGATCATGGCCCGCGGCGGGAAGGCTGCGGGCTCGGTCTCGAAGAAGACCGCGTTCGTGGTGGTCGGCGACGCGCCGGGATCGAAGTACGACAAGGCCGTGCAGCTCAAGGTGCCGGTGCTGAACGAGAACGGCTTCCGCGTGCTGCTCGACCAGGGCCCCGACGCGGCGCGCGAGGTCGCCGAGGCGACGGGCGACGGCGATGAGTGAGATCACGGTCCGGCGCGCGCTGCCCGGCGAGCTGGCCGAGCTCGGGGAGCTCACGGTGGCCGCGTACGAGGCGGACGGGCTGCTCGACCACGACGCGGGCGAGTCCTACGCCGACGAGCTGCGCGACGCCGCCCACCGGGCCGAGCACGCCGAGCTGCTGGCCGCGGTCGACGCCTCGGGCGCGCTGCTGGGCACGGTCACCGTGGCGACCCACGGCTCCCGCTACGCGGAGATCTCGCGCGAGGGCGAGCTGGAGTTCCGGATGCTCGCGGTGGCCGAGCGGGCACGTGGCCGAGGGGTCGGCGAGGCGCTGACCAGAGCCGTGCTCGACCGAGCCCGCGAGCTGGGCGCGTCGCGGGTGGTGCTGTGCAGCCTGGCGGCGATGAGAACCGCGCACCGGCTGTACGAGCGACTCGGCTTCCGCCGCCTGCCGGACCGCGACTGGACGCCGGTGCCGAGCGTGACCCTGCTGGCCTACGCCCTCGAACTCTGAGTCCCATACACCTTCGGTGTGTACACTTTGTGTATGAGCCGGACGAACATAGACATCGACGACGATCTGGTCGCCGAAGTGATGCGCCGGTATGGCTTGGGCACCAAGCGGGAAGCCGTGGACTTCGCTCTGCGCAAAGTGACGCCGACGATCACCCCTGATGACATCGAGTCGTTGCGGGGCATCGGCTGGGAAGGCGACCTCGAGGAGATGCGCCGCGGCACGGATCCGGAGCACAAGTGGCACTCCACCTGATCGATTCCGGTGTGTGGATCGACTGGATGCGTGCTCGGGAAGGCAAGGCGACGGCACGCTTGGCGGAGCTCAAGGAAGCGCCCGCCTACCTTGCGACGACGCAGCCGGTCGCCATGGAGGTCCTGCAGGGCGTTCATTCGGCGGCTGTCGGCCGGGTCGAGCGGGTCTTCGATGGGCTCGTGCGGCTGGACATCGATCCGCAGCTCGACTTCCATCAGGCGGCTCACTTGTACCGAGCCGTCCGCGAGTCGGGTCACACCGTGCGGTCGTCGATCGACACGCTGATCGCCGCCGTCGCTCTGCGTCGCGGCGCCGTTCTTGTGCATCGCGATCGCGATTACGAGCGGATCGCCGCGGTCGCTCCCAAGCTGCGCACGGAACCGCTGCTCGACCTCTGAGCCTCCCGGCTCAGCTGTCGAGCACCACCGCGACGATGCCGGCGAGGTGAGCGAGGCGGGCGACCTCCGCGGCGCGGAACATCGGCCCGCCGGGGCGGCCCACCAGCAGCGCCCGGTCCGGCTTGCCCAGCGGCGTCGCGGCCAGCTCGGTGCCCAGCTCCTGCCAGGTCGGGGGCACCCACGACTCCTCGCCGTCCAGCACGGTCGCGCGCTCGAGCGGCAGCCACGGCATGTCCTTGATCGCCGTCTCCGGGGCGGCGCTGGACGAGGCCAGCGGCTCCACCCCGTCGTCGCTGTGCTGCACGACCACCGACCAGCCCGCCCGGATGATCTTCGGGACGCCCTCCGCGAGCAGGTCGAGGCCCGTGGCCGGCTGCGCGGCGATCTCCTCGACGAGCTCCAGCTCGCGGTGGGTGTCGAGCACCCCGGCGTAGGGGCGCACGGCGTCGACCTCGACGCCCTCGACGCTCTCGGCCGCGGTGATCAGCGCGTCGGGCAGCCTGCCCGAGGGCAGCTCCACCACCAGGTCGTCGATGGCGACGCCGCTGCCGCGCTCGACCACGTCGACGCTGAGGATGTCGGCTCCGGCGAGGCCCAGCGCGGTGGCCACGGCTCCCAGCGTGCCCGGGCTGTCGGGGAGCTGAACCCTGATCAGGAACGACACCCTGAGCCCCTCTCGGTCCTCGTCCGGCCACAGGTGGCACCGGTGCCGGTCCCGGACAGCTTCCTCACCTCATTCAAGCAGCTCACCGCAGCTTTCAGACCTGTCGTCTCCTCGGGCACTCCCTCCTTGCCGTGGAGCGCGTATGCCGGCCGATGATTGTGACAGAACGCGGACGGCGCGCGCAGCCACCGCCGGCGTGGCCACGTGCACAGTGTGCCCGCTGCCGGGCGAACAACCCGGTCGAGCCCGGTCCGCCGCACGCCATAGACTGCCGGGAGGAACACCCGAATCCCCTTCCGGAGTCACCCGCGTGTCGAATATCTCCCGCGACGAGGTCGCGCACCTCGCCAAGCTGGCCAGGCTGGCCGTCACCGAGAAGGAGCTGGACGTCTTCGCAGGCCAGCTCGACCAGATCCTCGACGCGGTGGCCAAGGTCGGTGAGGTCGCGGCGGACGACATCCCGCCGACCTCGCACGCCGTGCCGCTGACCAACGTGTTCCGCGCCGACGAGATCCGGCCGAGCCTCAGCCAGGAGCAGGCGCTCTCCGGCGCGCCCGCGGCCGAAGAGGGCAGGTTCCGGGTACCGCGCATTCTGGGGGAAGAACAGTGACCGACCTGACCAGGCTCACCGCGAGCGAGCTCGCCGCGAAGATCCACAAGCAGGAGATCACCTCGGTCGAGGCGACCAAGGCGCACCTCGACCGCATCGCCGAGGTGGACGGCGCCGTCAACGCGTTCCTGCACGTCGACACCGAGGGCGCGCTCGCCGCCGCCCGCAAGGTCGACGGCGACCTCGCCGAGGGCCGCGAGCCCGTGTCGCCGATCGCGGGCGTGCCGCTCGCGCTCAAGGACGTGCTGACCACCAAGGGCGTGCCCACCACGTGCGGGTCGAAGACGCTCGAGAACTGGCTGCCGCCCTACGACGCCACGGTGACGCGCAGACTGCGCGAGGCGGGCGTCGTGATCCTCGGCAAGACGAACATGGACGAGTTCGCGATGGGCTCCTCCACCGAGAACTCGGCGTACGGGCCCACCCGCAACCCGTGGGACCGCGAGCGCATCCCCGGCGGCTCCGGCGGCGGCTCCTCGGCCTCGCTGGCCGCGTTCGAGGCGCCGCTGGCGATCGGCACCGACACCGGCGGCTCGATCCGCCAGCCCGCCGCCGTCACCGGCACGGTCGGTGTGAAGCCCACCTACGGTGGTGTCTCGCGCTACGGGCTCGTGGCGTTCTCGTCCTCGCTCGACCAGGCCGGTCCGTGCGCGCGCTCGGTGCTCGACGCGGCGCTGCTGCACGAGGTGATCGCCGGGCACGACCCGATGGACTCGACGTCGATCGACGCGCCCGTGCCGCCCGTCGTCACCGCCGCGAGGGCGGGGCTCAAGGGCGACCTCACTGGCGTGAAGGTCGGCGTGGTCGCGGAGTTCTCCGGCGAGGGCTACCAGCCGGGTGTGCAGCGTTCCTTCGAGGCCGCGGTCGCGCAGCTCAAGGACCTGGGCGCCGAGGTGGTCGAGGTGTCCTGCCCGAACTTCACCTACGCGCTGCCCGCGTACTACCTCATCGCGCCGAGCGAGTGCTCCTCCAACCTGGCGCGGTTCGACGCCATGCGCTACGGCCTGCGCGTGGCCGACGACGGCACGCACAGTGCCGAGGAGGTCATGTCGCTGACCCGCGAGGCCGGGTTCGGCGCTGAGGTCAAGCGTCGCATCATGCTCGGCACCTACGCGCTCTCGTCGGGCTACTACGACGCCTACTACGGCTCGGCGCAGAAGGTGCGCACGCTGATCACGCGTGACTTCTCCGCCGCGTTCGAGAAGGTCGACGTGCTCGTGTCGCCCACCACGCCCACCACGGCGTTCAAGATCGGCGAGCGCGTGGACGACCCGCTGGCGATGTACCTCGCCGACCTGTGCACCATCCCGGCCAACCTGGCCGGAAACGCCGCGATGAGCGTCCCGAGTGGACTGTCCGACGAGGACGGTCTGCCGGTGGGGCTGCAGATCATGGCGCCCGCGCTCGCCGACGACCGGCTCTACCGCGTCGGTGCGGCCTACGAGGTGGCGCGCGGACCGTTGCTGGACCGCATTCCTGAACTGAAGGGGGTCTCGGCGTGACCGCCGACGTACTCGTTACCGCGGAGGCGACGAAATGACCGCCGTTGTCGACCTGATGGACTACGCCGAGGTCGTCGAACGCTACGACCCGGTGCTGGGGCTCGAGGTGCACGTCGAGCTGTCCACGAAGACCAAGATGTTCTGCGGCTGCCCCAACCTGTTCGGCGGAGAGCCCAACACCCACGTCTGCCCGACGTGCCTCGGTCTGCCCGGCGCGCTGCCGGTGGTCAACGGCAGGGCGGTGGAGTCGGCGATCCGCATCGGGCTGGCGCTGAACTGCGAGATCGCGGAGTGGTGCCGGTTCGCCAGGAAGAACTACTTCTATCCCGACATGCCGAAGAACTTCCAGACCTCGCAGTACGACGAGCCGATCGCCTTCAACGGCCACCTCGATGTCGTGCTCGACGACGGCGAGGTGGTGCGCGTGGACATCGAGCGCGCGCACATGGAGGAGGACACCGGCAAGTCGCTGCACGTCGGCGGCGCCACCGGCCGTATCCATGGCGCTGAGCACTCGCTGCTCGACTACAACCGCGCGGGCGTGCCGCTGATCGAGATCGTCACCAAGCCGATCGTGGGCATGGGGGAGCGAGCCCCGGAGGTGGCCCGCGCGTACGTGACCGCGCTGCGTGACCTGCTGCGGGCCATGGACGTCTCCGATGTCCGCATGGACCAGGGCTCGCTGCGCTGCGACGCGAACGTGTCGCTCATGCCGAAGGGCACGAGCGAGTTCGGCACCCGCACCGAGACGAAGAACGTGAACTCGCTGCGCAGCGTCGAGCGCGCCGTGCGCTACGAGATGACGAGGCAGGCGGCGGTGCTGGCCTCCGGCGGCACGGTGACCCAGGAGACCCGGCACTTCCAGGAGGCCGACGGCAGCACGTCGGCGGGCCGCACCAAGGAGACCGCCGAGGACTACCGGTACTTCCCCGAGCCCGACCTGGTGCCGATCGCGCCGAGCCGCGAGTGGGTCGAGGAGCTGCGCGCGACGATCCCGGAGCTGCCGTGGGAGCGCCGCAAGCGCATCCAGGCCGAGTGGAACCTCACCGACGAGGAGCTGCGCGACCTCGTCAACACCGGGGCCGCCGACCTCGTCGCCGCGACGGTCGACGCCGGTGCCGAGCCGGGCGAGGCCCGCAGCTGGTGGGTGCAGTACCTGACTCAGCAGGCCAACACCCGCGACGTGGAGCTGGCAGATCTGGCGATCACCCCGGTCCACGTGGCCCGCGTGATCGAGCTGGTGAAGTCCGGCGAGCTGACCAACAAGCTCGCCCGCGAGGTCGTGCAGGGTGTGCTGGCCGGTGAGGGCGAGCCGGACGAGGTGGTGGCCAACCGCGGCCTCAAGGTCGTCTCCGACGACTCGGCCCTGCTCACGGCGGTCGACGAAGCGCTGGCGGCGCAGCCGGACGTCGCGGAGAAGATCCGCGGTGGCAAGGTGCAGGCGGCCGGTGCGATCGTCGGCGCCGTCATGAAGGCAACCAAGGGACAGGCGGACGCCAAGCGCGTGCGCGAGCTGATCCTCGAGCGCGTGGGCGCCTGATCGCGTTGTTGTCCCGCGTCACCTGGCGCGAGTGGCTCGGCCTCGGTGCCGGGCTGCTCGCGCTCGTCACGTTGTTCCTGCCGTGGACCGTGCTCAGCGCGGACAACCCCGAGGTGCAGGCTGCGCTGTCGTCGCTGCCGGGCGGCGACGTGTCTCGCTCGGCGTGGAACTCGACGTTCTTCGCCTGGTTCCCGCCGCTGCTGCTCCTGCTCGCCGGGCTCGCCGTCGCGGCGTTCGGCCGGGTGCCCTCGGCGCGTACCGGCGGGCTGCCGCACCTGTGGCTGGTCGCCTCGGCGGTCGCGCTCGTGTCGTTCGTGCTCGGCTGGGTGCTCATCGACTGGCAGTTCGGCGGCGAGGAACGCGCGCTGCTCGCCGAGAGCGGCGTGTCGGTGGACGCCGGGCTCGGCCGCTGGCTGGCCGCGCTCGCGGTGCTCGCCTCGCTGGTGGCGGCGATCCTGGACCTGCGCGAGGCCCGCGCCGAGTCCCGCCGACCCCGGAAACTCCCCCGAACCCGTTAGCCCCGACCGCAGTGAAGGCCACCTTCACTGCGCCCACCCGTCTCCCACCACCACCCAACCGGAGGCGCTGCGCGCCGCTGTGTCTGATTCCATGCAGTGAAGGTGGCCTTCACTGCAGTGGGGTGCGCCTAGTCGCGGCCGGAGCCGGAGCCGGAGCCGGAGGCGGGCTGGGCGGACCACCCATGCGGCCACTGCACGCGGGGTGCGCCTAGTCGCGGCCGGAGCCGGAGGCGGGCTGGCGGACCACCAGCACCACGCGGTCGTCGCTGGACACCGGCGTGCCGCCGTCCTTGTTGATCGTGCCCGCCACCGCGACGTCGGGCGTCACGGGGTCGAGCGCCCCGAGCTTGCCGTAGCTGGTCCCGTTGTTTCCGTCCATCGTGACCTGCGGTTTTCCGCCGACCGAACCGTCCTCGGTGAGCGGCAGGTTCTGCACGTTGGCGCCGGTCGAGGTGGCGACTGCGAGCACGTCGGTCCAGTCGGTGCAGCCCGTGACGCCGGGGCGGTCGGGCCATGTCCACGCGGGCACGCTCAGGTCGCTGCCGGGCTGGATGCGGTACAGCGCGTCCTTGTCGGGGCCCTGGTCGGTGACCCACAGCCGGGAGCCGTCGGTGGTCTTGCACATCCCACCGGGGTTGTGCAGTCCGCTCGCCAGCACGGGGGAGTCCGGCCTCGGGTTGTCCTCGGCGGGCAGGCCGGCCGGGGTGATCCGCAGGACCTTGCCCGCGAGGGAGCTGGAATCGGCCGCCGAGGCGGGGTTGCCCGCGTCGCCCGTGGCGACGAGCAGGGAGCCGTTGCCGTCGGTGAGCAATGCGCCGCGGTTGCCGGTCTGGCCCTTCGGGATGCCGGTGAGCACCGGTTTCGGCGGCTGGCCCTCGGCGAAACGGACCACCCGATTGTCGGTCGGCGTGGTGATGTAGGCGAACACGAGCCCGTCCTCGCCGTAGGTCGGCGACAGCGCGAGCCCGGTCAGCCCGCCGTCGCCGGCGGCGACCACGTCGAGCTTCGCGAACTCGGACTTCTCCGCATCGGCGCCGACGAGGAACACGCGGCCGCTCTTGCGCTCGGCGGCCAGCGCGCCGATGGTGGAGCCGTCCGTGGGCAGCGCAGCGACCGCCGACACGGTGTCCAGGCACGTCGCGATCACGGCCTTGTCGAAGTCCTTGCAGCCGTCCGGGGGCGGAATGGGGGTCTGTGACGTCGGGGGACCGCTGGGTACGGCAGGGGTGCCCGCCTCGGGCAGCTCGGGCTGAGGGCCCGCCTCAGGGGTCAGCTCGGGCGCGGGCTGCCAGTTCTCGCTCGCCGCGCTGTCGTCGAACTCGGCACAGCCGGACAGCAACAACGCGCCGCCGGCCAGCAGGGCCAGCGGCCACGACCTTCTCCGGGGCCGGATCAGCACAGTCCCCGAGACTAGGCGGCCCACCGTGAACCGCGAGTAAGCGGGTCGGGAGCGATGCGCCACGATGGGTCCTGTGACGATCACGGTGCTGGTACCCGACGACGACGGTATGCGGGCCCTCGCGGAGGTCGACGGTGTGCGGCCGGTCCGCTACGACTCCGGCAAGCCGCTGCCACCCGAGGCGGCCGACGCGGAGGTGCTGATTCCCGGGCCCGGCGCGGCCCAGCGCGCGGAGTCGCTGCTTGCCGGGTTGCCGAGACTGCGGTTGATCCAGCTGCTCAGCGCGGGTGCCGAGACCTGGGTGAACGTGCTGCCCGACGGTGTGCTGCTCGCCACCTGCCGGGGCGCCCACAGTGGGGCGACGGCCGAATGGGCGGTGGCGGCGTTGCTGTCGATGTACCGCGAGCTGGACGCGTTCGCCGAGGCGCGCGGCGAGCGCGCGTGGGCACCGAGGAGCACAGACAGCCTGCAGGGCAAGCGGGTGCTCGTGGTCGGTGCCGGCGACGTGGGTGGCGCGTTACGCCGCAGGCTGGAGCCGTTCGACGCGCGGGTCACGATGGTCGGCCTTTCCGCGAGGGAGGGCGTGCACGGCGTCGATGAGCTGCCGGAACTGCTGCCCGACGCCGACGTGGTGGTGTTACTGGTGCCGCTGACCTCGCGCACACGGGGCATGGTCGACGCGGCGTTCCTCGCTGCGATGCCCGACGGCGCGATACTGGTGAACGCGGCGCGAGGCCAGGTGGTGGACACCCAGGCGCTGCTGGCGGAGCTCAAGGCGGGCAGGCTGCGGGCCGCGCTCGACGTCACCGACCCGGAACCGCTGCCCGGCGACCATCCGCTGTGGACGGTGCCGGGGGTGTTGATCACGCCGCACGTGGCGGGATCGGTGAGCGGCGCGCGACGGCGGTCCTACGCGGTGGCGGTGGCGGAGATCGAGCGCTACGTGCAGGGTGAGTTGCCCGACAACCTCGTGCACGGCGAGTACTGAGCGTCCGCGTCGACCCGGCCGCAGTGAAGGCCACCATGCCTGCGTTCAACGCAGTGAAGGCCACCATGCCTGCG